>NZ_WWEQ01000066.1 GCF_009857845.1 Brevibacterium rongguiense | reverse complement strand
GCCCGCGGCGCCCTCGGACTCCGAGCCCGCGCCGCCGGCCCTGCCCGCGGCCCGCTTGCGCAGGCGGCGGCGCAGCGGGCGGGCGAGGAAGACGCCGAGCGACGCCCCGACCGCGATCGCGGAGTTCGCCGTGATCGCCGCGAAGAGCGCGGAGAGCCCGAGTGACAGCGAGACGTCGTCCTGGATCATCTGGTAGACGGCGGTGAAGACGCTCATGCCCTGCAGGAGCGGGTAGATGCCGGGAATGAGGAGCGCCACGGTGGGCGCGGAGACGCGCTCGCCAATGAGCCGGGCGAGGAACCCCACGGCAGTGGCCGCTATGAGGCAGGTGACGATGTTGCCCAGGCCGCCGAGCGTGCACGCGACGTTGATGACGAAGCCCACGAGGCCGATGCCGGCGGCCGGCAGCACGAAGCGGCGGTTGACCTGCAGGCCCACCGCGCCGCCGATGCCCACGAGGAGCGCGGCGAAGAGCGCCACGATCGTCGTGAGGACCTCGACGCCGCTCGAGCGCACCACCACCTCGAAGCTCTCGAGGTTGAACAGGCCGCCCAGCTTGAGGCCCAGCGCGACCCCGCTGACGATGCCCGCGATGGTCATGAGGACCCGGACGGCGCGCGCGGCGGCGGTGAGGGGAAACTGCGTGAGCGCATCGTCCACGGCGGAGAGGATCGTCTGGGTGGGCAGCAGCAGCACGATGCCGCCGGCCACGACGTACTGCGGGCTGTGGACGAGGTTGAGCGTCCATGCGAGCATCGCGATGATCGTGGTGAACGCGGCCTGCGCGGTCGTGATGAAGAACCCGGGCAGGCCGGTGCGCCCCAGCCGGGCGCCGAACCACGAATTCAGCAGGCCCATCGCGAAGCCCAGCAGCGAGGAGACGAGGGAGCCGCCGATGAGGTTGATGAACGAGGCGACCATGACGCCCCACGCCAGCTGCGAGAACCAGTCGGGGTAGGGCCTGCGCTGCCGGCGGATCGCGTCGAAGCGGTCACGGGCGTCGTCGTAGCTCAGCTTGCCCTGGACCATGTCCGCGACGAGGCGGTGGATCGAGGCGAGCTTCGCGTAGTTCGTCGACTCCTCCCGGCTGACCCGCACGACCGTGTAGAGCCGGCCCTCGGGATCCGAGTAGTGCACCGTGAGCGCGGTGGAGGTGAGGTCGACCTCCGCGTCCGGCAGGCCCATGGCCGCGCACGTCGCGACGACGGCGATCTCCACGTCCGAGCTGCCGCTGCCGGCGCGCAGCATGAGCGCGCCGATGTCGACGGCGAGGTCGAGGATCATCCGGGCCTCGGCCTCGGACTTCGCCGCCGCCTCGACCGGCGCCTGATAGGAGGTGCCCTGGAGGACGGCGACGATCGGGATGGGGGCGGTCGTGGGCGCCGGGTCCGCGACGATGCGGTCGACCGTGCGCCGGGCGATGCGCTCGGCGGTGCGGCGGGCCGAGCCGTGGCCGCGCTGCTGCTCGCTGAGGCCCAGCAGCCGCTTGGCGCGCGAGGGCCTGCGCGGCGCCTGCCCCGGCCGAGCAGGCGCCTCGGTCTGCCCGGTCTGGCGCTCCTGCACCGCGGGCTGCGCCGCGGGGTGTGCGGCGCCAGGGGGTGCGGTGGCGGGCTGAGCGCTGGTCGTGGCCGCAGCGGTCGCGGCCGAGGCGGGCTCAGCGTCGGGCTCAGTCGCTTCGGGCTTGGCCGAGGCGGGCTTGGCAGGGGCGCGCCGGTCGGCGGCCCTGCCCGCGGCCGGCTGGCCTGCGGCGGGCTGGACCTCGGCCGCCCCGCCCCGGAAGACGGGCCGCACCACCGGCAGCTCGTCCGTGGCCGGGTCGGCGCTCGCGTTCGTGCTCGCGTCCGCGGCAGGGTCCACCTCGGGCGCGGTGGGCCGGTGCTGCCAAGCCCCGCCGGCGCCGCCGCGCGGCGGGTCCCCTGGCCGGTTCTGCCCCTGGGTCACGGCACGCAGATGGGGGTGGGGCCGAAGGGATCTGCGACCGCCGCCTCCCGCGCGCCGGCCTCGTGGGAGTAGACCTCCCGACCGTCGACGAAGACGCGCAGCGCGCGCGAATCCAGCGCGAGCGGGTCGCCGGACCACACGACGACGTCGGCATCCGAACCGGGCTCCAGCGTGCCGATGCGGTCCTCGAGCCCGAACATCTGGGCAGGCCACACCGTCAGCGAGGCGAGCGCGGCGGCGGGGCTGAGCCCCTCCTTGACCGCCAGCGAGGCCTCGTGGATGAGGAAGTTGATGGGCACGACGGGGTGGTCGGTGGTGAGGGCGAAGCGCACGCCCGCGGCCTCGAGCACGGCCGGCGTGGCCAGCGTGCGCTCGCGCAGCTCCACCTTGCTGCGGCTGGTCATGAGGGGCCCGACGATGACGTCGATGCCGCGCTCGGCGAGGAAGTCCGCGATGAAGTGGCCCTCCGTGCCGTGGTTGACGATGAGGCGGTAGCCGAACTCGTCGGCGAGCCGGACGGCGGTGGCGATGTCGTCGGCGCGGTGGCAGTGCTGGTCCCAGGCCAGGCGCCCCTCGAGCACCGCGACGAGCGTCTCCTTGCCCAGGTCCGTGTCGAACGCCTTCCCCTCGGCCTCCGCGCGCTCCTTGGCGGCGCGGTAGTCCTGGGCGGCGGTGAAGGCCTCGCGGATCTCGCGCGCCACGCCCATGCGGTTCGATGGGGCCTTGCCCTTCTCGCCGAAGAAGCGCTTGGGGTTCTCCCCCAGCGCCGATTTCACCGAGAGGTCCTGGCTGATGAGCATCTCATCGGCGATGCGGCCCCAGGTCTTGAGCGCAGCGGTGCGCCCGCCGATCGGATTGGCCGAGCCCGGCTTGATGAGCGCCGTCGTCACACCGCCCCGCAGGGCGTCGGCGAAGCCCACGTCGGCGGGATTGATCCCATCGAGGGCGCGCAGGGCCGAGCCGTCGGGGCGGATGGACTCGTTCGTGTCGTTGCCCGCGGGCCCCTCGCCGTCCTCGTGGACGCCCACGTGGCCGTGGGATTCGAAGAGGCCCGGGGTGAGCGCGCACCCGGTGACGTCGACGATGCGGCTCTGGCCCTGGGATTCCTCCGCCTCAACGGCCGCGAGGACCTCCGCGCGGGGCCCGACCCGCGCGATCCGGCCTTCGCGCAGGACCACCGCGCCATCGTCGATGGGCTCGACCAGCGCACCGTCGGCATCGGCAATCGGATACACCCGGGCCCCGACCAGAACGGTGGTGCGAACCTGCGGGACGGGGGCCGAGGTGTACATGCGCGCTTCCTCCAGGAGTGCCGGCGGGTGGGAGACGATGGTTCAACGGTAGTGGGTCGCTCCCGGCCCGCGCACCCCGCCCGGCCGCCTGCCAACCGAATGCCCGAAAAGTCCCACGCACCGCTCAGCGTGCGCGGCCTGCGGCACCGCCCGGCGCGGTCTGTCCCGCGCTGCCGAGCGCGAACCGGCCCCGGCCCGCCCGCCGGCCCGGGTCCGCACCCGGTCGTAGACTCGCTGCGGGCGCCGGACGTGCGCGGTGCCCGCGGCAGCGAAGGGAGCGGCACACATGACGCAGGCACAGCAGCCGGGCACCCAGTCCGAGCAGGCCCACGGAGCACCGGGCGGCGGTTCGCCGTCGGCGGCGCCCGAGGCACCGGTCGCCGCGGACCGGGAGCTGGGCACGATCCGCCGCTATGCCGCGCTGGGCGACTCCTTCACCGAGGGCCTCATGGATCCCTCGCCGGACGGGGCGCCGAACCGGTTCCTGGGCTGGGCCGATCGCCTCGCGCTCGGGCTCGCCGAGAGCCCCGTGGCCGGTCCCGAACTCGAGTACGCGAACCTCGCGGTGCGCGGGCGCCTCCTCGAGCGCATCATCGAGGAGCAGGTGCCGGCGGCACTCGAGCTCAAGCCGGACCTTGTGTCCTTCGTGGGCGGCGGCAACGACTGCCTCCGGCCCGGTGCCGACATCGACGGCCTGGCCGCCCAGCTCGAGCGCGCGATCATCGCGCTGCGCGCGGAGGGCATCCAGGTGCTGCTGGGCAACGGCTACGACACCCAGATGTTCACCCCGGTGCTGCGCGCACTGCGCCCGCGCGTGGCCATCTACAACTCGCACCTGTGGACGATCGCCCACCGGCACGACTGCTTCATGCTCGACCTGTGGGGCCTGCGCCGGCTCTACGCCAAGCAGATGTGGGCCGAGGACCGGATCCACCTGAGCTCGCTCGGCCACGCCACGGTGGCGGCCACGGCACTGGGCGTCGTCGAGGGCTCGACGCCCGCCGGCCGCGGCTTCCGGATCCCGCCGGCGCCCGCGCGGCGGGTGCGCCAGGCCGTCACCGAGGAGGCCCACTGGATGCGCACCCACGTGGGACCCTGGGTCAGCCGACGGCTGCACGGGACGAGTTCCGGCGACCTCCTCGAGCCCAAGTACGCCGGCTTCGTGCCGGTGAGCCGGCTGCCCGTGCCCGCCGATCCGGAGGCCCCGGGGCCCAGCTGAGGCCGCCGCCGCGGCCGCGCGGGGGACAGCCGGACGCTCAGGGCACCTCGGCCGGCAGAGGGCGGCACGAAGCGCGGGGGCGCCCCTCAGTGCTCGAAGAGCGCCTGGACCGGGCCGGAGACGAAGTAGAGGGCGAACAGCGCGGCGGTGACGTACATGAGCGGGTGGACCTCGCGCAGCTTGCCGCGGCACACCTTGATGATGACGTAGACGATGAAGCCCGCGCCGATCCCGTTCGTGATCGAGTAGGAGAACGGCATGAGGGCGATCGTGACGAACGCGGGGATCGCGAGCTCGAGGTCCGTCCAGTCGATCCGCGTGACCTGCTGCATCATGAGGAAGCCCACGAGGACGAGGGTGGGCGCCGCCGCCTCGCTGGGGATGACGCCGGCCAGCGGCGAGAGCACGATGGTCGCGAGGAACAGCACGCCCACCATGACGCTCGACAGGCCGGTGCGCGCCCCGTCGCCCACGCCCACCGAGGATTCGACGAACGCCGAATTCGACGAGGTGGCGCCCATCCCGCCGCCGATCGCACCGAGCGCATCGGCGACCATGATGCGCTGGGAGCCCGGCACATCGCCCCGCTCGTCGACGAGTCCGCCCGTGTTGGCCACGCCCACCATGGTGCCGAGGAGGTCGAAGAAGTTCGTCAGCAGCAGCGTGAAGACGGTGAGGACGGTGACGATGAGGCCCACGTGCTGGAACGAGCCGAGCAGGTTGAACTGGCCGAGCGTCGAGAAGTCCGGGGGCACCAGCCAGTCCTGCCCGAGCGTGGGGACCGTGAGGCTCCAGCCGCTCGGGTTGACCACCTCGCCGCCGGCGGACTTGGGGCCCACCTTCGCGACCGCCTCGATGATGAGCGCGACGACGGTGGCGCCGAGGATTGAGTAGAGGATCGCGCCGCGCACCTTGGCCGTCCACAGCACGAAGACCGCGAGCATGCCCAGCACGAAGACGAGGACGGGCCAGCCGGTGATGAAGCCGCCCTGCCCGAGCTCCAGGCCGGTGCCGCTGCCCTTCTGGATGAAGCCCGCGTCGATCATGCCGATGAGCGCGATGAAAAGCCCGATGCCCACGCTGATGGCGCTCTTGAGCTGGGCGGGGACCGCGTTGAAGATGGCGCGGCGGAAGCCCGTGATGACGAGCAGCAGGAGGATGATGCCCTCGATGACGACGAGGCCCATCGCATCGGCCCACGTCATGCCGGGGATGACGACGACGCCGTAGGTGACGAACGCGGACATGCCCAGCGCCGAGGACACGCCCAGCGGGAAGTTGCCGAGCAGGCCCATGACGATCGTGAAGATGCCGGAGATCAGCGACGTCGCGGCGGCCACCGCGGCGAGGTTCGGCTCGTCCCCGCCGCCCAGGAACCGGCCGGTGGAGTCCGGGGCGGCGCCGATGATGATGGGGTTGAGCACGACGATGTAGGCCATCGCGAAGAACGTCGCGAGACCGCCGCGCAGCTCACGGCCCACGGTGGAGCCGCGGGCCGTGAGGCGGAAGAAGCGGTCGAGCCCGCCGGCCGGGCGATCGGGGCCACCGCTGCGCTGCCGGTTCGTCGTCGGTGCGTCCTCGCTCATGTCCCTCTTCCCCATCGGCCGGGTGGGCGAGCGCGGCCTGCCCCGCGCTCGGCTGCCTCCCAGTGACCTCTAAGGGGTATCACACATGGCGCAGCCGGCGCGCGGGCTCAGAACTCCGGGGCGCGGTGGGGCTGCTCGGGCACGTCGCCCCGCATGTCCCCGTAATCGGGGGCCGCGCGCCGCTCGGCGGCCTGGCGCTCCGCCCGCGAGGAACCGCCACGACTCACCTGCGAGCGGGCGGCACGGGCATCGTCGCGGCTCTGCTCGTCGCCCTTGTGCGCGGCCTGCGTCGACAGCAGAGCGGTGCGGATCTCGGTGGTCAGGTCGCCCAGCGTGCCGGGGTTCGAGGGCAGGAAGAGGACGTTCGAGCGGCCGTTGCGGGCCACGTCCTGCATCGTGTCGAAGTACTGGGTCATGAGCAGCAGCTGCTCGGCCGTGTCCTCGATGCCGGCGCGGCGCAGCATCTCGTACTGCTCGGCGATGCCGGTGGCGATGGCCTTGCGCTGGCCGGCCACGCCCTCGCCCTGGAGGCGCTTGGACTCGGCCTCCGCCTCGGCCTGGGTGACGCGCTTGATCTTGTCCGCCTCGGCCAGCGCCTGCGCCGCGACCCTGTCGCGCTGGGCGGCGTTGATCGAGTTCATCGAGTCGCGCACGCGCGAGTCCGGGGAGATGTCCGTGACGAGCGTGTTGACGATGCGGAAGCCGTAGCGGGCCATCGACTCGGACAGCCGGTGCTCGACGCTCGAGGCGATGTCGTCCTTGGACTCGAACGCCGAGTCGAGCGTGAGGGTCGACAGCGAGGAGCGGACCGTGTCGAAGACGTACGAGCGGATCTGCTCCTCCGGGTTGGCCAGCCGGTAGTAGGCGTCGACGACGCTGTCCTCGCCCACGACGTACTGGACGGCCACCGGGACCATGACGAAGACGTTGTCCTTCGTCTTCGTCTCGATGTTGACCTCGAGCTGCTGGACGCGCAGGGAGATGGGCCGGGTCGTCGTCTCGATGAACGGCACCTTCGTGTTGAGGCCGGGCCGCGCGACCTTCTTGAACTTGCCGAAGCGCTCGACGATGACGCTCTCCTGCGTGTGCACCGTGAAGAAGATGCTGGTGCGCAGGCCGCCGAACAGCAGCACGGCGAGCACGATGAGGCCGACGACGAGGACGGCGAGGACGATGAGGACGGCAGTGACGGCCTCCATGGGGGACCTCCGGGTTCCCGGCGACCGCGGTGGCGCGCTGCCCGTGTGGCCGCCTGGCCGACGCGGGGCCGGCCCTTCGGGCAGCGGATCGTGTCTCCCAGCCTACGGGCCGCGGCACGGCCGCGGGGCGCCGCGCGGTTGCGGTACGGCAACGACTGGGCCACCAGCCGGCCTCAGGCCCGAGGCGCGGGGCACCCCTACCGGACCCAAGGTGCGGGGCACCGCAGCCGGACCCAAGGTGCGGGGCACCGCACCCGGGGCCCGAGGCACAGCGCGCCTCGGGCCCCGGGTGGGCTCACCGGCTCAGAATTCGATGACGACGCGCCCGTCGATCTTGCCGTGGCGCATCTCGTCGAAGACCGCGTTGATGTCCTCGAGGTCCCGGGTGTGGAACGTCGGGTGGATGAGACCGCGAGCGTAGAAGTCGAGCGCCTCGGCGAGGTCCTGGCGGGTGCCGACGATCGAACCGCGGATCGTGAGGCCCTTGAGCACGATGTCGAAGATGGGCGCCGGGAAGTCCCCGGGCGGCAGGCCGTTGAACACGATCGTCCCACCGCGGCGGGCCATGCCGATCGCCTGGCCGAACGCGTCCGGGTGCACCGCCGTGACGAGCACGCCCTGCGTGCCGCCGGTCTTCTCCTGGATCTCCGCGGCGGGGTCCCCGCTCATCGCGTTGACGGTGACCTCCGCGCCGTGCTTCTTCGCCAGCGCCAGCTTGTCATCGGAGACGTCCACGGCGGCCACGCGCATGCCCATCGCCACGGCGTACTGCACCGCGATGTGGCCGAGCCCGCCGATCCCGGAGATCGTCACCCACTCGCCGGGCTTGACCTCCGTCATCTTCAGGCCCTTGTAGACGGTGACGCCGGCGCACAGCACCGGGGCGACCTCGTTGAGGTCCGCGCCCTCCGGGATGCGGGCGGCGAACCGGGTGTCGACGAGCATGTACTGCCCGAACGACCCGTCCACCGCATAGCCGCCGTTGATCTGGGATTCGCACAGCGTCTCCCAGCCGGTGCGGCAGTACTCGCAGTCACCGCACGCGCTCCACAGCCACGCATTGCCCACGAGGTCGCCCACCTTCACGTCGGTGACGCCCTCCCCCACTGCCTCGACCCGGCCCACGCCCTCGTGGCCGGGGATGAAGGGCGGCTGGGGCTTGACGGGCCAGTCGCCCTCGGCCGCGTGGAGGTCCGTGTGGCACACGCCGGACGAGATGAGCTTGACCAGCGCCTGGCCGGGGCCCGGGGTGGGGATCTGCTGCTCCTCGTCGATGGTGAGCTCATCGCCGAACTTCGTGACGACCGCTGCCTTCATTGCACTCATCGCACTTCAACTCCTCCGCCGGCTCCATTGCCGGCCTCGCCGTGCGGCCCCGCCCGCTGCGGGCGGCGCCGGACTCCGGCGGTGCCCGTCCCCGGGGGGAAGCGAAGGGCGGATCCGCACCGCCGCGGATCCGGATGTCGGATCCACCCCCACCATAGGGCGCGCATGCACGTGCGCGCATGGGTTTACCGCAATGCGCGGGCGGGTTCTCACCGAACGGACCGTCAGCGGTCACAGGGCGGGATTCCCCCGTGCGCGAGTCTTCGCGCGGCCACCCGCGGCCGGGAAGCGCGGGGCCGCGCACTGGGGTGACGGGCCGCCGCGGCCCGGCGCGGGACCGGCCGAAGCCGAGGCACGTGCGGGGGCCGCGGGCGCAGGCATCGCCCCTGCCCCTGCGCCCGTTAGGTCATATGGGGTCACGAATCAGGGTTTCCCGGCAACTACCCTTGCAAATTTGATTTTCGTATTGTGCTGTCTGGCCAGCATAAACGCTGTGGAGCCCCCTACCGGATTCGAACCGGTGACCCTCTGTTTACAAGACAGATGCTCTGGCCAACTGAGCTAAGGAGGCGGACCGCACCCGGCTGTGCGGGGCGGCATCCCGGCCCGCGCTGTCCGCGACCCGGGCGGCCGGTGGGGCCGCTCGTGCAGTCTAACCGGCACGCCACCGGCGCGCACGGCACGGCCGGGCGGCCGGCTCAGCCCTGGATCTCCCCGGAGGCCTGCAGCACCTTCGTCGCGAAGGCGGTGGGATCGCCCCAGACGGACGGATCGACGTCCTCGCCGTTGATCTCCACGCGCGGTGTGCCCTGCAGCCCGTTCGACGTCGCGTCCTTCGTGCTCTTCTCCACGTACTTCTGGAACGTCTGCTCGCGCGCGCAGTCGGCGACGGTCTTCGAGGAGTCCTGCGCGATCTTCGCGTCGACGTCGACTCCGCCCTTCTTCGCGTTGGCGAGCATCGCGTCGTCGTCGAGGCCGTTGGACTGCTCCTCCGGCTGCCCGTCGAACATCGCCTTCGTGAAGTCGAAGAACTTCCCGCCCTGGCCGCTGTCCGCCACACAGGCGGCGAGGTTGGCCGCGCGGGTGGAGTACTGGTTGCCCTGCGACTGCGAGTCGAGGATGGCCACGGGCTGGTAGTCCACGGCGATCTTGCCCTCGCCGGCGAGCTTCTTCAGGGCGCTGCCGTTGGCCTCCTCGAAGCTCTTGCACGAGGGGCACTGGAAGTCCATGTAGACCTTGACCACCGCGGCCTTGTCGGAGAGCCCGGAGTCGCTGTAGGCGGCGAGGCCGTCCGGCACATCGTCGCCGGAGGCGCCCTTGGCGGCAACGGGCTTGAAGCCGCTGCCGTCCTTGACGAGCGTGATGCCGCCCTGGGAGTAGGCGTTCGGGCCGGGCGCGGGCCGCGCGGCCTGGACGAGGAGGATCACCACGACCACGATCACGGCGAGGACGACGGCGCCGATGCCGCTGAACAGGACGATCTTCGCCGTCTTCTCGCGCTTGGCCTGCGCCTGCGCGATCTGGCGGGCCTTCTCGCGCGCTGCGCGCCGGCGGTCATCGTTCGACGGGTTCTTCGCCATGGTTCCTCACGTCTTCGGCTGCTGAAACGACGCGAGACGCGCCGGCACCATCATACGCATCGGCCCTGCCCGGCCGCTGGGCGCGGGCTCAGAACAGGCGGGTGCTCGGCAGCCAGGTGAAGGGGTTGGTCGGCAGCGGCCACCACGTGACCGAGGCGCCGCCCCACACGGCGATGACGGCCAGCACCGCGATCGCGCCGAGCGCGACCGCGAGGATGAGGCCGCCCGTCGCGCTGCCGCGCACCAGGCCCGCGAGGACCGCGCCGGAGCCGCGGCGCAGGTTCGCGGCCCCGGGCCCGACGAACAGAACGAGGGCGCCCACCGCCGCCCCGGCCCACAGCGAGCACTCCTCCGAGTGGCCGCGCGGGATCACGCCCACCACATCGAGGCGAACGAGCACCGTCACCGCGATCGCGGCGGTGAGCGGCAGCAGCAGGCAGAAGAACGACGTGAAGAGCGCCGTGGCGAAGCCACCGGGCGCCGCCCCCCAGCCGCCGCCGGCCTGCGGTCCATAGCGCAGCGCGCGCAGCTGCTGCGAGCGCACGACGGAGCCCGCGGTGCGCGCCGGCAGCTGCCACAGGTACACGGCGGCCACGAGGAGCACCGGGGCCAGTGGCGTGAGGGCGACCCCCAGCGCGATGAGCGCGAGCACCGCCCACCGGCCGCGCCCGCGCCGGGGCCCGGCCGCGGCCTCACCGTACGGGTGTGCGCCCCCCGCCGCCGGGCCCTGCCCGGGCTGGGGGTAGGCCGGCACCCCGCCGGCCGCGCGATCGAGAGGCTGGGCGCTCCGGTGGTGCTGGGCTCCTCCGTGGTGCTGGGCATCGCTGCGCTGCTGGGCGTCGATGCCGAGCGCGCTGTAGCCGATGGGCCCGTGGGGGCCGCCCGCCTGCTGCGCGCGGGCGGCCTGGGCGCCTCGGCCCGGGTCCGGTGCACCGGAGCCGGCGGTCCCGGGGCCGGCCGGGACAGGTGCGGCCCCATAGCCGGTGGCACCGGCACCCGGTGCGGCGGAGTACGGGGGGCGGGCGCCGGGCACGGCGTCCTGGACGCGGGTGGCGGCGGCATCCGGTGCACCGGCGGCTGCGGCGCCCGGCGGGTAGCCGGCGCCGCCCGAGCCGTAGGCCGGGCCGGGGGCCCCGTAGCCCGCGGCGCCGTCCGCGGGCGCCGCGGCGGCAGCCGGGGATCCGGCCCCCGCCGACTCCTCGCGGGGCAGGATGTTCGTGGGGGCCTCCGGGATGGGGGCGATGCCCGAGCCGCGGCCGCCGCGCCCGCCCACTTGGGGCATCCGGCCGGACTCGATGTCGACGAGCGCGTCGAGGATCATCGAGCTCGACGGCCGCCGCTCCGGCTTGGGGTCGAGGCAGGCGCGCAGCAGCGGCACGAAGCGCGGCGGGGCGCCCTCGAGGTTCGCCCGCCCCAGGGCCACGCGGGAGAGGACGGCCTCGAGCGGACCGGACCCGTAGGGATTGCGGCCCGTCGCCGCGAACGCCATCGTCGCGGCCCACCCCCACCAGTCGGTCTTCTCCGAGGAGGCCTTGCCGTCGGCGATCTCCGGGCTCAGGTAGCCCGGGGTGCCCATGACGAGCCCGGTGGCGGTCACCTTCACCTCGTCGGCGGCCTGCGCGATGCCGAAGTCGATGACCATGGGCTCGCCGTCCATGATCATGACGTTGGCCGGCTTGAGGTCGCGGTGGATGACCCCCGCGGCGTGGACGGCGCTGAGCGCATCGAGGAGGGCGTGGCCGAAGTGGACGAGCTCGTCTTCGGAGAACGGGCCGTTCTCCCGCACGTCGTCGGACAGGGTCATCCCGTCGACGAACTCGGTGACGATGAACGGCTGCGCGGAGTCGAGCTCCGCGTCCAGGACCTCGGCGATGCGGGGGTGGCGGATCCGGCGCAGCGTGCGCACCTCGCGGGCCAGGCGCTGGCGGGCGGTGTCGTCGTGGGCGATGTGCGGGTGGAGGACCTTGACGGCCACGGGGCTGTTCTCCGCATCCATGCCCAGATGCACGACTCCCATGCCGCCGGAGCCCAGCTCCTCGATAAGGCGATAGCCTCCCAGTTCTTCCATGCCCACCCGATCCACACTACGGCAGGACCTACACTGCTAGGAGTCCGCACCGAAGACGAGGAGTCGCATGAGCAGTCGTCCCGATCGGCCGGCCCCGCGCCTCGAGCCCGTTCCCGCCCCGGCCGCCGGCGCCGACTTCGTCGTCGTCGCCAACCGTCTGCCGGTCGATCGCGACACCTCCGGTGACGAGCCCACCTGGCGCACCTCACCAGGAGGTTTGGTCACGGGCGTGGCTCCCGTCATGCGCTCGCGCGAGGGCGCCTGGATCGGTTGGGCGGGCATCGCCGATGAGGAGTTCGAGCCGTTCGACCTCGACAGCATGCACCTCGTGCCCGTGCGGCTGAGCTCTGAGGAAGTCGTCAGGTACTACGAAGGCTTCTCCAACGCCACCCTGTGGCCGCTCTTCCACGACGTCATCGTCCCCCCGGAGTTCCACCGCACCTGGTGGGAGGCCTACCAGCGCGTCAACGAGCGCTTCGCCCGCACCGCCGCCCAGACCGCTGCGGCCGGTGCCACGGTCTGGGTGCACGACTACCAGCTCCTCCTCGTGCCGGAGATGCTGCGCGCCCTGCGCCCGGACGTCTCGATCGGCTTCTTCAACCACATCCCGTTCCCGCCCTGGGAGATCTTCAGCCAGCTGCCGTGGCGCCGCGAGATCCTCGCCGGCGCGCTCGGCGCGGACCTCATCGGCTTCCAGCGCCCCGCGGACGCCGCGAACTTCCGGCGCGCCGCGCGCATCGACCGCGGGTGGTCGACGGCCGGCATGGACATCCGCGTCCCCGCGGACCCGGAGCGCGGCACCGCCGCCCATGTCTCGCGCGCGGCGGCGTTTCCCATCTCGATCGACGCGGAGGAGCTCGACGCCTACTCCCACGATCCCCAGATCATCGAGCGCGCGGCCCAGATCCGGCGGGACCTGGGCGATCCCGCCGTCGTCATCCTCGGTGTCGACCGGATGGACTACACGAAGGGCATTCGGCACCGGCTCAAGGCCTACGGTGAGCTGCTCGACTCGGGCGCCCTGTCCACCGACGACGTCACGCTCGTCCAGATCGCCACGCCCAGCCGCGAGCGCCTCGACCAGTACCAGCAGATCCGCACCGAGGTGGAGCTGGCGGTGGGCCGCATCAACGGCGAGCACTCGGGGCTGGGCAAGCAGGCCGTGCACTACTTCCACCATTCGTTCCCCCGCGCGGAGATGACGGCGTTCTACCTGGCCGCCGATGTCATGCTCGTGACCGCGCTGCGCGATGGCATGAACCTCGTGGCCAAGGAGTACGTGGCCTGCCGCACGGGCGACGACGGCGCGCTCGTGCTCAGCGAGTTCGCGGGCGCGGCCGATCAGCTCACCCAGGCGCTCATGGTCAACCCGCACGACATCGCGGGCCTCAAGCGCGCGATCCGGCGGGCCGTCGAGATGCCCAAGGCCGCCCAGCACCGCCGCATGCAGGCGATGCGCCGCCGCCTCGCCAAGGAGAACGTCCAGGCGTGGTCGCAGGCCTTCCTCGACGAGCTCGAGGAGCTCGACGAGGACAAGGGCGGCCAGGCGACCCCCGCCGCGGCCACCCCCGCCGCAGCCACAGCCGACGCCGGCCCCGGCGGTGCCGACTCCGCCGCGGTCGGCCCCGCCAGCACCGAGCCGGGCCGGTCAGCCGCACCGGCGCCGGCCCCGGAGGAGGGTACGGCGTGAGCGCCGACGTTCCCGGCCCCCCGCGGGCCGAGGCGCTGCGCGCGCTCGCCCACGCCCCCTCGCTGCTCATTGCCCTCGACTTCGACGGCGTGCTGGCGCCGCTGCAGGACGACCCCGCGACCTCCGCTCCGCTGCCGGAGTCCGCGCGCGCCGTCCGCCGGCTCGCCGCGCTGCCCGGCACCTTCGTGGGCTACATCTCCGGGCGCCCCCTCGAGGTGCTGCGCGAGCTCTCCCAGGCCCCCGCGCCGGCCGTGTTCGTGGGCTCCCACGGGGCGGAGGAGGACTTCTCCGCGCTGGGCGCCGCCGACCCGGGCACCGCCGACCGCGGCGCCGGCCCGGACACCGCCGATCCGCTCGCGCCCGATGCCGGCGAGCGCCGCACGCTCGCCCGCCTCGATGCGGCGTTCGCCGACATCAGCGGCGACGTCGACGACGATGGCTTCTGGATGGAGTCCAAGCCGCTGGGCCGGGCGTTCCACACCCGCGATGCGCGCCCCGGCGCCGCCCGCGCCGTGGGCGAGCGCCTCGACGAGGTCGCGGCCGCGGTCCCGGAGGCGCGCGTGGTGCGCGGCAAGGACGTCTACGAATTCACCACCCGCCACGTGACGAAGGGCGACGGCCTGCGGGCCATGCTCGCGCGCACGGGGGCGGCCGCGGCTCTCTACGTGGGCGACGACGTCACGGACGAGGACGCATTCGCCGTGCTCACCGGGGTGCCGGGCGGCCTGGGAGTCAAGGTGGGGGCCGGCGAGACCGCTGCCGAGGCGCGCATCGGGGCCCCGAGCGACGTCGCCGCGCTGCTCGCGGGGCTCGCGGACGCGCGCGCGCAGGCCGTGGCCGCGCCTCAGCGCGAGCCGGCGGGCGCCTCGGAGGCGCGCAGCACGAGCTCGGGGGCCACCGAGTAGTCGAGCCCGACTTCCGGGTCGGCGATGACCCGGTCGAGCTCGCGCACCGCGGCCGCGGCGATCGCCTCCCAGTCGAAGCCCACCTGCGACATGGGCGGGGAGAGGACGTCGGCATCGGGCATCTCGCCCACGGTCAGCAGCGAGAGGTGCTCCGGGACGCGCAGGCCCGCCCGGCCCGCCGCCTCGAGAATGCCGAAGGTGATCGAGGGCGCGCAGCTCACGACCGCGCTGCAGTCCTTGGCGAGCAGCTCCTGCGCCGCCTGCGCGCCCCCCAGCACGCCGGCGGCCGCGATGGCGACGGGCGCCTGATCGCGGCTGGCCATGATGTGCATCTCCGCGGCGAGCGTGCGCCGGAAGGCCGCGATCCGCGCATCGGCGGCGGAGTCCTGCGGGACGGCCAGCCCGATGCGCCGGTGGCCCAGGTGGACGAGGTGGCGCAGGGCCGTCGCGATGCCGCGCACGGAGTCGAGGACGAACTGGCGGGCCCCGGCGTGCGGCGCGTTCGACACCCGCACCACCGGCACGCCGGCGGCCTCGAGGGCGCGCGCCTCGCGCCCCGCGCTTCCCCCGCCCAGCACGATCGCCCCGCGCACCCCGGCGCGGGCCGCGGCCTGGGCGGCCGAGCCGATGCCCGGCCCGGTGAGAATCCGCACCGCGGCGCGCCCCACGTCGAAGAGCCGGCGCACGAGCGCGAGGTGCAGTGCCTCGAACGCGTCGACCTCCGTGCCCTCGGGGGCGTTCTGCACGACGGCGATGAGCGCGGGCGCCGCGCCCGCACCCGATTCCCCGCTGCCCGCCGGGCCTGCGGGGGCCGCCAGCGCGCCGGCGCCCGGGGCCTGCACCCCCAGCGTGCCCAGCGCGATCTCGACCGCCCGGCGGGCCGCCG
>NZ_WWEQ01000065.1 GCF_009857845.1 Brevibacterium rongguiense | reverse complement strand
GCCACCCGTTCGCGGGCGGCGGCCAGCCACGGGATGACGGGGTTCCCGCCGCCGCCGCCGAGGCGCTTGCCGCGGCTCTGGGAAGCGCGGACGACTATGCCGCGGCGGAGCTGGCCGCCGCCGCGGCGGCGGGCGGGAACCCCGTCATCCCGTGGCTGGCCGCCGCCCGCGAACGGGTGGCCGGCCTCGACCGCAGCACCGCCCTCCACGCGGGGCTCACGAGCCAGGACGTCATGGACTCCGCGCTCATGCTGCTCGCCCAGGACGCCCTCGAGGCGGTGGCCGCGCGCGCCGCGGATGCCGTCGGTGCGCTTGCCGCACTCGCGGCCCGCGAGCGCGGTACCCTCTGCCTGGCCCGCACGCTCACCCAGCCGGCGCTGCCCACCACCGCGGGGCTGCGCATCGCGCAGTGGGCCGCGGGGCTCGACGCGGCCCGGCAGCGCATCGCGGCACTCCTGCCGCTGCCCGTCCAGGCGGGCGGGGCCGCCGGGACGCAGGCGGGGTACGGCCTCGTCGCCCAGCCCGCCGAGGCGCTCGCGGCGGCGCTGGCCGCCGAGCTGGGGCTCGCGGACCCGGGGGCGCCCTGGCAGACCAACCGACAGCCCGTCCTCGACCTCGCGGTGGCGTGCGCGGGGATCGCCGCGGCCGGCCAGCGCATCGCCGGCGATGTGCTCATCGGCGCGCGACCGGAAGTGGGCGAGCTCGCGGAGTCCGGCGGCGGGGAGTCATCGGCTATGCCGCAGAAGTCCAATCCCACCGTCTCCGTCCTGCTCCACCGCACGGGGATCCAGGCCCCCGGAGCGCTGGCGACGATCGCCTCCGCGGTGGGCGCCTCGATCGACGATCGCGCCGACGGTGCCTGGCACGCCGAATGGCCCGCCCTGCGCGCCCTGCTGCTCGACGCCCTCACCGCCTCCCGGCTGCTCGCGGAGCTGGCCGCGGGGCTCAGGGTCGATGCCGCGCGGATGGGCGCCAACCTCGAAGCCGCCGGGCCCGGAGTCGTCGGCGAGCGGCTCGTCCACGCGCTGCGCGGCCGGGCCACGCGCGCTCAGATCCAGGCGGCGCTCGCGGCGCCCAACCCCCAGTCCGCCCTCGCCGCCCTGGCCGGCGGCGCGGACCTCGCCGCGCTGCTGGACCCCGCCGGCTACACGGGGCGGGCGGAGGCCCTGACCGATCGCATCCTGCACACCCTCGCACCCAGCTGAGCCGAAGGAGCCTGCTATGACGCTCGCCCTCACCGCCGCCCGCCTGCCCTCCACCGGTCCCACGACCGGGCTCGCGCAGACGCTCGTCGTCCTGCCGTCGCTGGGCACCGCCGCCGACCCGCTGTGGGGGGCGGCCGCGCGGGCCCTGCCCGCCGACGTCCGCGTCGTCGCGATCGACCTGCCGGGCCACGGCCGCTCGCGATCACCGTGGGAGGCCCCCGGGGCCGCGACGACGGTCGCCGAGCTCGCCGACGCCGTGCTCGAGGCCATCGACTCCACCCTCGACGTGGAGCGCTTCGCGGTGGCCGGGGATTCGATCGGCGGTGCCATCGCCCTGCAGCTGGCCCTCGACTACCCCGAGCGGATCGCGCGCGCCGGCGTGCTGTGCTCCGGGGCGCAGCTCGGCGACCCCGGGGCGTGGGAGGAGCGCGCGCAGCTCGTCGAGTCCGCCGGCACCCCCACGCAGATCATCGGCTCGGCGCAGCGCTGGTTCGCCCCCGGGTTCATCGCGAGCCACCCGGAGACCACGGCCGCCCTGCTGCACTCGCTCCAGAACGCCGACCGCTTCGCCTACGCGGCGCTGTGCCGTGCGCTCGCGGAGTTCGACCTGCGCGGCCGGCTCGACGATGTCGCGGTGCCCGTGCTCGCGGTCGCCGGCGCGCGGGACCAGCCCGCGCCCCCGGAGAACCTCTCGCTCATCGCGGACGGAGTGCAGGACGGCACCTTCGTCGAGCTTCCCGATGTCGCCCACCTGGCCCCCGCCGAAGCGCCCGCCCGCGTCGCGCAGCTGCTGTGCGAGTTCGTCCTCGAGGGCGATGCGCGGGCCGGAGAGCCCGCCGGCGGCGGGGCCGAAAGCGGTGCCGCGACGGCGATCCCACTGGCCGGGGCGCCGGCCACCCCCGACCGCAGCGGCGGGCAGGGCGGCGACCCGAACGGGGCGCCGGGTGCGGACGGGCAGCCGGCCCGCACCTCGGCGGGGCTTGCGAACCTCACCCGCGAGCAGGTGCGCGAGGAGGGCATGCGGGTGCGCCGCGAAGTGCTCTCCGATGCCCACGTCGAGCGCGCCGAGGCCGCGGCAGACGACTTCACGCGCGACTTCCAGGACCTCATCAGCCGCTACGCGTGGGGCGAGATCTGGACGCGCCCCGGGCTGGACCGGCGGATGCGCTCGGCGGTGACCCTCACCGCGATGCTGGCGGGCTCCCATCACGATGAGCTGGCCATGCACGTGCGCGCCGCGCTGCGCAACGGCCTGACGCGGGAGGAGATCAAGGAGATCCTGCTGCAGTGCGCGATCTACTGCTCGGTGCCGAGTGCGAACACCGCGTTCGCGATCGCGTCCCGGGTGCTTGCCGAGGGCGAAGCACACGAGGGGCGGGGCTCGCGGCCCGGGCCAGCCGACCCGCCGCGCCCGGCGAGCGAGGCCGGTCCGCACCGGGGCTGAGCGCTCAGCGGCCCTCGGGGCCTCCCTCCGCCCGCGCCGCGCGCTTCGAGCGGGCCACGAGCAGGAGCGTGAGCGCCACGCCCACGGCCGAGGCGACGAGCGGCAGGATCTGCGTCCACGCGTAGCCGGCGGCGAAGCCGTTGGCGCCGATGCTCACCGCCTTCGCACCGGCCTCGAGGAACATGATGATCGCCCACACGACGCAGACCTGGCGCTGCACGACGCGGAACGCGCGATAGCGCCACAGGCCCTCCCACCAGGCGATGCCCTCCGGGGTCGTGCCCGCCGCGAAGCGCTGGCCGAACCAGAACGTGAGCGGGCGGCGGAGAAGTCGCTGCCGCCGCGGCCGGTGACGACGGCGACGATGACGATGGAGCCCACGACTTCGAGGACAGTCAGCAGGATCATGAGGCCGATGCCCCGCCGGCGCGGTGCTGGGGCCGCCTCCTGGCCGGGTTGGCCGGTCTGGCCGTGTTGGCCGGTCTGATCGGGCTGGCCGGTCTGACCGGCTCGCCCGGTCCGGCCCGGCGGGGAGGCGGGCGGGGTCTGGGCCGCGGCGGGCGTGTACGCTCCGCCGGCGGCGGCGTCCTCGGCGATCGGTTCGGCCATGGTGGGGGCGGCTTCCTCTCGGGCTGCGCAGCACCGCCCGGCCCCGGCGGGCGCTCGCACGTCGGTGTGCGGGCGGAGCACGGGTCCCTCGAACGGAGACTCACACAGCGGACCTGGGCGAGCGGCCTGGGACGTGCCCCGCTCGCGCTCAGCATACGCCAGACCGGCCGCCTGGTCCCCGCGCGCGGCGGGTTTTCGCCCCGCATTCGCCACCGGCCCCGGCCGGGCGGGAGCGGAGCCATCCCGGCAGGGTCGATCCCCACTCGCGCACGGCCGGCCCCGGTACCGCCACCGCGATCACAGCCCCAGGCACCGCAACCGCCGCCGCGTAGACTCGCCGGCATGGCGGTGGCATTCGACGCGGTGGTGGTGGGCAGCGGGCCGAACGGACTGGCCGCCGCCGTGACCTGCGCGCGGGCCGGTCTGACGGTCCTGGTGCTCGAGGGCCAGGCCACCGCCGGCGGCGGGTCGCGCACGCTCGACCTGGGGCTGGCCCCGGCGCTCGTCCACGACCTGTGCTCGGCCGTCCACCCGCTGGCGGTGCTCAGCCCGTTCCTGCGCGAATTCGACTTAGCCGCCCGGGGCGTGGCCTCCACCGCGCCCGAGGTCTCCTACGCCCATCCGCTCGACGGCGCGCCCGCGGGGCTCGCCTGGCACGACCTCGACCGCGCATGCGCGGGGCTCGGCCCCGACGGTGAGGCATGGCGCGTCCTCTTCGGCCGGCTGGCCGGCCACGCACCCGAGGCGGCCGCGCTGGCACTCGGCGACAAGCGCTCCCTGCCCCCGGAGCTGGGGCACAGCCCCGGTCCAGGACTGCCCACGGCCGCCTCGCTGGCGGCCACGGCCACGTCGGCGGGCACGCCCGCACTCGGTGCCGTGCTCCGCACCCGCGCAGCTCGAGCACTCCTGACCGGCGTCGCGGCCCACACGATCGCGCGCCTGCCCAGCCTGGCCGGCGGGGGGACCGCGGCGCTGCTGGGCGCGGCCGCCCACGGGCCGGGCTGGCCGATCGTCCACGGAGGCTCCCAGGCGATCGCCGATGCGCTCCTGGCCGACCTGGCCGCCCACGGCGGCTCACTCGAACTGGGCTCACCCGTCGCCAGCCGTGCGGACCTGCCGCCGGCCCTGGCCTACCTGTTCGACACCTCGGCCGATGGCGCGGTGCGGATCCTGGGCGACGCCCTGCCGCCGCGGGTGCGGCGGGGCCTCGGGCGGCTGGGGCACGGTGCCGCCGCGGCCAAGGTGGACTTCGTGCTCAGCGGCCCCGTGCCGTGGGCGGACCCGCAGGTGGCCCGGGCGGGCACCGTCCACCTGGGCGGGGACGCAGCGGACCTGCGGGCCAATGCCGCACGGGTGGCCGCCGGGCGCCTGCCCGAGCTGCCGACGACGCTGGTGAGCGACCCGGCGACCTTCGATGCCGGGCGGCAGGTGGGTGGGCTGCGGCCCCTGTGGGCCTACGCACACGTGCCCTTCGGCTGCCCCGCCGATGTGACGGAGCGGGTGAGCGCCCAGCTCGAGCGCTTCGCCCCCGGCTTCCGCGACCTCGTCGTCGCGGCGCGCTGCGTGCCGGCCGACCGGATGGCAGACCACAACGCCAATCTGGTGGGCGGCGACATCGCCGCGGGCACCGTGGACGCGTGGCGGCTCGTCGCGCGGCCCCGCGCCGCGCTCGATCCCTATGCCCTGGGCGTACCGGGCATGTACCTGTGCTCGGCGGCGACACCTCCGGGGCCCGGTGTCCACGGGATGGGCGGCTGGTTTGCCGCCCGGCGCGCACTCGCCCAGCGCTTCGGGATCGCGCGGCCGCCCGCCCTGGGCCCCCACCCCACTGCGCCGGCGCGCTGACCCCGGTCTGGCGCCCGCGCGCTGCACCCGTATAGCGGAGTGCGGTCGATGAGGCCCGCGCGCAGGGAGACACGATGCTGGCCGGGTGTGCGACGAGCACGGGGTGCGCTGACCACGGGGGCGCAGCGCAGCCGGGAAGCGCGGCGGCCGCGGGATGCGGGCCGGGGTGCCTGCCGAGGGATGCAGGAGCTGCGGCAGCCGAGGCTGCAGAGGCAGCGGTTGCGGATGCAGCGGCCGGGAAGCGCGGTGAACCGGTGCCGCGCTGGGCGAGCAGCGCGGCGGGGCCTCGCAGCGGCGTCCGGTATCGTCGGGCCCCACACGCGCCGATCGCACGCGCACCACAGCGAGGAGTCGATGAGCATGCGCCACCCGATTGCCCGCCAGGGCCGGTCCAGCGCCCGCCAGGGCAGCTTCACGGCCCGCCGGCGTCACAGCACGGGCGCCAAGGCCGGTCTCGCACCCCGGGGTCCGGCCCCCGAGCGCCGCCGCCGGACGCGGGGCGGCGCATGATTCTGCGGGTGCTCGTGGGCCTCACGTTCGGGCTTGGTCCTCGCCGCGCAGCTGTTCGCGCTCGTCGCCGAGCGGCGGTGGGATCCCATCGCGCTCGTGCTCACCGTGGTCGCGCTCGTGGGGTTGGCCTGCGTGACGGTGGGCTGGCGGCGCCTGTCGCGCCCCTCCGCACGGCCCACGGAGCGCACGGAGTAGCACCGCGGCCCTGCCGGCCGGGCCACCGGGCCCACGCTCCAGCGCCTAGGCAACCGACCGCATCGGGCCCTGCGCGGCGCCTGCGCGAGGTCTGCGCGGCTGCCGGCCCTCAGGCCTCCGCTGCGGCCAGCCGGGCCTGGAACCGCTTGATCCGCTGCAGCGCCTCGAAGGTGGCCTCCGGCCCCACTGCCAGGGACAGCCGGACCGCCTGGTCCCCGTTGACGGTGTCGAAGTCCAGACCGGGCGAGAGCGCCACCCGCTCCTGCTCGAGCAGGGCCGCGCACCACTCGGTGGCGTTCGCGTACGGGCCAAGCACATCGTCGATGTTCGCGTACATGTAGAACGCGCCGTCGGCAGGGGCGAGGTCGGTCCAGCCGAGCTCGGGGACCGCGTCGAGCACATACTGGCGGGCCGCGGCGTAACCGGCGACGGCGACCTCCGCCTCCGCGTAGGCGGCCTCCGAGAACGCCTCCACGGCAGCGTGCTGCGCGGGCACGGGCGCGCACAGCGTGACGTTGCCGGCCAGGGCGGCCACCGGATCGGCGAGGTCCTCCGGCAGGATCGCCCAGCCCAGCCGCCAGCCGGTCATGCCCCAGTACTTGGAGAAGGAGCTGATGACGACCGCGTCGTCGTCATAGGCGAGCGCGCACTCGCCCTTGGAGTCGGTGAAAGAGATGCCGTGGTAGATCTCGTCGGAGATCAGCCGGACCCCGTGCCGACGGCACCAATCCGCCAGCTCCTCGAGCTGCTCGGCGCCGATCATGGTGCCGGTGGGGTTGGCCGGCGAGGCGATCATGAGGCCCGTGAGCGGCGCCTCCCGCTGCGCGGCGTCAAGCAGCTCGACGGTGGGCTGGAACCGCTCCGCAACCCCGCAGTCGAGCTCGACGACCTCGCAGCCCACCGCCGCGAGGATGTTCTTGTAGGCGGCATAGCCGGGACGCGCGAGCGCCACCCGGTCGCCCGGGTCGAACGCCGCCAGGAAGCTGAGCAGGAACGCGCCCGAGGAGCCCGTCGTGATGAAGAAGCGCTCCAGCGGGATGTCGAGGCCGTACCAGCGTCGGTAGTGCTCGCGCAGCGCCGCGCGCAGCGGTTCGATCCCGGGCGCCGGGCAGTAGCCCAGGTCGGTGCCGTCGGTGAGGACCTCCGCCGCCCGCGCGCGCACGGCGGCGGGCGCTCCCTGGGAGGGCTCGCCGACGCACAGCGAGATGACGTCCTCGCCGGCGGCCCGCAGCTGGGCGACCCGGGCCACGATGTCCATGACCGCGAACGCGCGCACCTCCTTCGAGCGCGCCGAGGTGGTCAGGGGCGGGGCGGTCGCGGTCGCCGGCGCCCGGGTGACGCCAGCGTCATCCGGGGCGGCGTGGGCGGCGGGATCAACAGGCATAGGGCAATCGTGGCACACGGCCCCGGCTGCCGCGGCGCGGCCTCACCGGGGCCTCGGGCCGCCCGCCCCCACGCGATCCCCTAGCCGTGCGCGGCCTGCCACTGGCGCACCCACGCGCGCCCGTAGTCGTTGCCGTTGGGCGTGCGCATCACGGTGTGGACGTGGAAGCGCTGGGGGACGTCGTAGTCGAGGAACACCCCGCAGTGATGGTCCAGCTCCGCGATGAGGACCGGGGATTGGAACCGGTAGTAGAACACGTCCCCGGGCTGCGTCCCGCCGATCCAGCAGAACCAGGACTGCCCCAGGTGCTCGGCGACCTCGCGCCGCTTCGCCGCGCGCGGGCCCTCGGGCAGCACGACGAGGAATGTCTCGACCAGGCGCATGACCGCCGCGCGCACGTCCTCGGAGGCATCGGCCAGCGCCAGGCCCTCATAGGGGATGACCCTGTTGTCCTGGAACGCCCCGGCAAGATGGCGCTCGTCTCCGGGATGGACACGGCCCTCCGGCATGGCGGGATCCACCATGTTCGCGTAGAGCACGGCGGCGTCCCTCTCCTGCGCGGTGAGCCGCGCCATGACGTCCGTGCCCGCGTCGACGCGGTCGTCGAACGTGCGCAGGCCCGCCTCGGAGCCCGCATCGATCTCGTTGGGCTCGGCACCGTGGAAGACGGGGCCCACCGTCATGCGGCCCTCCACCACCAGGCAGTTGACCGCGCAGTGGTGGCCGAAGAGCTGCCAGCCCCACGGCTGGCGCTCATCCGGCTTCCCGTAGAGGGCGATGTTGTAGGAGTAGTCACCCAGGATGTTCGGCAGGCCCACGACCTCGCCCAAGAACCCGTTGATGCGCATCATGTTCCGCGTCAGCTCCCACCCCTGGGGACTCAGGCTCGCCTGCACGAGCGCGAGTGCCGCGGTCCGGAACTCCGGGGAGGCGAACTCGAGGCGCACACCCGTGTCGAACTGCATGAACTCCGGATTCGCCCAGGTCTGCCACTCGGACGCGTCCACGGCATGCTGCAGCCGGGCGCGCTGGTCGTCGTCGGCGATCTCGAGCAGGGTCCGGGCCGCCGCGACCATGGCGGCCACCGGGGCCTCCTCCCCCGCGCGTGCGGGCTCCAGCGGGTAGAGGCCCTCGACCAGGGCGCCGTCGCTGGTCACACCGGTGAAGTCCTCGAGGTAGTGCGGGGTCCATCCCTCGACGAGACCCCCGGTGAAGGTGCCCGGCCGGCGGGCGACCTCGCGGTACTCATAGGCGTCGAGGCCCTTGAGCTCCTCGATGCGCGGATGCCCGGGGGAAAACAGGAACTGGCGATAGGGGGCGGGCGGCTGGACCATGGCGATTCTCCTTCGAAGCGCAGACGGCGGGGGACAGCGGAGGTGCGGGCGGGTTGGGCGATGCCCGCTCAGACCGGGGCGGCGTGGGCGGCCACCGCCGCGCGCACGGCGCCGCTGTCGCCGGTGGCGATCGCGGTGACGAGGCGGCGGTGGACGTCCAGGCGGGCCTCCCAGTAGTCGGCGGCCACGTCACCGGCCTGCCGCGCGCGGCCGCCGGTGAGGAAGCCCAGGGTGCTCTCGTAGACGGTGCGGGCCATGAGGTTGGGGCAGATGAGCGCGATCCGCCGGTGCAGCTCCCAGTTGCCGTGCATGAAGTCGTCCCAGGTGGCAGCGGCCTCCATGTGCGCGAGCAGCTCCCGCAGCGCGCGCACGTCCTCATCGGTGCGGTGGGCAGCGGCGCGCACCGCGATGAGTTCCTCCAGGCTTTCGCGCAGCTCGATCGCGTCGGCGATGGTCGACGGGTCCTCGTCGACGTCCATGAGCGTGTGGCGCAGGCGCACCAGCGGCGTCGTGCGGGCCACGAACAGGCCGCCGCGGCGGCCGGGGCGCACGACCAGCACGCCGCGGTCGCGCAGCAGCTTGACCGCCTCGCCCACGGTGGTGCGGGCAAGGCCCGTCTGCTCGCGGATCGATTCGAGCGTGCCGAAGAAGTCGCCGGCGCCGAGGCCGCGCTCGCCGATCGCGGACCGGATCGCATCGGCCAGCTGCTCCGCCCGGGACTGCGGGCGGCCCTGGGCGGTGAGCTGGACTTCACTCGTGATCTGTGCCATATTCCAATCCAACCACAAAACATGCATATGTTTAAGTCTTTTACCTTGGGAGTGCAGCGATGAAGCTGATCGGCCTCGCCGACGCACAGGGCGCCATCACGGTCGCGGACCGGGTCACGGATTCCGAGGCGCTGGTCCTCGGCGGCCTCGCGGAGTTCTGGGAGGACCCGGCCGGCCACATCGAGCGGGCGGGCCGAGCGGAGGGCGAGCGCGTCCGCGTGGCCGACTTCGCCGTCGTGCCCCCGGTGCTGCCGGATGCCCGCGTGATCTGCATCGGGCTCAACTACCGCAAGCACCACGCGGAGGGCTCGTACAGCGGCGAGGCCTTCCCCGAATACCCCACCCTCTTCGCCCGGTGGACGCGCTCGCTCACCGTCGCCGGCACCCCGGTGCCGGTGCCCTCGAACGAGGCCGGCCTCGACTGGGAAGGCGAGGTCGCGGCGTTCGTGGGGACAGACCTCGTCGATGCCGACCCGGATGAGGCCCTCGCCGCCGTCGTCGGCTACGCGGCATTCAACGACATCACGAGCCGCAGGGCGCAGAAGCTGTCCTCGCAGTGGATCCTCGGGAAGAACGGCGACCTCTCCGGCCCCCTCGGCCCGCTGGTCCCGGCGGACGAGGTGGGCGATCTGCGCGACGGCCTGCGCGTGGTCACCCGCGTCAACGGCGAGATCGTCCAGGACGGCAACACCCGCGACCTCGTCTACGACGTGGGCAACACCCTCTCGCTCATCTCGCACACGCTGACGCTGCGGGCCGGGGACGTGCTCGCCACCGGCACCCCGGAGGGCGTGGGCTATTCGCGCACTCCCCCGTGGCTGCTGCAGCCGGGCGACGAGGTCAGCGTCGAGGCCGAGCGCCTCGGAGTCCTCGCCAACCCCATCACGGACAGCGCCGCGCGCACGCGCGGCTGACCACGCGCCCACGGCAAAGGAGCCCCCATGCGCACTCGCACCCCCGTGCTCGTCGTCCTCTTCATCTGCTGGGCCGCGCTGCTCAGCGACGGGTATGACCTCTACGTCTACGGAGCCACGCTGCCCGGCTTCCTCGCCGACCCCGAGTGGGGCGTGACGAAGTCGACGGGCGCCGCGGTGGCCAGCCTCTCCCTCGTCGGCATGCTACTCGGCTCGCTCGCCGCCGGCATCCTGACCGACCGGCTGGGCCGCAGGCGGCTGCTGCTGGTCTCGCTCGGCCTGTTCAGCGTCGGCATGGTGCTGTGCGCGATGGCCCCCACCTTCGCCGTCTTCGCCGCCTTCCGCATCCTCACGTGCCTGGGCGTGGGAGGCGTGCTGCCCACGGCCGTCGCCATCGCAGCGGAGTTCGCCCCGGCGGGCCGCACCTCTCTGGCAGTCGGCGCCGTGCTCACCGGTCCCCCGATCGGCTCGCTACTGGGAGCGCTGAGCGCCTTCGGCCTCGTCGGCCACGCGGGGGTCCGGCCCGTCTACGCGCTGGGCGGCCTGTCGTTCCTCGTCTTCGCGCTGGCCTGGGCGCTGCTGCCCGAATCCCCCGGTTTCCGGCGCGCCGCCGCGCGCCCGGCTCCGGGTCCCGGTACCGAGGCCGGTGGCTCCGGCCCCGCCCCGGCACCCCGCGCCCTCGGGCTCGCGCAGCTCATGGGACCGGGCACACGGCGCGGCACGCTGCTCATCTGGGCGGCCTGCTTCGCCAGCATGCTCACGATGTTCGGCCTGACCACGTGGCTGCCCGTCATCATGCAGTCCGCGGGCTTCAGCATGGGCTCGTCGATCGGCTTCCTCGCGGTCTACTCGCTGGGCTCGATCGTGGGCACCGTCGCGGCCTCGTTCACCGCCCAGCGCACCTCGCCCAAGCGCATGGTCGTCTGCGGCTTCACCGCCGCGGTGATCGCACTCCTCATCGTGCTCGCCACCGCCTCGCATGGCCTCCTCCTCTTCGCGATCTTCCTCGCCGGCTGCGGGGGCATGGCCACGCAGAACGTCCTCAACGACCACATCGCGCAGTACTACCCCGACGGGGTGCGCGCCACGGGCCTCGGCTGGGCGCTCGCGGTCGGCCGCCTCGGCGCCATCGCCGGACCCGCCTACGGCGCATTCGCGGCCGGCCTCGGCGGTCCCCCCGCCGCTGCCCTGTGCTTCGCGATCCCGGCCTTCCTGGGCCTGCTCGTCGCGGTGCTCCTGCCCCGGCGCGCTCGCAGGTCGGCCGCGCAGCCCGCTTCCGCGGCCCCCGAGGAGGTCACCGCATGACGGCCGCCCACGGACTCGCTGCCCTGCCCGAGTCGACCGCCGTCGCGATCGCCGGCGGCGGGCCCTCGGGGATGTTCGCCGCGCTCTCGCTCGCCCGGGCCGGCATCGCCTCGGTCATCGTGGAGCCGCGCACGCAAGTCGATCGGCTGCGGCCGCGGGCCAAGACGACGAACGCCAGGACCATGACGCTCCTGCGCGGCCTGGGGCTGGCCGAGCGCATCCGCGCGGCTGCCGCGCTGCCGGTGAGCTACTCGCAGGACGTCGTGTTCTGCACCGGCCTGGCCGGCTATGAGCTGCGCCGCTTCCACGGGGCGTTCCAACTCGCGCAGCACGCCTACGGCCCGGCGCCGGAGTGCGGGCAGCAGATCCCCCAGCCCGTCGTCGAGGAGGTGCTGCGCGAGGCCGTCGCCGCGGAGGCACTCATCACCTTCGTGACCGGGGTCGAGGCGCGCGGCGTGCGCGCCGATGCGCTGGGCGCCGTCCTCATGGTGGGCGCGGCGGCGGGGCCGGCCGGCCAGGTGCCACCAGCCCACGGTGGAACCGCGGCCTCGGGCGCGGCGGCGGAGGAGGTCCGCGAGCTACGCGCCCGCTTCGTCATCGGCGCCGACGGGGGCTCCTCGCGCGTGCGCAAGTCGCTGGGGCTCTCGCTGGCCGGCACCTCGGCGCCCAGGCCCAACTTCAACATCGTCTTCCGCTCGCGGCTGCTGCGCGAGCGGGTGCGCATCCCCGATGCCGTGCAGTGGTGGGTGGTCGGTGAGCGCCCCGGGATGATCGGCCAGCTCGATCAGGACGGGACCTGGTGGACGATCCTCCAGGGGTGCGATGATCCCCATGACGACGCGGTGGCGGCGGACTTCGTGCGCGAGCTCGCCGGGGTGGGCGCCGACCTCGACGTCGACGTGCTCGCCTCCGACCCCTGGACCGCCCGCATGCTGCTGGCCGACCACTACACATCTCCCGCAGCGTGTTCCTCGTGGGCGACGCCGCGCACCTCAACCCGCCGTGGGGCGGGCACGGGTTCAACACGTGCGTGGGGGACGCGGACAATCTGGCGTGGAAGATCGCCGCGGTGGAACAGGGCTGGGCCGATCCGGAACTGCTCGACAGCTATGAGGCCGAACGGCGCCCGGTGGCCGCGCGGATGATCGCCGATGCGGCGGCCAACGGCGCGCGGCTCGCCTCCGACTTCGCGGCGGCCGACCTCACCGCCGATTCCCCGGCCGGCCGGGCCGCCCGCAAGAGCGCCCATGAGGCCCTGGCCGCGAAGTCGAGCGAGTTCCACTCCGAGGGGCTCGTGTTCGGCTACGAGTACACGGCCTCGCCGTGGGTGACTCCGGACGGCGCGCCGACCTCCCCGGTGGATCCCATCGTCTACACCCCCGCCGCCTGCCCCGGCCAGCTGCTTCCGCACCTGCGCCTGGCCGACGGCACGAGCGCCTATGACCTCGTCACCGGCTTCACCCTGTTCCTCCTGGCGGATTCCGGGCCCACCGCGAAGGCGCAGGGCCGGCCGGCCGGCGGAAAGACGCCGGCCGCTCCCGGACCCCTCGCCCCGTCCGGCGCCCGCACCGCCTCACAGGTGCGCGCCGCGGCGGCGGCCGCGGGCATCCCGCTCACAGTCGTCGAGCTCTCCGGCCCCGACGCCGCAGCGGCCGGCGGCGCGTGGGAGGCCAGGGCGGTCCTCGTGCGCCCCGACCACCACGTGGCGGCACGGCTGGCAGCGGGGGCACAGTCGGGACGGAACGCGGAATCCGGCGGCGAGGAGGACGGCGCTGCAATCATCGCGGCCCTGCTGCGCGCGGTCGGTCGCCCCTCAGCGCAGGCGGAGACCCGGGAGCCCTCATGACCGGTGCCGCACCTGCACCCCGCGGGGCCGAACCGCACACCGCGGCCTTCTCACCCGAGCATCCGGACCTGCTCCTCGACCTCGTCACGCCCCCAGGACCGCCCCCATCCGCCGGGTGGCCGGTCATCGTATGGCTCCACGGCGGCGGCTGGCGGCTCCAGGACCGCACCGCGCGCCCCGACTTCGACGCGCACTTCGCCGCGCGCGGTTTTGCGATGGCGAGCATCGACTACCGGCTCGCACCGCGCTGGCGGCACCCGGCACAGGTCTGCGACCTGCGGCGGGCCCTGCGCTGGCTGCGCGCGCAGGCCGGGCGCCTGCGCCTCGACCCCGCGCGGATCGGACTCTGGGGCTCATCGGCCGGGGGCCACGTCGCGGCGTTCACCGCGCTGAGCGCGGCTGCGCCCCGTGCCGGTGCGCAGCAGTGTCCAGCGCAGGACGATCCGGCGGACACCTCGGTCGCGTGCGCGGTCGTGGGCTACCCGCCCTCGCTCATCGACGAGCTGCTGGGGCCGTGGGCCCCCGGGCGCCCCCACCAGCGGACAAGCCCGGAGGAGGATCTGCTCGGCGGCCCCGCGACGAGCGCGGCCGAGCACGCGGCCCTCCTGCAGCGCGGCCGCCTGGCGAGTCCGGCCCGCCTCGAGCCGCAGCGCCGCCCACCGCCGTTCTTCATCCTGCACGGCACCGCGGACGCGCTCGTGCCGCCCGAGCAGTCGCGCGCCCTCCACGAGCACCTCGCTGCCGCAGGCGGCCATTCGCTCCTCTACCTCGTCGAAGGGTTCGGCCACGGGTTTCTCAACCCCGGCACCGTGGAGGAGCTGGGGCCCGGGATCCGCCTGGACAACGGCCGCCTGGCCGCCGAACCGGAGGCGGAGTTCCGGGCCGAGCGCCGCGGCGGATTCGACCCCCAGGGGCGGCCAGCCTCGTTCGAGCTCATCGGAGACTTCTTCGCCCACCACCTGCAGCGCGCGTAAGGACCACCAGCGGCACCGCGCCCGCCACCGCCCCCAGGGGCGACGCACCCTCAGGAGCATTCCACCCACCGGAAGGACAGCACATGGCACCCGCATTCGACTGGGAGAGCGTCCAGCAGATGAGCGCGCTCATCGACGACCTGCCCGGCCACCTCGCGCCCTACGCCCTCACGTCCGGGGGAGGGCTGCACACGGACCTCGGGGACTGGCACGCGACGACGATGGCACGGCACTGCGACACCGCCGGCGAGTTCTCGCTGCAGCGGATCGACCTGCCCGGCGGCTCCGCGAGTCCGTTCATGACCGTGCCGGGCCACACGTTCATCCATGTGCTCGAGGGCGAGCTGACCATCCGCTTCGAGACCGGGACCCAGCGCCTCATCGGGGGCGACTCGGCCTCGATACCCGAGCGCACGCCCTTCGCGCTCGCGGCGGGCGCCGCGCTCAACTCCTTCTACCTCTACACCACCGATGACTGGCTGCAGCGCCTCGCTGAGCGCGCCGGCACCCCGACAGCCTCCCACGTCTTCACGCGCCGCCCCGCCCGGACATTCTCCGCCCTGCTGGCCGCGGAGCTCGCGGACGCGGCGGGTGTGCACCTCGTCGAGGCCGACGCGGACGGGCGACCGCTGCCGCCCCGCGCCGGCCTGCCCGGGGGCGCCGAGCCGTTCGCCACGAAGGCGGGCGGCGGTGATCGCTATGAGACCTACCAGCAGATCAACGCCTACCCCGTGCGGGCGCGGAACACCGGCGGGCGCTTCTTCGCCATGGACACGCGCGGGGCGAAGGCGCCCTACATCCCGCTGCACTTCCACCGGGAGCACTCGGAGAACTTCCTCTGCCTGGCCGGCAGGGTGGGCCTCTACGCCAACGGCACGGAGATCGTCCTGGGGCCCGGAGACTTCCTCCACGCCCCGGCGGGCACCATCCACTCCTTCTCCCTGCGGGGGAACAATACGCACATGCTCGGGCTCCTCACGCCCCCCGTCTTCGAGCCATTCTTCGAGTACATGAACACACCGACCGAGGCGATCGTGCACGAGGAGGGCGGGCAGCCGCACTTCCCAGCCGAGGGGTTCGCGCGGGCGCAGGCCGAACTCGACCTCGTCGTCGTCGGGCCGCCCCCGCACACTGCCTGAACCAGCACGCCCGGCAGGCGCACCACCATCACCCCGCGCCGGGTGCCGGACCGGGCGACCCGTCGGCCACCCCGTGGCACGTGGCGGACCGAGCGACACGTCGTCGTAGCGTGCCTCGGGCCCCCCGCACACGTCCTGAACCAGGCCGACCATCACCCCCGGGCGGGCGGCCCGTGCCGTGCGCATGCGCCCAGCAGGCCCCCTGCCGTCCCCCAGCCGCGTGAAACGCCGGCACAGAACCGGATACGCGGCCGCCACCCCCGGGCCGCCGCCTGCGACCGTGCAGTCGAGGCACTCGGGCCGGCACCCCGCCGCCCCCAGCCACACGGGAAGCCGGCACACCACCGGGTCCGTAACCGCGGGCCCGGGGCCAGCGCAACAACCGTGCAGTCCAGGCGCCCCCGGACGGGCCCACGGGCACCCCTCAGCCGCGGGGGCGAACGAAAACCCCCCGAGGACAAAAGAAAACCCCCGAGGGGGGGGGAAACAAAGAAGGGGGGTCTTGTCGCTGCTGTGCAGCGACAAGACCCCCCCCAATCGAAGAGGATTGCGGCGGCGACCTACTCTCCCACACCCCCTCGGGTGCAGTACCATCGGCGTGATCAGGCTTAGCTTCCGGGTTCGGAATGGAACCGGGCGTTTCCCCAACACTCTCA
>NZ_WWEQ01000064.1 GCF_009857845.1 Brevibacterium rongguiense | reverse complement strand
TTGGCTTCGCGGTGGTCGGTCGTTGGCTGCGCGCGGCCGGGGCGGCGCCTCGGGCACGGGGCGCGGCGCAGCCCAGGGCGAGGCGCCCTCCCTGGAGCCCCGCACGGGGCTGACGGACTGGTCGTTCGGACCGCTGCCGGAGCCGGTCTCAGGCGGTGGCCGCACGCTGTGGCCCGGCCTGCGCGACGACGGCTCAGCGGTCTCCCTGCGCGGCTTCGACACCGCGGGCGAGGCGGCGCGCAGCACCCGCGCGGGCACGGCGCGGCTGCTCGCACTGCGCTCCGGCGAGGCGCTGTCCTACGCCGTGGACCAGCTGTCGACGAACGAGCGCCTGCTGCTGGCCGGCCACCGCACCGCCGATGCCGATCCGCTCGCCGACGCGCTCGTGGGCGCCGTCCTGCGGGCCATGGACACAGCGGGCGCGGTCCCCGACCCCGCCGGCGAGGGCACCGCTGCGCTGGGCGGTCTGCCCCGCACCGCGGAGGACTTCGCGGCCCTGCGGCGCCGGGTCAACGACACGATCCTCGCCGACCTCGCCGCCGTGCTGGCCACCCTCCAGCGCGCCTTCGCCGGTGCGGACGCGGCGCAGCGGCTCGTGTCGAAGAGCTCGGCGCTCACGGTGCTGGCCAACCTCTCCGATGTCTCGGCCCAGCTCGAGCGGCTCCTCCAGCCGCACCTGGCCGCGGACACCGCGCCGCGCTGGCTGGCCCGGGTGCCCGTCTACGCCGCGGCCGCCCAGCACCGCGTGGAGTCCATGGGGGGCCAGGCCGCCCGCGACCGCCAGCTCATGGACCGCGTCCAGCGCACCGCCGCCGAGGTCGAGGCCAAGGTCGCCCGCGCACTCGGCCCGGGTGCCGAGGAGCTCATCCGCCGCCGCTCCATCCTGCTGCCCGAGGCGTGGCAGGACGTCCTGTTCGATGTCGAGGAGCTGCGCGTCTCGCTCTTCGCCCCGCAGCTGGGCACCGCGCACACCGTGAGCGAGAAGCGCATCGCCAAGGCACTGGCCAAGCTCTAGCCCCGCCTGCCCACCGCCCCGGCCGCGGACCAGGCGCCGCGATGGCCGGTCCGGCCGCCCCGCCCGGGCGCCGGCCGGACATCGTCACACGAAGCCGAGCAGTGCCCAGGCCAGCGGGTTGGCCAGCCCCACGGCGACGATCGCCGCCGACCACCACGCCCGCCAGCGCAGCGCCGGGCGCCGGTAGGCGACGAGCACCAGCACGATCGCGGCGGCCAGCGCGAGCCAGCCCGTGCTCGACATGACGATGAGGCCGGCCTTCGTGCCCGCATCGGCGGCCCCGATCTCCTGGAGCGGCTGCAGGTACTGCACGGCCTGGAGCGAGAAGAGCACGGAGAGCACGAGCGGCGGGACCGCGAGCACGAGCCCGAGGATCGGCAGCGCGGTGCACAGCCGGCGGCGGCCGCGCTGCGGCGGGCGGGCGGGGCGGGTGTAGTCGGATTCCATAGCCGGGCCAGCGTAGCCCCCGCCGCTGGGGGCCGGCCGTGCGCGCGCCGTAGACTGGTGCGGTGAATGCGCAGACCCACAGCTCCAAAGAGATCGTGCGGCAGGCCCGGCGCCGCCGCACGTTCGCCGTCATCTCCCACCCCGACGCCGGCAAGTCCACGCTGACGGAGGCCCTGGCCCTCCACGCCCGCGTCATCGGCCAGGCCGGGGCCGTCCACGGCAAGGCCGGCCGGCGGTCGACTGTATCGGACTGGATGAAGATGGAGCAGGACCGCGGGATCTCCATCTCCTCGGCCGCGCTGCAGTTCGAGTACCGCGACTGCGTCATCAACCTCATCGACACCCCGGGCCACGCGGACTTCTCCGAGGACACCTACCGCGTGCTCTCCGCCGTCGACTGCACCGTCATGCTCGTCGACGCCGCGAAGGGCCTCGAGGCCCAGACCATGAAGCTCTTCGAGGTCTGCCGCCACCGCAACCTGCCCATCATCACCGTCATCAACAAGTGGGACCGCCCCGGCCTCGACGCGCTCGCCCTCATGGACGAGATCGTCGACCGCACCGGCATGGTCCCCACCCCGCTGACCTGGCCCGTGGGGCAGTCGGGCGACTTCCGCGGCGTGCTCGACCGCGCCTCGGGGGCGTATACGAAGTTCTCCCGCACGGACGGCGGGGCCACGATCGCCGGCGAGGAGGCGCTCGACCCGGCGTCCGCCGCGGAGCTCGAGGGCGAGGCGTGGACGACCGCCCAGGACGAGTCCGAGCTGCTCGACATGGAGGGCCAGAACCACGACGAGGCCCGATTCCTGGCCGGTGAGACGACGCCGGTCATGTTCGCCTCGGCCGTGCTGAACTTCGGCGTCCACAAGCTGCTCGACACGCTCGTCGACATCGCGCCCCCGGCCGAGGCCCGCCTCGACGTCGCGGGCCAGCGCCGCCCCGTCGACTCCCCGTTCTCCGGCTTCGTCTTCAAGGTCCAGGCGGGCATGGACTCCCACCACCGCGACCGCCTGGCCTACGTGCGCGTGTGCTCGGGCGTCTTCGAGCGCGGCATGGTCGTCACCCACGCCCAGAGCGGCAAGCCGTTCGCCACGAAGTACGCCCAGCAGGTCTTCGGCCGCGACCGCGAGTCCGTCGACGAGGCGTTCCCCGGTGACGTCGTGGGCCTCGTGAATGCCTCCGCGCTGCGCGTGGGCGACTCCCTCTACCTGGACGAGAAGGTCGAGTACCCGCCCATCCCCACGTTCTCCCCGGAGCACTTCATGGTCATCCGCGCCAAGGACTCCTCGAAGTACAAGCAGTTCCGCCGGGGCATCGACCAGCTCGACCACGAGGGCGTCGTGCAGGTGCTGCGCTCGGACCTGCGCGGCGACCAGGCGCCCGTGCTCGGGGCGGTGGGGCCCATGCAGTTCGAGGTCGCCGAGGACCGCATGGTCAACGAGTTCAACGCCCCCTGCTCGCTCGAGCGGCTGGGCTTCAGCCTGGCCCGGCGCACCGTGCCCGATGCCGTGCCCACGCTGGCCCGCGAGCGCAGCGTCGAGGTGCTCTCGCGCTCCGACGGGGAGCTGCTGGCCCTCTTCTCCGACCGCTGGCGCCTGGCGGGCGTCGAGCGCGAGCACCCCGACCTCGTGCTCGAGCCGCTCGTCGTGTCCTGAGGCGCGTCCCGAGGCGGGCGGCGCGGCGCGCGCCGGCCGGGTCGGCGCGGCGCACCGCGCGGGTCTAGGATGGATGGGCGTGCCCGGAACCGGGAGAGTGACCCTCCGGGCGAACGAAGAAGGAGTTCTGCGTAAAAGTGGCTGACAAACCGATTCGCGTGGCGATTGCCGGGCTGGGCAACTGCGCCGCCTCGCTCATCCAGGGCGTGGAGTACTACCGCGACGCCGACCCGGACAGCACCGTCCCGGGCCTCATGCACGTGCAGTTCGGCGACTACCACGTGGGCGACCTCGAGTTTGTGGCCGGCTTCGACGTGGACGGCAAGAAGGTGGGCGTCGACATCGCCGAGGCGATCGTCTCGAGCGAGAACAACACCATCAAGATCGCCGACGTGCCGCCCACCGGCGTGAGCGTCCAGCGCGGCCCCACGCTCGACGGCCTGGGCGAGTACTACCGCGAGACGATCACGGAGTCCGATGCCGAGCCCGTCGACGTGGCCCGCGCGCTGCGCGAGGCGCGCGCCGATGTCCTCGTGTGCTACCTGCCCGTGGGCTCCCAGCAGGCGGTCGAGCACTACGCGCAGGCCGCGCTCGACGCGAAGGTCGCCTTCGTCAACGCGCTGCCCGTCTTCATCGCCGGCACGAAGGAGTGGGACGAGAAGTTCCGCGCCGCCGGCGTGCCGATCGTGGGCGACGACATCAAGAGCCAGCTCGGCGCCACGATCACCCACCGCGTCATGGCCAAGCTGTTCGAGGACCGCGGCGTCGTCCTCGACCGGACGTACCAGCTCAACGTGGGCGGGAACATGGACTTCAAGAACATGCTCGAGCGCAAGCGCCTCGAGTCGAAGAAGATCTCCAAGACCCGCGCCGTGACCTCGAACACGTCCGCGCAGCTGGCCGACCGCGATGTCCACATCGGGCCCAGCGACTACGTCGAATGGCTCGACGACCGCAAGTGGGCGTTCGTGCGCCTCGAGGGCCGCAACTTCGGCGATGCGCCCGTCTCGCTGGAGTACAAGCTCGAGGTGTGGGACTCGCCCAACTCGGCCGGCGTCATCATCGACGCGGTGCGCGCGGCCAAGATCGGCCTCGACCGGGGGATCGGCGGGGCGCTCATCTCGCCCAGCTCGTACTTCATGAAGTCCCCGCCCGAGCAGCTGCCCGACGACGCCGCGAAGGCCGCCGTCGAGGGCTTCATCGCCGGCACCGAGGAGCGCTGAGGCGCTCCCGCACCGATTGTGCACCGCGCGCGAGGCGCCGTTCTCTGCCGGGGACGGCGCCTCGCGGCGTCTCCTGGACCCGCGCGCGCCTCGGCGCCGGATCTCAGCGTTCTTCCACTCGGTGCGCGGGGCCTTGTAAGGTAGGGGCACCGACTGCCGTGTGACCCCGATCGCGGCGGGCCGTGGACCACGCCACCGACCCCCGAGGAGCGCCGATGTCGACCGCGACCGCGCAGCCGCAGCGCAAGGAGAACCTGGGGCCGCTCATGCGGCTGCTCGTCCTCATCGAGAACGCCGGCAACAAGCTGCCGCACCCCTTCTGGCTGTTCCTCAGCCTGGCGCTCATCGTCATGGTGATCTCCAGCCTGTGCGCCGCCGCCGGTCTCTCCGCGGTCAACCCCGCGACGAACGAGGCGGTCAACGCGGTCAACCTGTTCTCGATGGAGAGCCTGCGCACCATCGTCTCCGGCGTCGTGACGAACTACATGGAGTTCCCGGCGCTGGGCCTCGTCCTCATCGTGCTCTTCGGCGTCGCGGTGGCCGAGCGCTCCGGGCTCATCCCCGGACTCATGCGCGCGGCCCTGCAGAACGTCTCGCCCAAGTGGGTGACCGCGGTCGTGGCGCTCGTGGGCACCGCCTCCTCCATCGCCTCGGATGCCGCCTACATGGTCGTCATCCCGCTGGGCGGCATCGCCTTCAAGGCGGTGGGCCGCAACCCCGTGATCGGCTGCGCGGTCGCCTATGCCTCCGTGGCCGGCGGCTACTCCGCCGCGCCGTTCGTCAACAGCCTCGACGCGATCCTGGGCGGCATCTCCACCTCCGCGGCCCACATCGTCGACGGCGAGTACACGGTCACCCCGGTGGCCAACCTCTACTTCAACTTCATCTCCATGTTCGTCGTCTCCGCGGCGATCGTGCTGGTCACCGAGCTGCTGCTCAACAAGCGCGGCGAACAGCTCGAGCTCGACCCCGCCGGCGACGACGAGGCCCAGGAGGATGAGGAGCACGCGAAGCTCACCGCCAAGCTCACGCCGCTCGAGAAGCGCGGCATGGTCATCGCGGCCATCACGATCGTCCTGTGCTTCGCGATCGTGTTCGTCCTGTGCCTGCCCGCGAACTCGTTCCTGCGCGACGAGGAGGGCGGCTTCGGGCCCAAGTCCGGGCTCATGGCCGGCATCGCGGCGATCATCGGCTTCGGGTTCTTCATCGTGGGCATCGTCTACGGCGTCGTGGTCAAGGAGATCCGCTCGCCCAATGACATTCCGGAGATGATCATCAAGGGCCTCGTGCCGTTCGTGCCCGTCATGCTCCTGTTCTTCGCGGCGTCCCAGTTCCTCGCCCTGTTCAAGATGAGCAACCTCGGCCAGATCCTCGCGATCGTGGGCGCGGACTTCTTCAAGGGGGCGAACACCCCGCCGTTCGTCATCCTGCTGGGCGCGCTGCTCATCACCTCGCTGGGCGCTCTGCTCATCACGTCCGGCTCCGGGCTGTGGACGCTCATGGCCCCGGTGCTCGTGCCCATGCTCATGCTGCTGGGCATCGCGCCCGAGCTCACCCAGGCCGTCTACCGGATCGGCGACTCGGTCACGAACATCATCTCGCCCATGAGCCCGTACTTCGTCATGATCCTGGGCTTCATCCAGCGCTACAAGAGGGACGCGGGAATCGGCACGCTGCTCTCGCTCACCATCCCGCTGTCCGTCGTCATGTGGGTGTTCTGGGCGATCCTGTTCTTCGGCTGGTGGCTCACCGGCATCCCCATGGGCCCGGGGGCCCACGCCACGTACACGGTGGGCGGCTGAGCGCACCGGCGCCGGCCCGCCCCCGGCCCGCGCCCGAGGTGCGGGCCGGGGGCGCCGGAGCCGCACCTCGGGCCCGGGCTTGCGGTTGCATAACGACTGCCCGCGCGCGGGCGGGAACAGAGCGCACGCTCAGGTGCGTTGGATACGGTGAGACAACCGTGACGCCCCAAGGAGGACGAACACCCCCATGAGCAATCCCATGATGCGCCGCAGCCTGAATGAGGGCACGAAGGCCGGCCAGCAGCTCCAGACCCCTTCAGCCGACCAGCTCAACGCCATGTACATGGCGCCGTCCGCGCAGCCGCAGCGCCCCGTGGACGAGCGGGTGATGACCTACGACGACGTGTTCATGAAGTCCCTGCTGTGCTTCGCGGTGCTGCTCGTGGGCGCCGCGGTGGGCTGGTTCGCGCCGATCCTCACGCTGCCCGCGGTGCTGGGCGGCCTGGTCCTGGGCCTCGTCAACGCGTTCAAGAAGGAGCCGAGCCCGGGCCTCATCCTCGCCTACGCCGCGGTCGAGGGCGTGGCGCTCGGCGGCATCTCGCGCGCGTTCGAGGGCCTGTACAACGGCATCGTCATGCAGGCGATCCTGGCGACGCTCTGCGTGTTCGGCGTGATGTTCGCGCTGTTCAAGGCGAAGATCGTCCGCAACAGCCCGAAGCTCATGAAGTTCCTGCTCATCGCGGTGGGCGGCTATGCGATCTTCTCGCTGATCTCGTTCGGCATCACGCTCGTCACCGGCTTCAACATGCGCTCGGACGTGCACGTGAGCCTGTTCGGCATGTCGTTCCCGATCGGCGTGCTCATCAGCGGCATCGCGATCGTGCTCGCCGCGCTCACGCTCATCACGGACTTCGACATGGTGGAGCAGGGCGTGCGCAACCGCATCCCCGAGCGCTACTCGTGGCTGTGCGCGTTCTCGCTCATGACGACGCTCGTGTGGCTCTACATCGAGATCCTGCGCCTGCTGTCCTACCTGCGCAGCAACTGACGGCCCCGAGCACGCGCTCCTGGGCGGTCGAGAGCGGAGGCGCACGTGAGCGCTGACACGGCGGCGGATCTCCACGCGGAGATCCGCCGCCTGCGCATTCGCCTGGCGGGCCTGGGCCCCGCGGACCTCGACCGGCCCGCTGCGGCAAGCGGTGCAGAACCGGCCGCGGCCGGGAGCGGACCCCCAGCCGCGAGCGGGGAGCCCTCGAATGTGCGGGCCGCGGTGCGGGATGCCGCCGCGCCGGCCCCGGTACCCGGCGGCAGCCCGCCCACCCGGCGGGAGGCGATCCGCGCCGCGCTCTCCGAGCTCTCCGCCCTGCGCGCTGATGGGCGGCCCGTGCCGGACCTGGGCGATCGCGTGCTCGGCGATCAGCTCGTCGTGCTGCTGAGCGACTGCCTGCCCGCATACGGCGCCACGGAGGCCGAGTGCGCCCGCGCGGTGCGGATCGCCGCCGGCCTGCGCCGGGCACTGGCGTAGGCGGACTGCGCGGACTCGCGCCGCGCAGGCGGGCCCACGTCGTGAGCATCTGGCCCGCACCTCGGCGGCGGGAAGCCGACTCCCGCGCCCCCGGGCGCGGGCTCAGCTCAGCGCGCGGCGCAGCGTGTCCAGGCCCACGGAGCCCAGCGCGAGCGCGCGGGAGTGGAAGGCCTTGAGGTCGAACTCCTCGCCACGATCCTGCGCGGCGGCGCGGGCGCCGTCTCGGATCTCCTCCCACAGCCGCTGGCCGATCTTGTAGCTGGGCGCCTGTCCAGGCCAGCCCAGGTAGCGGTCGAGCTCGAAGGCGAGGAAGCTGCGGTCCATCGCGACGTTGGCGGTGAGGAACTCCCACGCCTGCTGTGCATCCCACGTGCCCCCGCCCAGCTCCGCTGGCGCCTCGAGGCCCAGGTGGACGCCCAGGTCCACGACCACGCGCGCGGCGCGCAGGCGCTGCGAATCGAGCATGCCCATGCGGAAGCCGGGATCGTCGAGGAAGCCCAGGTCGGCCATGAGGCGCTCGGCGTAGAGGGCCCAGCCCTCGCCGTGGCCGGAGACCCAGCACAGGCTGCGCCGCCACGTGTTGAGCGTGTCCGTGCGGCACACCGCCTCGCCCACCTGGAGGTGATGGCCCGGCACGCCCTCGTGGTAGACGGTGGTGAGCTCCTGCCAGGCGGAGAACGACTCGACGCCGGCGGGCACGGACCACCACATGCGACCCGGGCGGGAGAAGTCCTCGGTGGGCCCGGTGTAGTAGATGCCGCCGGTGCCCTCGGGCAGCACCATGCACTCGATCGTGCGCAGCCGGTCCGGGATGTCGAAGTGCGAGCCGGCCAGGCGCTCGATCGCGTCGTCGGCCTTCGCCTGCATCCACGACCGCAGCCCGTCGAGGCCCTCGATGCGGTAGTCCGGGTCCGCCTCCAGGCGGTCGATCGCCTCGCGGACCCCGGTGCCGGGGCCGTAGAGCTCGGCGGCGAGCGCCTGCTGCTCCGCGTCGATGCGGGCGAGCTCGGCCAGGCCCCACGCGTAGGTCTCGTCGAGGTCGACCGCTGCGCCCAGGAATTCGCGGCTGTAGAGGGCGTAGGCCTCGCGGCCCACCGCATCGGCGGCTACGGCGCGCGAGGCCACCTCGGATTCGAGGAAATCGGCGATCTGCGCATAGGCGTCCTTGGCCTGCACGGCCGCGGCCCTCAGCTGCGCTGCGAGCTCGGCGGAGACGCCCGTACCACCGTCGGCCCGGGCTGCGCCCGCGATGAAGCGGTCGAAGTGGCCGCCGTCCTCACCCGCGGCGCGGGCCTGTTCGACGACCGCGGTGACCTGGCGGCTCGCCGGTGCGCGCCCGGCGTCGAGCCGGGCCGTGAGCGCCTCGCGGTAGCCGGCGAGCGCCTGCGGCACGGAGCGCAGCTTGCCCGCGCTGTCCGCCCAGTCCTGTGCGGTGGCGGTGGGGACGAGGTCGAAGAGGTCGCGGATGTTCTGGACGGGGCTGTGGATGACGTTGAGGGCGCCGGCGCTCAGCCCAGCGGCGTGGAGCTCGCGCTCGACGCCCAGGCGCTCGCGCATCGCGTCGAGCGTGACGCGGTCGACGTCGTCGAGGTCGGCGCCTGCCTCCGCCTCCGCGGCGTCGAGCCGGGCGAGGGTGCGGGCGTTGAGCTCGTCGAGCTCCTGGGCTGCGGCCGGCGAGTAGTCGTCGAGGGCGTGAGGGTCGCCGGGGACGCCCAGCTCCACGCGCAGCGCGGGGGAGCGCTCGATGAGCGCGCGGGCATGGGCCTCTGCCACGGCATCGACGGCCGAGGGGGTGCGGGTCTTCGTCATGGCGCTCACTCTACCCAGGCGCCCCGGCCGCGGGGCCGCGCTGCGGCCTCCCTAGACTTGTCGGGTGAGTGAGCGCCTGTGGACCCGCGACTTCGTCCTTGCCTTCGTCATCAACCTCCTCATGTCGATGCCGTTCTACCTGCTCATGACGTCCATGGCCGCCTATGCGGCGCAGCGCTTCCATGCCGGGGACGCGCTGGCGGGCTTCGCCTCGAGCGCGTTCATCGTCGGCGCGGTCATCGCCCGCGTGCTGGCCGGCAAGTACCTCGACTTCATCGGCCGGTGGCGCTCGATCGTCGCGGCTCTCGCGGTCTTCGTCCTCGCCTCGCTCGCCTACATCCCGGCCGGGTCGATGGGACTGCTGCTCGCCATCCGGCTGGTGCACGGGATCGCGTTCGGCTTCGGCAACACCGCGCTCAACGCCTCCGTCCAGTCGCTCATCCCGGCGGCCCGCCGAGGCGAGGGCACCGGCTACTTCGGCACCTCGAGCTCCCTGGCCACAGCGCTGGGCCCGTTCCTCGCGGTGTTCCTCTCCTCCCACTTCGGGTTCGGGTGGGTCTTCGGCGCCTGTGAGGCCTTCGCGCTCCTGGGGCTCGGGTGCGCCCTGGCGCTGCGCCTGCCCGAGCGGACCCCGGAACCGGACGAGGTGCGGGCCAAGTGGCGCCTGGAGCTGGGCACGCTCATCGACGCCCGCTCCGCCCCGGTCTCGTTTGCGATGTTCCTGGCCGGGATGGCCTATTCGGTGGTGCTGACGTTCTTGGCCGGCTACGCGGGCGCCATGGGCGCCCCGGGGGCCGCGAGCCTGTTCTTCGTCGTCTTCGCGGTGGGGATGCTCGCCTCGCGGCTGTTCGTCGGCCGCCTGCAGGACGTCTACGGCGACAACGCCGTGGCCTATCCGATCTTCGCCGCCTACGCGCTGGGCATGGCGCTCGTGGCCTGGGCGCCGGGCCCCTGGGCGATCGTCGTCGCAGCGCTGCCCATGGGAGTGGGGTTCGGCTCGCTCCTGCCCGTCGTCCAGGCGATCGTCGTCAAGCTCGTCACCCCGGCGCGCGTGGGCGTGGCGGTCGCGACCTTCTTCATCCTGCTCGACGTGGGCACCGGGATCGGCCCGGTGGTGCTCGGCGGCCTGCAGCCTGCGCTCGGCGCCGGCGGGATGTACTGGGCAGCCGCGGGCCTCGTGGTGCTGGCCGCCGGCGTCTACTGGTGGGCGCACGGCCGCGGGCCTCGCGGCCGGCGCGGCTACGGGCGCAGCGCGCAGGCGTAGGCGAGGCCCTCCGGTCCAGGCGGAGGCGCAGTGGCCAGAGTCCGGCGCGCGCACGTTCGCTCAGCCCAGCGCCGGGCAGGAGTGTCCGGGCAGGCGCGGCGGATCAGCTCGGTGTCGGGACAGGCGTGCGGGTCTCAGCCCCGGCGGCGCCAGGTGCCGGGGTGCGCGCGGCGGACGTTGCGCTGCGGCGAGGCGAATGCGAGCCCGCGCTCGCGCGGAGCCGCGGGCGCCTCGGCCTCGTGGGCCTGGTGGACGGCGACGATCGCGGCGAACGCCGCGGAGCGGGCCAGCCGGCGCTCGCGCTCGGCGGACATGCCGTTCGGGCGGAACGGCTCCGGGGCGCCCGCGCTCACAGCGGGATGTTCCCGTGCTTGCGGGTGGGCGCCTCGACGTGCTTGTTGCGCAGCGCCCGCAGGCCGCGGACCACGCGCTCGCGGGTCTCGCTGGGCTTGATGACGGCGTCGATGTAGCCCTCCTCGGCGGCGAGGTAGGGGTTGAGCAGCGCGTCCTCGTACTCCTCGACGAGCTGCGCGCGCAGTGCCTCGACGTCCTGGCCCTCGTCCGCGGCGGCCTTGAGCCTGCGCCGGTAGACGATGTTCGCGGCCCCCTGGGCGCCCATGACGGCGATCTGGGCGCTGGGCCAGGCCAGGTTGAGATCGGCGCCCAGCTGCTTGGAGCCCATGACGCAGTACGCGCCGCCGTAGGCCTTGCGGGTGATGACGGTGATGAGGGGGACGGTGGCCTCGCCGTAGGCGTAGATGAGCTTGGCCCCGCGGCGGATGATGCCGCCGAGCTCCTGGTCCGTGCCGGGCAGGAAGCCCGGCACGTCGACGAACGTGAGGATCGGCAGGTTGAATGCGTCGCAGAAGCGCACGAAGCGCGCGGCCTTCTCCGAGGCGTCGATGTCGAGCGTGCCGGCCATCTGCATGGGCTGGTTGGCGATGATGCCCACCGAGGCGCCCTCCACCCGGCCGAAGCCCGTGACGATGTTGGGGGCGAACAGCTCCGAGGTCTCGAGGAACTCGCCCCCGTCGAGCACCGCGGCGATGACGTCGACGATGTCGTAGGGGGTGGAGGGGGAGTCCGGCATGAGCGTGTCGAGCGCCGCATCGGCCTCCGCCTCCGCGAGGTCGGCCGGGGCGTGCACGGCGGGGGTCTCGTCGAGGTTGTTCTGCGGCAGGAAGGACAGCAGATCGCGCACGTAGTTGAGCGCATCGGCCTCGTCCTCGGCCAGGTAGTGGGCGTTGCCGGAGACCGAGTTGTGCGTTCGGCCCCCGCCCAGCTCCTCGTGGCCGACGTCCTCGCCGGTCACCGTGCGGATGACGTCGGGCCCGGTGATGTACATGTGCGAGGTGCCGTCGACCATGATCGTGAAGTCGGTGAGCGCGGGGGAGTAGACGGCGCCGCCGGCGGAGGGGCCCATGATGAGGCTGATCTGGGGGATGACGCCGGAGGACTTGACGTTCCAGTGGAAGATCTCGGCGAACAGCGCGATCGAGCCGACGCCCTCCTGGATTCGGGCGCCGCCGGAGTCGTTGATGCCGATGATGGGGCAGCCCAGCCGGTAGGCGAGCTTCTGGACCTTGACGATCTTGCGCCCGTTGGCCTCCGCGAGCGAACCGCCGAGCACCGTGAAGTCGTGGGCGAAGACGGCCACCGTGCGCCCGTCGATCGTCCCCAGGCCGCACACCACGCCATCGCCGTCGGGGCGGTTGGCCTGCATGCCGAACTGGGTGTTGTGGTGGCGGACGAACTCGTCGATCTCCTGGAACGAGCCCTCGTCGAGCAGCTCGTCGATGCGCTCGCGCGCCGTCTGCTTGCCGCGCCTGTGCTGGTTCTCCACCGCCTTCTCGCTGCCGAGGTGAGCGGCGCGCCGGCGTTCGATGAAGGCGGCGATCCGCGCGGCCGTGGTGCGGGGGACATCAGCATGGGTCATGCGCCCAGCGTATCGGCAGGCCGGGTTCATTGTGCCGCCGTGCCAAACGCAATAGGGTGATGTGGTGCCCGCCGAACCGATGACCAGCCGCTTCGATGTCGACGCCTACGCCGCAGCGGCCGCGGCCCGCGGCCTCGCCCCCGCGCCCATCGAGTTCCCTGCCGCCTGCCCGTCGACGAACGACGCGCTCGCCGCCGCCCTCGAGGCCGATCCCGCGGGCTGGCCGGACTTCTCCGTCTACGGCGCGGACCACCAGACCTCCGGGCGCGGCCGGCTGGGCCGTACGTGGACCGTGCCGCCCGGTGCCGCCCTCACGTTCTCCGTGCCCGTCGCGATCCCCGCGGGGGCCGCGCCGACGGACCTGGGCTGGATCCCGCTCGCGGCGGGCCTTGCCGTGTCCCGCGCGCTGCGCGCGGCCGGCGTCGAGGCGCTGGTCAAGTGGCCCAACGACGTGCTCGCCGGGCCGCGGGAGAAGAAGATCTGCGGCATCCTCGTGCGCGTCGTCGAGGCGGCCGGGCGCCGCTTCGCCGTCATCGGAATGGGCGTCAACGTCTCGCTGTCCGAGGCCGACCTGCCGGTCGAGCGCGCCACCTCCGTCGCCCTCGAAGGCGGCGCGACGGGCCGCGAGGACCTGGCCGCGGCGATCGTGGCCGGGCTGGCCGCCGTGCTCGGCGAGCTCTTCGGCCCCGCCGCCGGGGGCAGGCGCGCCGGTGCGAGCGCCGCGGCCCAGCGCATCCGCGACGCGATCGCGACGGTGGGACGCCAGGTCCGCGTCGAGCTGCCCGATGGCACGGTGCTGACCGGCCGCGCCACCGGCCTGGACGATGGCGGCGACCTCATCGTCGCCGGTGCCGACGGTGAGCGGCGCATCAGCGCCGGCGACGTCGTCCATGCGAGCCTGGCGTGAGCGAGCCGACGCCGCACACGCCGCTCGGCGGGGATGCCGACGGCAATCGATCGCAGCAGGAGTCCGCTGCGGGCGACTGGGAGCAGGCAGACGAGCACGACGACCGGCCCGAGACGCAGTCCGCGGCCGACGACGGTGCTCCGGCATCCGCGGGCCGCCCGGGGGACGAGCGCCCCGCGGATGCCGCATGGGACCCCACCGGCACCGCCGGGGCGCAGGTGCCCGCCGCGCCCCCGGGCGGGGCCGGCGGCTTCGCCTCCCGCCTGGCCGATGACCCCCGCACGGGAGCGCTGCCGATCATCGCGGACCAGGCCGGCCAGCGCCTCGGGAGCGGTGGGCCCGGTCCGGGCCGCTCGTACGAGCCGGACCCGGAGCCGGACCCCGACTACGCGACCCGCAGCGCCGCTGACCACCTCGAAGAGGTGCTCCTGGGCGGCAAGCGCGTGCTCAAGCGGCGCGAGGTCGCCCAGCTGGCAGGCGTGTCGACGCTGTCGGCGCGCAAGTTCTGGCGCGCGCTGGGCATGTCGAGCGTGCCGGAGAGCGAGTCCGCGTTCACCGTGCAGGACGTCAAGGCGCTCTCCGACGTGGCGGGCGTCGTGGAGGACGGCATCGTCGACGAGGAGACGATCCTCTCCCTGGCCCGCGCCCTCGGGCAGACGACGGACCGGCTCGTCGTGTGGCAGATGGAGACGATGGTCGAGTACCTCACGGACACGAAGGGACTCGACGACGCGCAGGCGCGGCGGATCGCCCTCGACCTCTTCGAGCAGATGCTCGACCCGCTGGAGGATGCGCTCGTCTACGCATGGCGGCACAACCTGGCCAACGCGCTCAGCCGCCTGAACACGAACGTCGCGGGCGGCCTGGCCATGGAGAACCGGCGCGGCTGGTACGACTCCGCGATGCCGCTGGCCCGCGTCGTGGGCTTCGTCGACCTTGTCTCCTACACCCGCCTGTCCCAGCAGATGGAGCCCAAGCAGCTGGCCTACATGGTCAAGCGCTTCCAGGACCTCGCCTACAACGTCGTGGCCGCCGGCGGCGGGCGCGTCATCAAGACGGTGGGCGATGAGGTGTTCTTCGCCGCGGAGACCCCGCACGCCGGGGCGGAGATCGCGTTGACGCTCATGGAGCGGATCAAGGCCGATGTGCTCCTGCCGCAGGCCCGCGTGGGCTTCGCCTGGGGCCGGGTGCTCTCCCGGCTGGGTGACATCTTCGGCTCGACGGTCAACCTCGCGGCGCGGCTGACCGGCATCACGCGCCCGGGCACGGTGCTCACCGACCTCGACACCGCGCAGATCATCTCCCGCACCGACGACTACCGCTTCGACCACCGTCGCGACGTCCCGCTCCAGGGGCTCGGCGAGGTCACGGTCATGGAGATGACCCGCGGCGAGGCGAAGGCGATGGACCTGGACCTGGGGGAGGCGTAGAGCGCGCGCCCAGCCCTGGGCCAGGGCCGCTGGCCTGCGGGCGCCGCTGAGGCGCGGGCCTGCCGAGGCAGGGGTCCTGGTTGGGGAGGGGCGCTGGCATGCGCTGCTGATCGGCGGGTTGCGCCGAGGCGCGGGACGGCTGCGCGGGCGAGGTGCTGATCGGTGGGCTCCACCGGGTCGCGGAACGTGGCCACAGGCGAAGTGCCGCCGCAGCGCAGCGACTCGGGTGCCTCGGCTGCGCGGCACCTGGGGTGCGCAGACACCGCGCGCAGGCGCGGCGCGCCGGGCTCTGCAGCGGCTCAGCTGCGCTCGGGCAGGGACGCGAGGAACTCGGGAGCGCCCAGCGCCATGCGGGCGGCGGCCTCGACGCCGATCGCCAGGGCGTCCTCGTCCACATCGAAGCGCTCGGTGTGATGGCCCCACTCCGTTGCCATCCCGATGTGCACGTAGGTGGCCAGGCCGCCGCGCTCCTTGACCCGGCGCATCATCGCGGTGGCGTCCTCGGACCCGCTGGGGCCATCGGGCCGCTCGGAGATCACCGTCACGCCCGGGAGGTCCTGGAAGCAGGCGGCGGCGAAGGGCAGCAGCTCGGGACTCGGATCCTCCCGGTCCGCCCTCCCGACCACCGTGAGGGAGTGCTCCACCCCGTACATCGCCGCCGCCCCGGCGACGACCTCTTGGGCGCGGGCGAACATGAAGTCGTTGATCGCGCTGTCCTGGCCGCGGGTCTCCGCCCGCAGGTGCGCGGCGCGGGGCACGACGTTGCGGCCCTCGCCGGCGGTGAGCGTGCCGACGTTGATGCGGCTCGCGCCAGCGGAGTGGCGGGGGATCGCGTGCAGGCCCAGCACCGCCTGCGCCGCTGCGAGGAGCGCGTTGCGGCCCTTCTCCGGGTCGCCGCCGGCATGGGCGCCCACGCCGGCGAACTCCACGTCGAACTTCGTGCTCGCCAGGTAGGTGTCCGCGCCCGTGACGACGTGGCCGGGCCTGCCGTCGGCCACGAGGTGGGTCGCGGCGAAGACATCGACATCGTCGAGCCAGCCTGCCGCCACGAGGGAGTGGGCCCCGCGCAGGCCCTCTTCGGCCGGCTGGAAGATGATCTTCACGCTGCCGTTCAGCTCGTCCCGCAGGCCCGTGAGCAGCCGTGCGAGCCCGAGGCCCATGGCGGCGTGGCCGTCGTGGCCGCAGCCGTGCATGGCACCGGCGTTGACGGAGGCGAAGCCCTGGGCGGCGGGGCGGTGGTCGGGTGCGGCGCTTTCGATGAGGTCATTGGAGTCGATGTCGAAGCGGAAGCAGACCGTGGGGCCCGGCCTGCCGGTCTCGAGGACGCCGAGCACACCGGTGAACCCCTCGCCCATGGCCGCGACGAGCTCTGCGTCCGCGCCCTGCGCGATTGCACGCTCGCGCGCGGCGGCGAGCACCTCCGGGCCCGGCACGCCCAGCCGGCCACTCGCGCCGTGGAGCTCGGGGCCATAGACGGTGCGCCACCCCAGGCCGCGCAGCACACTGATGATCGCCGCGCTCGTGCGGAACTCCGTCCAGCCGGGCTCCGCGAAGCGGTGGAAGTCGCGCCGCCACGCCACGAGGCTCTGCCGCAGGTCGGCATCCGGGGTGGTCGTGGCACTCATGGGGCTCCTTCGCGGGCTGTCGGGTTCGCGGGCAGTCGGGGCGGGTCAGAACAGCGAGCCGTCGCCGTCCTCGTCCTCGTCGACCGCATCGTCGTGGCTGATGATGACGCCTGCATCGTCGTCGAAGCGGGCTCGGGCGATCTCCTCCTTGCGCGCCTCGAGGTCGGCGGCCAGGGGAGCGCCGTGGGCCGGCAGGCCCAGATCGGCACCGGTCTCCACGCGCTCACCGGCATCGGCGCTCGGCCCCCCGGCCAGCGGGGCGGCCGCCGTGCCGGGTGCAGCGGCGCCGGAGCCGGGCGCGCCGGAGCCGGCGGGCGCCTCGG
>NZ_WWEQ01000063.1 GCF_009857845.1 Brevibacterium rongguiense | reverse complement strand
TGGGAAGCCGGCTTCGAGATGAGATTTCGTTATTAGGTGCCCTAGAGATGATGGGGTTGATAGGCCAGATGTGGGAGCCCTGTGAGGGGTGGAGCTGACTGGTACTAATACGCCGATCACTCACCCAATACACGTTTTGTGTGCCTTCGCGCGCTGTGGCCCGTTTTCGGGTTGTGGTGTGGGGGTTGCGGGTCGGGTAACACGAGTAAACACGTTTCGACTGTCATGGTTGGTGTTCGCGTCCACTGTTTTGGCATTGCCGTATCCCGGTGTGCCCCCTTGTGTGCTGCCTGTTGTGGCGGCCGTGTGGGGGTGTCCCGTGTTTTTGCGGTGGTGAGAGTGTTGGGGAAACGCCCGGTTCCATTCCGAACCCGGAAGCTAAGCCTGATCACGCCGATGGTACTGCACCCGAGGGGGTGTGGGAGAGTAGGTCGCCGCCGCAATCCTCTTCGATTGGGGGGTCTTGTCGCTGCACAGCAGCGACAAGACCCCCCTTCTTTTTTGCCCCCGGGTGTTTCCTTTGCGCTCGGGGGTTGCTGGCGTGTGCGCCCGGCCCGGGGCATGCTTGCCCGCTCGGGTGGGCCTGTGACTGTCCGGGATGGTGGTCGTGCGTGTGCCAGGCCTGCCGGTTCAGGCGGTGTGTGGGGGCGGCCCTCCGACGACACGAGGACGAGTTCGGCCTGCGCCCGCGCGAACCCCTAGTAGCTAGCAGCGGTGCGGTCCAGGGGCAGCGAAGGGGCCCAGGAACCGCCGCTTAGCGGTTCCTGGGCCCCTTCGCTGCGTGCTCGGACGGGCAGCGGGCGCGCCCGTTACTTCGCGGCGTGCTCGCGGATGAGGTGCTCGTTCGTGAACTCGCGCAGCGCCCACTGCGCGTTCTCGCGCCCGTACCCGGAGCGGTTGATGCCGCCGAACGGGAACTCGGGGCTCGACTCCATGTGCGAGTTGACGAAGCTCATCCCCGCGTTGATCTTCGCTGCGAACTCGGCGCCCTTCTCCGGGTCGTCGGTCCACACGGAGCTCATGAGACCGTAGTCCGTGTCGTTGGCCAGGCGCAGCGCGTCGTCGGCGTCTTTGGCCTTGTAGATCATGACTGCCGGCCCGAACAGCTCGTTGCATCCCAGATCCGACTGCGGATCGATGTCGGTGAGCACGGCCGGCGACATGAACCAGCCGTTGCGGTCGAGCTTCTCACCGCCGGTGTGCAGGGTGGCGCCGTCCGCCACGGCCTGCTGGATGCGCTCGACTGTCTCATCGCGCGCATCCTCCGAGGACATGGGCCCCATGCCGACGTCGGGATCGTCGTAGTCGCTGACTTTCGTGGCCTCGACGGCCTTGACCGCCTCGGCGACGAACTCGTCGTAGAGGTCTTCCACGACGATCATGCGCTTGGGCGAGGTGCACACCTGGCCGGCGTTCGACAGGCGCAGCTGCACCGCCTGCTTGGCAAGCGCCGGCACGTCCGCGGAATCGAGGACGACGAACGGGTCGTTGCCGCCGAGCTCCAGGACGGATCGCTTGAGGTACTTCGCGGCGATCCCCGCGACCGAGGCGCCCGCGCCCTCCGAGCCCGTGAGGGAGAAGCCCTTGACGCGGAAGTCCTTGAGGACCTCCTCCGCGTCCGAGCTGTTGAGGTAGAGGTTCTGGTAGACGCCCTTGGGCAGGCCGGCCTCCTCGAGCATGTCCGCGAACAGCTGCGAGGACTCCGGGCAGATCGAGGCCTGCTTCATGAGGATCGCATTGCCCACCATGAGGTTGGGCAGCACGAAGCGGGCGATCTGGTTGTACGGGAAGTTCCAGGGCATGATCCCCAGGAGCACGCCCAGCGGGTCGTGGCGCACGTAGCTGCGCTCCGCACCCGCGGCCGGCAGCTGCGTGGGCTCGAGGTACATGTGGGCGTGATCGGCGAACCAGCGCGCGGTGCGCGCCACCTTCTGCGCCTCGGCCACGCCCTGGGCCTTGGGCTTGCCCATCTCGCGGCCGATGACGTCGGCCATGGCCTCCGCGCGCTCGTCGACGAGCTCCCCGAACGCGCGCAGCACCCTGCCGCGCTCGGTCAGGCTCGTCTCCCGCCAGCTGAGGAACGCCTCGTGCGCGCGGTCGATGTAGCCGGGGATCTCGTCCTTCGTCACGGACGGGAATTCCTTCTCGACCTTGCCGGTGTTGGCGTTGGTCACTGCGAACTTGCTCATGGGCGTCCTCTCGCTTGAGACATCGTGTCACCCACCACAACACGTCAGCGCGCCTTGGTATTTCTGCTCACCGCCATGCGGACAGCCCGGGGGCGGCCACGCGTGCAGTGGCACCTCGGCCGGGCGCAGACGGCTTGCTCAGCCGACGGTGCCGTAGCCGTCGCCCCAGCGCACCAGCGGGCGCCTGCCGGGCTGCGCGCCGCAGGCGAGCACGCGCCCGGCGAGCAGCGTGTGCGTCGCGATCTCGATGCGCTGGTCGATGGCGATCTCGAAGTGCGCGGCGCAGCCCGCGAGGTGCGGCGGACCGGCCTCACCGGGCACGAGCTCGATGCCGTCGAGCAGGCCGTACGACGGCTGGCCCGGGGTGCCCAGCCACTGGGCGATGCCCTTCTGGTCCGCGGCCAGCACGCTGAGTGTGAACGCCCGCGCAGAATCGAGGGCCTCCATCATCCGCGAGCCCGAGTACACGGCGACCGCCATGGTGGGCGGGTCGTAGGACACATCGAGCGCCGAGCCGACCGTGATCGCGGTGAGCCGCCCGCCGGCACCGGCCGGCCTCCCGGCGAGCAGGGCGCAGGTGCCGCTGGGCAGCGCTGCGGCCGCGCTGCGGTACGCATCGGCGAAGCCGGGCCGGGCAGGGGGCTGCGCCGGGGGAGGCGATGCGGGAGGCTCCGGGGTGGACACGCGACCATTCTAGGAGTCCTACAATGGTGGGCATGTCCGAAACCATTCCGAGCACCGGCGGTGCCGCGACCATCGAGCGCGAGCAGCAGGAGCAGCTCGTCGAGCCCGGCGACCACGAGCGGTTCTCCCACTACGCGCCCAAGGCCAAGATCATGGAGGCGATGGTGACGGGAACGCCCATCGTCGCCCTCTGCGGCAAGGTCTGGGTGCCCACCCGCGATCCCGAGCGCTTCCCCGTCTGCCCGGCCTGCAGGGAGATCTTCGAGACCATGCCGGAAGGACCCCAGGAGTAGATGACCGGCCCGCAACGGGTCCCCGGCACCTCCGCTGCAGAGCACCTTCCCCCCGCCTTCCCCGAGCGCGCCGCCTGGGGCACCGCCGGCAAGCTGCGCGCCTGGCAGGCCGAGGCCCTCGAACAGTACTTCCGCACCGAGCCGCGCGACTTCCTGGCGGTCGCCACCCCCGGGGCGGGCAAGACCACCTTCGCGCTGCGCCTGGCCGCCGAGCTGCTGGCCGAGCGCAAGGTCGACCGGATCACGGTCGTCGCCCCCACCGAGCACCTCAAGGTCCAGTGGGCCGACGCGGCGGCGCGCGTGGGAATCCGCGTCGATCCCTACTTCAAGAACAGCCAGGGCCGCCACGGCGCCGGCTACCACGGCGTCGCCGTGACCTACGCGCAGGTCGCCGCGAAGCCCGTGCTCCACCACAACCGCACGCAGGCCGCGCGCACCCTCGTCATCCTCGACGAGATCCACCACGCGGGCGACGCCCTGTCCTGGGGTGACGCGGTGCGCGAGGCCTTCGCCCCGGCCGCGCGGCGCCTGGCGCTCACGGGCACCCCCTTCCGGTCCGACACCTCCGCGATCCCGTTCGTCGTCTACGAGCCCGACGACGAGGGCATCCGGACCTCCCAGGCCGACTACTCGTACGGCTACTCGCGCGCGCTGGGCGACGGGGTGGTGCGCCCCGTCATCTTCATGACGTACTCGGGGCAGATGCGCTGGAAGACGAAGACCGGCGATGTCATGGAGACGGTGCTCGGCGCCGAGGCGACCAAGGACATCCACGCCCAGGCCTGGCGCACCGCGCTGGACCCGCGCGGCGAGTGGATCCCCGCGGTCCTGCGGGCCGCGGACATCCGCCTCACCGAGGTCCGGCGCACGGTGCCCGATGCCGGCGGCCTCGTCATCGCCACCGACCAGGAGACGGCGCGGGCGTATGCCAAGCAGCTGCGGGAGATCACCGGCGAGCAGGTCACGGTCGTGCTCTCCGACGAGGCCGGGGCCGGCAAGCGCATCGAGGAGTTCCAGGAGTCCCAGCGGCGCTGGATGGTCGCCGTGCGGATGGTCTCGGAGGGCGTGGACGTGCCCCGCCTGGCCGTGGGCGTCTACGCGACCTCGGCCTCGACGCCCCTGTTCTTCGCCCAGGCGGTGGGCCGCTTCGTGCGCGCCCGCAAGCGGGGCGAGACCGCGTCCGTCTTCCTGCCCAGCGTGCCGATCCTCCTCGCCCTGGCCAACTCCCTCGAGGCCGAGCGCGACCACGCCCTCGACCGCAAGCCCGATCCCGACGACGAGGGCATCATCGCCCTCGACGACGACGCCCTGGCCCGCGCGAACGAGTCCGAATCCGCCTCCTCCGCGCTCGACGACGGCGCATTCGAGGCGCTGAGGGCGGAGGCCTCGTTCGACCGCGTCCTCTTCGACGGCGGCGAGTTCGGCGCCGGGGGAGCGGTGGGCTCGGACGACGAGCTCGACTTCATCGGCCTGCCCGGCCTCCTCGAGCCGGATCAGGTGGCACAGCTGCTGCGCTCGCGGCAGGCCGAGCAGACCAAGCGCAAGGGCACCGCGAGCGGGGTCGCCCCGCCGCGCGCGGACGCCGCGGAGCTCGAGCACCGGGCGCTCAAGGAGGAGCGCACGAAGCTCCAGTCCATGGTGGGCGCGTGGGCCCGGCGCACGGGCCAGAAGCACGGCGCGATTCACGTGGAGCTGCGCCGCGCCTGCGGCGGCCCCGCCGTGGCGCAGGCCAGCCGCGCGCAGATCCAGGAGCGGATCGCGACCCTGCAGAAGTGGTTCGTCGGGCGCAGCTGAGATCCCGCCCCGGGGCGCGCCTCAGGCGCGGTAGTACACCGTGGGAATGGCGGGCTCGCCGTCCTGCAGGCGGTGGGCCGAGCGCGGCAGCTCGGCCATCGACTCGTCGTGGCGCGCCCGGGCGCGCTTGACCCCGGGCGGCCCCGTAAGCGCATCGTCGACCTCGCCGTCGACCACGAGGTCGATGGTGAGCGGCCGGCCATCGGAGACATCGGCGGGCAGCGCGGGGATGCCGATGGCCTCCTCGGTCGCCACCCCGTGGTCCACCGTGCGCACGGCCTCCTTGAAGCCCCCGCGCGAGGCCTTGCCCTTCGAGGCCTTCTGCACCGCGGTCCACTCGCCGGAGTCGTCGACGTGGGCGACGAGCTTGTAGACGAGATTGGCGGTGGGCGCCCCGGAGCCGGTCACAAGGCGCGTGCCCACGCCGTAGGAGTCCACCGGTGCGGCCGCCAGGCCGGCCACCGCGTACTCGTCGAGGTCGCTCGTCACCGTGATCTTCGTGTTCCGGGCGCCGAGCTCGTCGAGGCGGGCGCGCACCTCCGCCGCCTGGATGCCGAGGTCGCCGGAGTCGATGCGCACACCGCCGAGCTCCGGTCCTGCGACCTCGATGGCCGTCGTGAGCGCGCGGTCGACGTCGTAGGTGTCGAGCAGCAGCGTGGTGCCCGTGCCCAGGGCCGCGACCTGGGCGGCGAACGCCTCGCGCTCGGTGTCGTGCAGCAGCGTGAACGCGTGGGCCGACGTGCCGATCGTGTGCAGGCCCCAGCGGCGGCCGGCCGCGAGGTTCGACGTCGAGGCGAACCCAGCGATGTAGGCCGCGCGGGCGGCGGCGACCGCGGCGTCCTCCTGCGTGCGCCGCGAGCCCATGTCCGCGCACGGGCGCTCGCCCGCCGCCGTGGCGATCCGCGAGGCCGCAGCGGCGATCGCGGAATCGTGGTTGAGCATCGACAGCAGGAGCGTCTCGAGCACGACGGCCTGCGCGAACGGCGCCTGGACCGTCACGAGCGGCGAGCCGGGGAAGTAGACCTCACCCTCCGCGTACCCGCGGATCGTGCCGGTGAAGCGGTAGTCGGCCAGCCAGTCCAGTGTGTCCTCGTCGACGATGCCGCGCTCGCGCAGGAAGCCCAGCTCCTCGGCGCCGAAGCGGAAGGCGGCCAGCGCCTCGAGGAAGCGGCCGGTGCCGGCGAGCACGCCGTAGCGCCGGCCCGCCGGGAGGCTGCGGCCGAAGGCCTCGAACAGGCACATCCGCTCGGCGGCCTTCGAGTGGAGTGCGGCCTGGAGCATCGTGAGCTCGTACTGGTCGGTGAGCAGGGCGCTCGAGGGCCCTGTGAGATCACTCATACGGCCGATCCTATTGCACGCCCGTCCCACGGTCGTGCCAGGTCCATCCCTTACAGTGAGACGGTGACTTCCGCATCGTCCGGCTCCCAGGCCACCCTGGATCCCGACCTCACCGTGGAGGCGGCGCAGGTGCCGTCCGCGCCGTGGGTGACGATCGTCTTCAACGACCCCGTCAACCTCATGAGCTACGTCACCTACGTCTTCCGCAGCTACTTCGGCTACTCCCGCGAGCGGGCGGAGAAGCTCATGCGCGAGGTCCACGAGGCCGGCCGCTCGACGGTCGCCCGCGGCAGCCGCGAGGAGATGGAGCGCGATACGCAGTCGATGCACGGCTTCGGCCTGTGGGCCTCGTGCCAGCCCGCGGACGGGGGCGGGGCATGAAGATCACCGCCGCGCGCCGCGCCTTCGCCGCCGTGGACGTCGACGACATGGAGCGCCGCCTGCTCATGCGCCTCTTCGCCGACACGGCGGCGCTTCTCGTCGCCGAGGACGGCGGCGCCGATGACGAGCCCGGCACCCAGGGCGGCGGGGCGCACGACGAGGAGGCCGCGCGCCTCGAGCGCCTCGTAGGGCTGGCCAGCGGCGAGCGCCCCGAGGACCCCGCCGTGCTGCGCCTGCTGCCCGATGCCGCGCCGGATGACCCGGAGCGCGCCGCGGAGTTCCGCCGGCTCACCGAGCGCGATCTGCGCGAGGGCAAGCTCGCCAACCTCCGCATCGCCCTGCACGGGCTGGCGGGCACCGGCCGCATCGAGCTCACGGAGGAGGAGGCGCGCGCCTGGCTCACGGCGCTCACCGACGTCCGCCTCGTCATCGCCACCCGCCTCGAGCTCGTCTCCGACGACGACCTCGAGCGCCTCTACGACCGCGGCGACGACCTCGACGACAACACCGCCGCGATGGTCTCCGTCTACGACTTCCTCACCTGGGCCCAGGAGCGCCTGAGCGAGATCATGCTCGACGCGCTCGATGCCCGGCCCTCCGGCGGCGGGCCCGCCTGATGCGCCTGACCGCCATCGGCACCTCGGGCTCGTTCCCCGGACCCGCATCCGCCGCCAGCTGCTACCTCGTCGAGCACGCCGAGGCCGGCCGCACCTGGCGCATCGTCCTCGACCTGGGCTCGGGGGCACTGGGCCCGCTCCAGACCGTGTGCGCGGTGGGCGAGATCGACGCGGTGGTGCTCAGCCACCTCCACCCCGACCACTGCCTCGACATCACCGGACTCTACGTTGCCCGCAGCTACAACCCGGCCCGCCCCGCGGGCAGCGCGATCCCGCGCATCCCCGTGTGGGCGCCGGCCGGCGCGGCCGAGCGGCTGAGCGCGGCCTACCACACGGAGGCCGGCCGCAGCCCCGTCGCCTCCGAGTACCACGCCACGGACTTGGGCTCCGTCTTCGACTTCCACGAGCTGGGCTCCCGCGCGGCGTTCTCGATCGGCCCGCTCGCCTTCACCGCCCACCTCGTCGATCACCCCGTCGAGGCGTACGCCCTGCGGATCGGCGCGCCCGACGGCGCCGTGCTCGCCTATTCGGGCGACAGCGACGAGTGCGCCGAGCTCACCGCGGCCGCGGCCGGCGCCGCGCTCTTCCTGTGCGAGGCCGCCTTCGAAGAGGACCGCGACACCGTGCGCGGAATCCACCTGACCGGCCGCCGGGCCGGGCGCACCGCGCGCGCGGCCGGCGCGCAGGCGCTCGTCCTCACCCACGTGCCCCCGTGGACGCGGGCGCAGACCGTGGCGGCCGAGGCCGCAGCGGAGTTCTCGGGCCCCATCGAGATCGCCGCGCCCGCCGCGGCTTGGGACCTCTGAGCCCGCCGCCCACCGGCCCGAGCCCAACCCCCTCCCCACCGCGAGCCCGACACCGACTTCCACCCCCGACAACCCCGAACCCCAGCCGACCCCCGATCAGCGAAGCAGCGAGGCAGGACATGAGCAGAGCAGACAACCGCGCGGCCGATGAGCTGCGCCCGGTGCGGATCACCCGCAACTGGCTCGACCACGCCGAGGGCAGCGTCCTCGTCGAGTTCGGCCGCACCCGCGTGCTGTGCGCGGCCTCCCTGACCGAGGGCGTGCCGCGCTGGCTCAAGGGCCAGGGCACCGGCTGGGCGACCGCCGAATACGCGATGCTGCCCCGGGCGACGAACACCCGCAGCCCCCGCGAGTCCGTCAAGGGCAAGATCGGCGGGCGCACCCATGAGATCTCCCGCCTCATCGGCCGCTCGCTGCGCGCGGTGGTGGACACCAAGGCGCTGGGGGAGAACACGCTCCAGCTCGACTGCGACGTCCTCCAGGCCGACGGCGGCACGCGCACCGCGGCCATCACCGGCGCCTACGTCGCAATGGCCGATGCCCTGACCACGGGGCGCGAGCGCGGGTGGATCGCCAAGCGCGCCCAGCCGCTGCGCGACTCCGTGGCCGCCGTGAGCGTCGGCATCATCGACGGTACCCCCGTCCTCGACCTGCCCTACGAGGAGGACTCCCGCGCGGAGACGGACATGAACGTCGTCATGACCGGCTCCGGGGCCTTCGTCGAGGTGCAGGGCACGGCGGAGGGCGCCCCCTTCGACCGCGCCGAGCTCGACACCCTCCTCGACCTGGCCGCCGGCGGCTGCCGCGACCTCGCGCAGCTGCAGGCCGCCGCGCTCGCCGAGACCGCCGACACCGCCCCGGCAGGCCGGTAGCCGTGGAGCTCACCCGCGCCGTGCTCGCCACCTGCAACGAGGGCAAGCGGGTCGAACTCGAGGCGATCCTCGCCGAGATCCTCGGCACGGCCGAGGTCGTGACCGCCGGCGCGCTCGGCCTGCCCGATGTGCGCGAGACCGAGGTGACGTTCGAGGGCAACGCGCTGCTCAAGGCGCGCGCCGCCGCCCGGGCCAGCGGCCTGCCGGCCATCGCCGACGACTCCGGCCTCGCGGTCGCGGTGATGGGCGGCGCGCCCGGCTTCCTCTCCGCCCGCTGGTCCGGCGCCCACGGCGACGACCGGCGCAACCTCGAGCTGCTGCTCGCCCAGCTGGCCGACGTGCCGCCGGCCCACCGCGGTGCGGCGTTCGTCTGCGCGGCCGCCTACGCCGATCCCAGTGGGCGCGAGCTCGTGGCCCACGGCCGGATGGAGGGCGCGATCGCGACGGCCCCGGCCGGGGAGAACGGCTTCGGCTACGACCCCGTCTTCCTCGTCGCCGGGATGGACGCGACCGCCGCGCAGCTGAGCCCCGCGGAGAAGAACGCCCGGTCCCACCGCCGGCGGGCCTTCGAGGGGCTGGCCCGGCTCATCGCGCGGGCGTGAGCCCGGCCCGGCCTGCCGGGTGCTCGACGTCACACCCCAGGTGAGACCTCCGTTACACTGAGCGGACATCCGGCCCGCCCGCCCGTGGGCGAGGCCGCCGGTCCCACGAGGAGAGCCCCCATGCGAGTTCGCCGCGCCGCCGCCATCGCCGTTGCCGCCGCCCTGGCGCTTGCCGCCTCCGGGTGCAGCGCGGGCGCGGGGAAGTCCGGCTCGGACGAGGACAAGCAGGAGATCACGGTCGCCCAGACCGCCGAGCCCGCGAACCTCGACTTCACGTCGACCTCGGGCGCGGCGATCGGTCAGGCCCTCATGGAGAACGTCTACCAGTCGCTCGTGCGCGTGGGCGACGACGGCAGGCTCGAGCCGGCGCTGGCGAAGTCGTGGGAGGTCTCCGCCGACCGCAGGACCTACACGTTCGCCCTCCAGGACGGCGCCACCTTCTCCAACGGCCACCCGGTCACCGCGCAGGACGTCAAGTCCTCCTACGACCGCGTCGCGAAGTGGAAGAACCCCCTGAAGGCCAAGATGGCCGACGTGGATTCGGTGACCGCGAAGGACGAGCGCACCGTCGTCATCGCGCTGCACAGGCCGTCGAACCGCTGGCTGTTCGACCTCGCCTCGATCGTGGGCGCCGTCTTCGACGACCGGGCCCACGACGACCTCGCGAACACCGCGGTGGGCTCCGGGCCCTTCACGATCGAGAAGTACGCGCGCGGGCAGGAGATCGACTTCGCGGCCCGCGACGACTACTGGGGGGACAAGCCCCACGCGCGCAAGGTCGTCTTCCGCTACTTCAAGGACTCCGTGGCCGCGGCCAACGCGCTCAAGTCCGGCGACGTCGACGTGCTGGGCAACCTCCAGGCGCCCGAGCTGTTCAAGGACTTCGAGTCCGACACGAGCGCCTACCAGGTCATCGAGGGCACCTCCAACGGCGAGGTGGTGCTCTCCATGAACAACGCGCAGGGCATCTTCAAGGACAAGCGGGCCCGCGAGGCCGTCATGTACGCCGTGGACCGCAAGGCCGTCCTCGACACCGCCTGGGGCGGCCACGGCACGCTGATCGGCGGCATGGTCCCGCCCACCGATCCCTACTACGAGGACCTCACCGGAGTGTGGCCCCACGATGCCGCGAAGGCCAAGCGGCTCGTGGAGGAGGCGGGCCTGAGCGGCAAGGAGTTCGCCTTCACGGTGCCCAACCTGCCCTACGCCACTGCGATCGCCAACATCGTGACCTCGCAGCTGGCCGACGCGGGGCTCAAGGCCAAGGTCGAGACCCAGGAGTTCCCCGCCGTGTGGCTGGACAAGACGTTCACCAAGCACGCCTACGACATGTCCGTCGTCAACCACGTCGAGGCGCGCGACATCCTCACCGTCTTCGGCAAGGGCTACTACACGGGCTACGACTCCGCGCGCATCGACGCCCAGGCCAAGGCCGCCGACGAGGGCACCGAGGCGCAGTACGCGGCGGGCATGAAGAAGGTCGCGCGCACGATCACCGAGGACGCGGCAGCGGACTTCCTGTTCCTCTTCCCCAACCTCGTCGTCGCGAAGGCGGGCGTCACCGGCATCCAGCGCAACCAGGTCTCCGATGCGTTCCCCATCGCCGGCCTGGGCTGGAGCTGAGCCCGCACCGCCATGCCGGGCTTCCTCCTCAACCGCGCGCTGCAGTACCTGCTGACCGCGGCCGCGGCCTCCGTCATCGTCTTCGCGCTCATGCAGCTGCTGCCCGGCAGCGCCGCGCAGGTGGCCCTGGGCACCGAGGCCACGCCGGAGGCGGTGCGCGCGCTCGAGGCTCAGTACGGGCTCGACCGCCCGTGGCCCGTGCGCTACTTCGAGTGGGTCGGGGGCATGCTGCACCGGGACTTCGGCACCTCCTACGTCACGGGCGCCCCCATCGCCCCGGTGATCGCCGACGGCATCCAGGTCACGCTCATCGTCGTCATCGCCTCGATCGCCGTGGCGCTCGCCCTCGCCGTGCCGCTGGGCGCGCTCGCCGCCCTCTACCGCTCCCGTCCGCTGGGCGCCGTGATCGGCGCGGCCTCCCAGGTGGGCATCGCGGTGCCGAGCTTCCTCGCCGGCATCCTGCTCGTCATGGTCTTCGCGCTGGGCCTGCGCGTCCTGCCCGCCAGCGGGTGGGCGGCCCCCATCGAGGGGCTGGGCGCGTTCGCCTCGCACCTCGTGCTGCCCGTGACGGCGCTCGCCCTCGTCCAGGCGGCGATCCTCACCCGCTACGTCCGCTCCGCCGTGCTCGAGGTCATGGGCCGGGACTTCCTGCGCACCGCGCGCGCCGCCGGGCGCACCCGCACCGGGGCCCTCGTGCGCCACGGGCTGCGCTCGGCGGCCATCCCCGTCGTCACGGTCGCGGGCGTCCAGCTCGCGGCGCTGCTCGTGGGGGCCGTCGTCGTCGAGCAGGTCTTCGTGCTGCCGGGCATCGGCTCGGAGCTCGTGCGCGCGGTGTCCAACCGCGACCTCGTGACGGTCCAGGGCATCGTCATGGTCCTCGTGCTCGCCGTCCTCGTCCTCAACTTCATCGTCGATCTCCTCTACCCGGTCATCGACCCGCGCGTGAGGAGGGGAGCATGAGCTCCGTGCCCGCCGAACCGGCCGAGCCCGCCGTGGCCGAGCCCGCCGCGCCCGCAGGCGCGGCCGGCCCGCCCGCGCTGCGGCGCCGGCGCGCCGAGGCGAGCCTCGTCATCGGCGCCTGCCTCGTGGGCCTCGTCGTCGTCCTGGCGCTCGTCTCGTTCGCCTGGACCCCCTACGAGGCGGGCCGGGCCGTGCCCGCCGATCGGCTGGCCGGCGCCTCGGCGGCTCACCCGTTCGGCACGGACCAGTACGGCCGCGACACCCTCACCTGGGTGATGTGCGGCGCCCGGATCGCGCTGGCCGTGGGCGTCGTCTCCGTGGCGATCGCCCTGCTCATCGGGGTGCCGCTGGGCGTCTTCGCGGGCATGACCCGCCGCGGCTGGCTGGGCGCGCTCGTCATGCGCGGCAACGACCTGCTGCTCGCATTCCCCGCCCTGCTGCTCGCGATCGTCTTCTCCGCCGTCTTCGGGCCGGGCACGGGCCCGGCCATGGCCGCGGTGGGCATCGCCTCGATCCCCGGGTTCGCCCGCGTCGCCCGGGCGGGCACGCTGCAGGTGATGAGCAGCGAGTACGTGCTGGCCGCGCGCGCGGCCAACCGCCGGCCGCCGGCCATCGCGCTGGCCCACGTGCTGCCCAACATCGGCGGCATGATCATCGTGCAGGCCTCCGTCTCCTTCGCCCTGGCGATCCTCGCCGAGGCGGGGCTGTCCTTCCTGGGGCTCGGCACCCAGCCGCCCACCCCCTCGTGGGGCCGCATGCTGCAGGACTCCCAGCAGTTCCTGGGCAGCCGGCCCGAGCTCGCGCTCTGGCCGGGCCTCTTCATCGCGCTGGCGGTGCTGGGCTTCAACCTGCTGGGCGACGGGCTGCGCGACCGCCTCGATCCCACGCTGCGGGGGCGCTCATGAGCGCCCCGCTGCTGCGCGTCGCCTCGCTGCGCGTGCACGCCGGGCCCGCGGAGCTCGTGCGAGGGGTGTCGTTCGCAGTTGCCCCGGGGGAGCGCGTGGGCCTCATCGGCGAGTCCGGGTCCGGCAAGTCGCTCACGGCCGCCGCGCTCATGGGCCTGCTGCCCGAGGGCCTGCGCGCCACCGGCGACGTCGAACTGGCCGGGGTGCGCGGCAACGTCCTCACACGCGGCGAGCGCGAGCTCGCGCGGGTACGAGGGCGCGCCGCGGGCATGGTCTTCCAGGAGCCCATGAGCGCCCTCGACCCGCTCATGCGCGTGGGCGCGCAGATCGCCGAGGCCCTCGTGCTCCACGGCGCGCAGCGCGCGGCGGCCCGCGCCCGCGCAGTGGAGGCGCTCGCCGAGGTGGGGCTGCCGGACCCGGCTGCGGCCGCGGCCGCGTATCCCCACCAGCTCTCCGGCGGCCAGCGCCAGCGCGTCGTGCTCGCCATCGCGCTGGCCAACGAGCCGCGCCTGCTCATCTGCGATGAGCCCACCACCGCCCTCGACGTCACGGTCCAGGCCCAGGTGCTCGAGCTCATCCGCACCGCCGCGGCCCGGCCGGGCTCCGGGCTGCTCTTCATCACCCACGACCTGGCCGTCGTGGCCGAGGTGTGCACGCGGGTGCTCGTCATGCACGCCGGCGAGGTCGTCGAGGAGGGCCCGGTGGGCCGGGTGCTCACGGCTCCCGCCCACCCCTACACGCGGGGGCTGCTCGCGGCCTCGGACCTGCGCGCCGTCGACGAGCGCGGCCGGCTGTTCACGATGGCCACCGCGCCCGCCTACCCCGCCGGGGGCGCGGCGGCGGGCGGTGCCGAGGGCACTGCTGCGCGCTGCGGTGGGGGCGCTGCGACTGGCGATGCCGGGGGCACTGGGGTGCGCGGCGGTGGGCCGGAGACGGCGCAGGAGGCCGGGCCTGAGGCGGTGCACGAGGCCGGAACGGAGGCGGCGCCGGCGCCCGTGCCCGGGGCGGTCGCCGGGCCGGCGTCCGTGCCGTCAGCGCAGCCAACCACCGAGCAGTCGACCGGATCGTCGTCCGTGCTGGCATCCGAGCTCGCATCCGGGACCGTGGCCGGGACCGTGGCCGGGACCGCAGCCGAGACCGGACCGGCGGCGCAGGACAGCCCGGCCCGCACCTCGGGCGCGGGGGAGGGGACGGTCGCCGCCATCGAGGTGCGCGGGCTGGCCAAGGCGTATCGGCGCACGGGCCGCGGGATCCTGTCCCGCGGCTCCGAGGTCACGGCGCTGGCGGGGGTGAGCTTCTGTGTGGCCGCGGGCGCCCGGTTCGGCATCGTCGGGGAGTCCGGCTCCGGGAAGTCCACGCTGCTGCGTATCCTCGCCGGCCTCGAGCCGGCCTCCGGTGGCACGGCCACGGTGTCCGGGGTCGACGTCGTGGGCGCCGGAGAGCCTGCGCTGCGGCGGATGCGCGAGGACGTCCAGGTCGTCTTCCAGGACCCGTTCGCCTCCCTCGACCCCCGCATGCGCGCTGCCGACATCGTCGCCGAGCCGCTGCTGGCCCAGGGGCTCTCAACCGCCGAGCGCCGCGAGCGCGCCGCGCGCGCCCTCAGCGACGTGGGCCTGAGCGCGGCGGACGGACAGCGCTACCCGCACCAGTTCTCCGGCGGCCAGCGCCAGCGCATCTCGATCGCGCGCGCCCTCGCCGTGCGCCCCCGCATCCTGCTGGCCGACGAGCCGGTCTCCGCGCTCGACGTGTCCGTGCGCGCCCAGGTGCTCAACCTGCTCACCGACCTCGCCGACCGCTACGGGCTCACGCTCGTCTTCATCTCACATGATCTGGGGGTCGTGCGCCATCTGTGCCGCGATGTCATTGTGATGCAGGGCGGTCGGATCGTCGAGGCCGGCACGGTCGACGACGTCTACGAGCGCCCCCAGCACCCGTACACCGCGGGGCTTGTCGCGGCGACCCCGGATCTGGCCCGGGCGCTCGCGCGGACCCGCTGAGAGGAGACCACCGTGGAGCCCACCCAGACGCTCGCCGACCTGTCCGCCGACCAGCTGCGCGAGGGGTATGAGGCGGGCCGCTTCGAGCCCGGCGAGGTGCTCGCGGCGGTGGGCGAGCGGATCGCGGCCTGCGAGCCCACGATCAACGCGCTGTGGGACGAGTCGGTGGCGGCCGCCCGCCCGGCCGCCGAGGCCTCGGCGGCCCGCTGGCGCGCCGGCCACCCGCTCAGCCGGCTCGACGGGGTCCCGGTCACCCTCAAGGAGAACATCGCGCGCGCCGGGGTCGCGATGCCGGCCGGGCACGCCGCCGGCGATCCCCAGCCCGAGGCGCAGGACGCGCCGATCGCGCAGCGCATGGCCGAGGCGGGCGCGCTCGTCGTGGGCTCCACCGTCATGCCCGACTGGGGGATGCTGTCCTCCGGCGTCTCCTCCCGCCACGGCATCACCCGCTCGCCGCTCGATCCCGCCCTCACCACCGGCGGCTCGTCCGCGGGGGCGGGCGCGGCCGCGGCGGCCGGCTACGGCCCCATCCACATCGGCTCGGACATCGGCGGCTCGATCCGGCTGCCGGGGACCTGGCTGGGCCTCGCGACGCTCAAGCCCAGCTTCGGACGGGTGCCCCTCTCCGCGCCCTACCTGGGCCGCTGCGCCGGCCCGCTCGCGCGCACCGTGGGGGACCTCGTCGCCGCGATGGACATCATCGGCCGGCCCGACGTACGCGACTACTCGCAGCTGCCGCCGCTGACCGGCGGCTACGGCGCGGACTTCGACCCGGTGGGCGCGCGCATCGCCGTGCACACCGATGCCGGCTGCGGCAGCCCCGTGGACCCGGAGGTCGCCGCCGCCGTCGACGCCGCCGCCGAGCGCTTCGCCGCGGCGGGCGCGCAGGTCACGCGCATCGACCCCTTCATGGACGAGGAGCTGCTGGCCGATGTCGACCGCTTCTGGCGCGTGCGCTCGTGGGCCGACCTGCGGGCGCTGCCCGTGGCCGAGCGGGAGAAGATCCTGCCCTATGTGCGCCAGTGGTGCATCCGCGGCTCCGACATCAGCGGAGTCGAGGTGCTGCGCTGCTATCACAGCATCCAGCGGATGCGGCAGGCCACCGTCGCAGCGACGGCCGCCTACGACCTCGTGCTCTCGCCCGTGGCGCCCACCGCCGCGTTCCCCGCCGAGTGGCCCATGCCGTTCAACGATCCGGACCTGCCCATGCTCCACGTGGGCTTCACGGTGCCCTACAACATGTCCGAGCAGCCGGCGGCGACGGTCCTGGCCGGCTACACGGGCGACGGCCGCACGATCGGCGTGCAGCTCGCGGGGCCGCGCTTCGCGGACCCGCAGGTGCTCGCGGCGGCCGCGTGGTTCGAGGCCGATGCCGCGCTGCCGGCCCCCCGCCGCACCGTCGGCACGGCGGGGTGAGCCCCGGCCCCGCGGGCCGGGCCCCCGGCGCTACTTGTTGGCGCCGAAGAACTCGACGTCGAGCTTGTCGCCGCTGATCTTCACCGAGCCGCCCAGCGTGCGCGAGGAGCTGCCCGACCACTTGTCCTTGCCGGCCTTCTTCGAGTCGGCCTTGAAACTGAAGGACAGCGGCTTCGAGGTGGAGAACGATCCGCTGGTGCCCGTCGTGTCGAGGTAGGTGGAGAGCTTCGGCAGCTTCGCGACCTTCCACGTCACGCCGTTCTTCGGCACGTCGTCGCCCACGGTGACCCCGCCCGACGAGGTCTTCGAGTCGATGAAGAACGGGCAGCCCTTGGGCGCGAGGCCCTTCTGCTTCGCACAGGCGCTCAGCTTCGACTCGACGGCCTTCTTCACCGCGGGGGCGAATGCCTTGGAGGCCTTCGCGCTGACGGTGAGCTGGGCGGCCTCGCTGCCGCCGTCGGCGCCCTGGGCGAAGCCCACCGTCGCCGCGTCCTTGCCCGCGCCGACGAACGTGGAGCCCTTCGTCTGCAACTCGTAGGAGCCCGGGTAGACGGCGTAGCTCACGCGGTCGCCCGAGGCGTCGAACTGCTCGCCGTTGACGGTGGCGGCACCGCCGCCCGTGGGCGCGGAGACGACGACCGTCTGCAGGACGGGCCCGTCGAGCTTCCACTTGTCGAAGAAGAGGCCCTCCTTGCCGTCCTTGTGGGCGGCCATGTCCATGCTGTACTCCTGCGTGCCCACCATGTAGGTCGTGGAGATAGTGGCGTCGTCGCCGTTGATCTTCGTGTCCGTGACCTGCGGCTGGCTCATCTTCTCCTGCGCGGCGCCGTAGTACCGCTCCTCGAGCAGCGCCTCGTTCGTGCCCTCGGGCACCTGGGGCTGCGCGATGCCCGCCGCGCCCTCGACGTCACCGTCGGCGAGCTTGGTCAGGTAGTCCTGGGCGAGCCTGTCCGGCCCGTGGCCGCTGCGGTTGAGCGAGCCGACGACGATCGCGCCGATCGCGCCGAGCAGGACCACGAGGCCCACCGCGATGAGCGTGATGAGCAGGGGGCGGCGGCTGCGCTTGGCGGGCCGGCCCGGTGCCCCGGGGCCGGGGCGGTGGCCCGGGGCCGGGGCCGGCTGGGGGACGGCCGCGGCGGTGTGCGCACCCGTGCCGGGGGCAGGGGCGGGCTGGGGGACCGGTGCCTGGCGCTGGGTGGGCGGCTCCGCACCGGGCTGGGCGGGGGCGCCAAACGGCTGCTGGCCGCCCGACTGGGGGGCCGCGCCGTGCGGCTCCTGGGGGCGCACGCCGGCACCGGGCCTGCCGAGGGGCTGGCCGGGGGCCGGCGGTGCGGCTGCGCCGGGCGGCTGCACCGGGAAGGCGTCTGCTGGGGTCTCGCCCCCGGGTGCCTGCGGCGCGTCCACGGGCGGCGCGTCCCAGCGCTGCGTGGGGTATTCCTCGGGGGCAGCCGCGGGGGGCTGCTGACCGGCGGGCGCCGCGGGGGCACCGGGGCCGGTGCCTGTGCCGGCGGCTGTGCCGGGCGCGTAGGCGGGGGGTTCCG
>NZ_WWEQ01000062.1 GCF_009857845.1 Brevibacterium rongguiense | reverse complement strand
GCCGGCGGCCAAGTGCCGGCGGCCGGCGCGGTCGTGTGCCGCGGCACCGCCTGCTCGCTGCCGCTGGCCGACGCCGCCGGGCTGCGCGCCGAGCTCGGCGCCTGAGCCGGCGGCCTCTGCCCTGGAGCCTCAGCCCTGGACGAAGGCGGCCAGCGCCGCGTTCAGCGCCGCGACATCGGCGCTTGCGCACATCTCCCGCGCCGAGTGCATGCTCCACAGCGCGATGCCCACGTCCACGGTCGTCATGCCCAGGCGCGCTGCCGTGATGGGCCCGATCGTCGACCCGCACGGCACGTCGTTGTGGGAGACGAACTCCTGGTACTCCACGCCCGCGCGGGCGCAGGCGGCCGCCCAGGCACCCGCCCCCACCGCATCGGTGGCGTAGCGCTGCTGGGCGTTGAGCTTGAGCAGCGGCCCGCGGCCCAGCACCGGGCGCACCACGGGATCGTGGCGCTCCGGGTAGTTCGGGTGGACGGCGTGGCCCGCGTCCGCGGACAGGCACACGGAGCCGGACAGGGCGGCGAGCACATCCGCCCGGTCGGCTCCGAGTGCCAGGAGGATCCGCTCGCACACATCGGCGAGGAACGGCCCGCCGGCCCCCGACCGGGTCTGCGAGCCCACCTCCTCGTGGTCGAACGCCGCGAACACCGCGATCGCATCGAGACCGGCGGGATCCACCCGCTCCATGGCGGCCGTGCCGGCGTGCACGGAGGTGAGGTTGTCCAGCCGCGGCGCGGCGAGGAATTCGCGGCGGGCCCCGAACGCCTCGGGCGGCTGGGCCGGGATCGTGTAGACGTCGTGGCCGACGATGCGATCGGCGTCCACCCCCGCCGCGCGCGCGAGCAGGTCCATGACGCCGTCGGCGTCCTCACCGGGCACCTGCAGGCCGATGACGGGCGGGAGGTGGCGCTGACGGTCCAGGGCGAGGCCGTCGTTGACCTGCCGGTCGAGGTGGATCGCGAGCTGCGGGATCCGCGCGATCGGACCCGTGCGCACGAGCGCGCGGCTGCCGTCGGCCAGCACGAGCCGCCCGGCCAGGCACAGCTCCCGGTCGAGCCACGAATTCAGCAGCGGGCCGCCGTAGACCTCCACGTCGATCTGCCGGGCGCCGGCGGAGGCGAAGTCCGCGCTCGGGCCCAGCTTGAGCGCGGGGGAGTCGGTGTGGGCCCCGAGCACCCGCAGCGTGGGGGCCGGCAGCGGCTCCGCGGGCACGGCGAAGGCGATGGCCGCCCCATCGCGCACGATCACACACCGGTCACCGGGCGCCAGCTCCCAGCGCTGGCCCTCGGCGAGCTCGCGGTAGCCGGCCGCGCTCAGCCTGCAAGCCACCTCGGCGGCGGCGTGGAACGAGGTGGGAGCGGCGGCGACGAAGCCCGCCAGATCCTGGGCGGCGGCGTCCGGGGCCGGGGGCTGCGCGGTGGGCTGCGGGGTGTCCATGTGCGGTAGCCTAGTCAACCGTGTTCGGTGCGCTGGCGAGGGTGATGGGGTGGGGCTTCTTCCCCTTGAGCCTGCTCGCGAAGCTACCCTACGCGATGAGCGTCGTGGCCGTCATGACCTCCGTCTCCGCGGTCACCGGCAGCTACGGGCAGGCCGGCGCCACCGCCGCCCTCGTCGGGGCCGGCACCGCCGTCTCGGGGCCGCTGCTGGGCGCCGCCGCCGACCGCTTCGGCCAGCGCCCCGTCCTCGTCTGGAGCGCGCTCGCCAACGCCGCGGCGCTCGCGGCCCTCGCCCTGTGCCTGCGCGCCGGGGCCCCGGCATGGGCCCAGCTGGCCATGGGCCTGCTCATCGGGCTCAGCGCCCCGCAGGCGTCCTCGATGGTCCGCTCGCGGTGGCTCTACGCGATCCCGCAGCGCTTCCCCGCCGAGCGGGCGCCCGCCGCCACGTCCGCCGTCCTGTCGTATGAGTCGATGACCGACGAGTTCGTCTTCGTCCTGGGCCCCGTCATCACCGGCGCAGTCGCGGTGGCGCTCGGCGTCGTCGTGCCCCTGGACTTCGCCGCGCTGCTCACCGTCGCAGGGGTCGTGGGCTTCGCCCTGCACCCGTCGGCCCGCTATGCCCGCGGCCGGGAGCGCGGAGCTCAGACCCCCGCCGGGCCGGATTCGGCGGGGGCCGGGGCCGCCGTGGCACCGGTCCGGGCCCTGTTCAGTGCGCGCATCCTGCTGCCCGTGGCCGGCATGATGATGATCGGCTTCTTCTTCGGCGCGACGCTGGCCTCGCTCACCGCGTTCATGGAGACGCGCGGCGATGCCGCCGCGACCGGGCTCTACTACGGGATCATGGGCATCGGCTCGGCGATCTGCGCGCTCGGCACCGCCTGGTTGCCGCGCGCCTTCGGCCTGGGCGCCCGATGGGCCGCGTTCTCGCTCCTCGTGCTCGCCGGTTCGGCCCTCCTCCACGCCGTGCCCGGCCTGCCCGGCACCGTGGTCGCGATGATCGTCATGGGCTGCGGCGTGGGCCCCACCCTCGTCACGCTCTTCTCGATCGCCTCCGCCGTGGCGCCGCTGGGCCGCACCACGACCGTCATGGCGATGATGTCCTCGGCCCTCGTCGTGGGCCAGGCCCTGTCCTCGGCGCTGACGGGCGCAGTCATCGATGCCGCCGGCTTCGCGGCTGGCTACTGGGCCGTCTCCGGGGCCGCCCTCGTGCTCGTGGCGCTGTGGGCGCTCAACGCCGCGCTCGGGCGCCGGGCGAGGCGCCGCACCCGCCTGGCCTGAGCCTCGGTGGCCCCCGGGCCGACCACCGCCGCGAGCCCCGCGCGGGCGCGGTCCCCAGCTCGCGCTGAGGGGGCGATCAGCCCGGCGTGCCTAGAATGGGCCGCGGCAACCGGATCGAACGCACACGCGGGACCAGCACCCGGGATCAAGGGGAAGACACGTGGAGCAGTACGCCGCAGAGTGGCAGGAATGGCACGATGCTCGGCTCGCTGACCTGGCGAAGCCCTTCGGATGGCTGAGCGTCACCGGTCTCATCTGGCTCGACGAGGCGGTCCCGGCCGCCTGGGAGGACACCCCCGGCAGCTTCGTCCTCGACGGCGAGTGGGTCCACTTCGACCTGGCCCCGCAGGCCAGCGCCGGCCCCGCCACTGCGGCCCTCGACCTCCTCTCGCACCCCCGGGCAGACGCCGAGGTGCGCGTCGTCCCGGGTGAGCGCCTCTCCGCCCGCGTGGGCCGCGATGGGTCGCTCAGCTGGATCGTGGCCGACCACCAGCTCTTCGAGCTGCTCGACCGCGACGGCCGTGCGGCCATCCGGCGCCGCGACTCCAAGGCTCCGCTGCTCTCCCGCTTCGTCGACGTCCCCACCTATGAGGTGGACCGCCGCTGGGCCGTGGGCGCCCAGTTCGAGCGCTTCGACCCGCCGCGGGCCGCGCGGATCGCCACCGCCGCCCCCGGCCTCGAGATGGACGAGGAGCTGACCGGCGAGATCCGCTTCGAGCTCGCGGGCGCGCCCTACCGGCTGCTCGCCTCGGGCTCGCCGGAGGCGGGGCTGAGCGTGACGTTCCACGACTACACGAACGGCGAGGGCACCGAGGCGTGGCGCCGGCTGTCCGTGGGCGTGCCCGACGCGCAGGGCCGGGTCGTCCTCGACTTCAACCGGGCCGTGAACTACCCCATGGCCTTCACGCCGTACGCCACCTGCCCGGCGCCCGTCGCGGAGAACTTCCTGCCGCTTGAGGTCACGGCCGGGGAGCGGCGCCCCACCCAGACGCTCAGCGAAGGCGGGGTCAACACGCCCCTGCTGCTCATCGACACCGGCGGCGACGCGCAGCTCGAGCCCTTCGTCGCCGAATGGGCGGGGCTGGGCCTCGACGTCACCCGCGCCGACTGGCACGCCGGGGCGCCGCTGCCCCCGCTGGCGGGGTTCGAGGCCGTCGTCGTCCTCGGCTTCGACCCCGAGCGGCTGGCGCAGGCGGCCCCGGAGCGGGCCGCCGCCCTGCTCGAGTGCCTGAGCGATGCGATCGGGGCGGGCCTGCCGGTCGTGGCCGCGGGCACCGCGACGCGGGTGCTCGTCTCCGCCGTCGCCGAGGTGGCCGGCTCGGATGCGCCCTCGATGGTCGCGGGGCAGGTGCCCACCTCCGCGGTCTCGCTGGCCGTGAGCGCCGACGTCGCCGAGGACGCGCTGTTCCGCTCCCTCATCGGCGCCCCGGGCGAGGATGGGGTGGGCTTCATCGCCGTCGACGAGCTCGTCGAGGCGGCCCCCGACGAGTCGCGCTCGGCCGCGCTCCTGCGCACGTGGCTGGAGCTGGCCGAGCGCTTCGCCAGGCTCGTCCACCTGCGGGCGGGCGGCGTCAGTCGTCCTTGACGTCCTTGAGGATGTCGCCGTTGCGGTAGCCCACGTGGACGGTCTTCGCCGCCCCGCCGTTGGGCGGGATGATCTCGACTTCGTAGTTCACCTGGCCCTGCGCGCGGTCGATCGCGGCCTCGTCGATCGACCCGGCCTGGTGGTGCAGCGCGTTCTTCAGCGCCTGGGCCATCGTGATCTTCACGGTCTCGTAGTTCGCCCGGTCGTCGGCGTCCGCGGACTCCGAGGCGCCCTTCGTGGCCTTCGAGCCGGCTCCGTCGACCGCGACCTCCGTGGTCTTGCCGGACGCGTAGACGTCGACCTTCCACTGGCCCTCGTCGAAGTCGAGCTCGACGACCTGGCCGTCGACCTTCTGCTGCGCGGACTTCATGGCGGCCTGGGCCTGTTCGAGCGTGCCCCCGCTCTCCTTGTGCTCGGCGCTCGAGGGCGCGTCGCCGTTGGGGGCCGCGGAGTCGTCGCCGGCCCCGGAGCCGCTGGATTCGCCGCCCCCCGAGCAGCCGGCCAGCAGGGCCGCGGCGAGCGGGAGGGCGAGGAGCGCTGAGTTCGTCGTTGCCTTCTTCATGCCCCTGACCCTAGGAAACGCGCCCGGCGGCGGCAAGGGGCACCCCCTCGCCGCCGCCTTACCGGCTCACCAGATGGACACGCGGCGCTCGGGCGCAAGGTACATCTCGTCGTCCTCGCCCACGCCGAACGCGGTGTAGAAGGCCTCGATGTTCTTCACGACCTGGTTGCAGCGGAACTCCTCCGGCGCATGGGGGTCGATGCTCAGGCGGCGCAGGCGCTCCTCGCGGCGGAACTTCGCCCGCCACGCCCCGGCCCACGCGCTGAAGAAGTCCCGCGCATCGGCCTCGGTGACCTCGCGCCCGGCGTCGTCGGCGGCGATGCCGAGCGCCTTCCACGCGATCGACAGCCCGCCCAGGTCCCCGATGTTCTCGCCGATCGTCAGCGCCCCGTTGACGTGCTCCGAGGCGCCGAACCCGGTGGGGATGAGGGCCTCGTACTGGTCGATGAGGGCACGGGTGAGCTCGTCGAAGCGGTCGCGGTCGGCCTCCGTCCACCAGTTCACGAGGTTGCCGTGGCCGTCGTAGCGCGAGCCCTGGTCGTCGAAGCCGTGGCCGATCTCGTGGCCGATGACCGCGCCGATCGCCCCGAAGTTCGCGGCGTCGGAGGCCTCCGGGTCGAAGAACGGCGGCTGGAGGATGGCGGCCGGGAACACGATCTCGTTGAGCACGGGGTGGTAGTAGGCGTTGACGGTCTGCGGGGTCATGAACCACTCGGAGCGGTCGATCGGGCCCGCGATGCGGTTGATCTGCCGCTCGTGCTCGGCGGCGGCGGCGCGGCGCACATTGCCGATGAGGTCGTCCGGGCGGACCTCGGCCGGGTAGTCGCGCCACGCATCCGGGTAGCCCACCTTCGGGGCGAAGAGGGCGAGCTTGTCCAGCGCCCGCGCCTTCGTCTCCTCGCCCATCCAGTCGATCGTGCGGATCGAGTGCTCATAGGCCCGGATGAGCTTGTCGACGAGGTCCTGGATCGCGGCCTTGGCGTCCGGCGGGAAGTGGCGCTCGACGTAGAGCTTGCCGACGGCCTCGCCCAGCAGCGCCTCGACCACGCCCACCCCGCGCTTCCAGCGCTCGCGCATCGCGGGGGTGCCGGACAGTGTGCGCCCGTAGAAGTCGAAGTTCTCCTCGACCAGCTCGCGGTGGAGCAGGTTCGCATCGGCCTCGAGCACGTTGAAGATGAGCCAGGCCTTGAGTGTGGCGAGGTCCGTCTCCTCCCACACGCGGCCCGAGCCGGTGAAGAACGAGGGCTCGCCGGCCACGGCGCTGGCGGCGCGGTCGATGCCCGCCCCGCGCGCCCAGGCGCCGAAGTCGAAGCCGCGGGCCAGCTCGGCCATCTCCTGGAGCGAGAAGAGATTGTAGGTGGCCTCCGCATCGCGGGTGGCGACGTTGTCCCAGTGGTGGGCCGCGAGCTTCGTCTCGAAGTCGAAGACGGCCGCGGCGAGCGCCTCGTCGCTCAGGCCGGTGTGCGCGCTCAGGCCCGCGATGCGCGACATCGCGGCGATGTGGCTGCGGTAGGCATCGCGCAGCGGCTGGTAGTCGGTGCCGCGGTAGTAGACCTCGTCGGGCAGGTGGATGCCGCCCTGGTCCAGGTAGAGGGCGTAGACGTCGGAGTTGCGGGCGTCCGCGGAGACGTAGGAGCGGTAGATGCCGCCGGCGCCCGTGCGCTCGAGCCGGCCCATGAGCTCGGCGAGCTGCGACTTGTCGGCCACGGCGGCGATGCGCTCGAAGTCGGCGGTGAGCGGGGCGACGGCCGCCTCCTCGATCGCGTCCGCGTCCATGAACGAGCGGAACAGGTCCGCGATCTTCTGGGCGGCGCTGCCGGCGGGGTGCTCGGTCTCGGCGAGCTCGCCGATGAGGTCGCGCACGGCCTCCTCGCTCGCGTCGACGAGCTCGCGCATGGCGCCGTCGCCGGAGCGGTCCTCGGGGATCTCGTGCTCGGCGAGCCACCGGCCGTTGACGCTGCGGAACAGATCGGTGCCCGGGGTGACGGAGGGGTCGCCGTACAGCTTGGCCTGAGCGGCGCCCATGGCGGAGGATGAAGTCATGGAACAACCGTACCGGCCGCCCCGGGTCCTCTTCGTCTGCACCGGCAACATCTGCCGCTCGGCCATGGCCGAGCACCTGCTGCGCCACCGCCTGCGCGAACAGGGGCGTGAGGATGCGCTGGCAATCGCCTCGGCGGGGCTGTCGGACGAGGAGGCCGGCAACCCCATGAATCCGGTGAGCGCCCGCGTGCTCGCCGGCCACGGGATCGAGGCGGGCGAGCACGCGGCCCGCCAGGTCACCGCGCAGCAGCTCGCCGATGCCGACCTGGCTGTCGCGATGACGCGGCGCCACCGGGCCGGTCTCGAGCGCCTGGCCGCCGGGCTGCCCGCCGAGCGGCGCCCGCGCATTGTCATGCTGCGCGAGCTCGGGGAGCCGGAGCTGGGCGCCGACGGCGAGCCGCTCGACGTGGACGATCCCTGGTACGGGGGACCGGAGGACCACGAGGAGGTCTTCCGGGAGCTCGAGGCCCACCTCCCCGCGCTCGTCGCGGAGCTCACCGGCCGCTGAGCGCGGCAGGTGCCCGCTGAGCGCGGTGGGATTCGCCTGCGAGTTCGGGGCGCCTGCGGCCCGGCGGGTTTTCCCCGCGGGGCGCCTGCGCGATACTGGGGGCACGCACCGCAGACGAATGGAGCACACCCCGTGAGCACCCGCACCCGCCCCCTCCTCGCCGTCCTCGCCGCCGCCGCGATGGCGCTGCTGGGCCTCTTCCTCGCGCCGGCTGCCAGCGCGCACGACCAGCTCGTGTCGTCCAACCCCAAGGACGGGGCGACGCTGGACAAGCAGCCCGAGTGGCTGGAGATGACGTTCAGCGGCAACATCCAGGACGTCGGCACGGAGATCAAGGTCGAGCACGGCGGCAAGGACGTCAACGCGGGCGAGTACGACATCAAGGGCAAGACGGTGAAGTCCGCGCTGCCCGATGACCTGGCGGCCGGGGACTACACCGTGAAGTGGCGCGTCGTCTCCCAGGACGGTCACCCCATCAGCGGCGACTTCGGCTTCACGATCAGCGACAAGGGCGGCGCTGGCGGCGCCGTGAGCTCCGAGGACTCCTCCGGCGAGGCCGGGCTGGGCGCCGGGGCCGTCGACCAGCCGGACGAGAACGCCGAGGACACGCGCGGCGACCTGGCCGCCGGCAACGACGGCACGGGGATGTCCGCGCCCATGGTCATCCTGCTCGTGGTGGGCGGCATCGCCATTGTCGCAGTCGTCGTCATCCTGCTGCTGCGCAAGAACCGCGGGCTCGACTCCGGCGGCGCCTCGGCGCGCTCGATCCGCGAGGGCCGCGACGGCGCGGCCCCGGAGGATCCCGCGGGCGGCCCGAAGGCCTGAGGCCTCAGCCGCCCAGGCGGGCGGCCAGCCGGCGCGCGGCACCCGCCAGCAGTGGGCCCGGGTCGGCCAGCGCCGCGGCCAGCGGCGCCTCGTCGGTGAGCGCCAGCACCCCGCTCAGGCCAGCCGCGCGCGCCTGGGCGGCGGAGACCTCGCTGCCGCCGCACACCATCCACACGGGGATGCCCGCGGCGCGGGCGGCGCGCACCACCGCGCCGGGGCCCTTGCCGGAGAGGGTCTGCGCATCGAAGCGCCCCTCGCCCGTGACGACGAGCTCGGCCTGACGCAGGGCGGCGTCGAAGCCGGCGAGGTCCATGACGTAGGAGGCCCCGGAGACCTGCTCGGCGCCCAGGGTCAGCAGCGCGAAGCCCACGCCGCCGGCGGCTCCTGCGCCCGGGCGCCCGCGCAGCTCGCCCGCCGGGTCGAGCAGGTCGGCCAGCCGCGCCAGGCCCGCGTCGAGCGCGGCGACCTCCGCGGGCCCCGCGCCCTTCTGCGGGCCGTAGACCGCCGCCGCCCCGGCGCTGCCCAGGAGCGGATTGTCCACGTCCGAGGCGAGGACGAGGCGCGCTCCGTGCGCGGCGAGCAGCGCGCGGGCCGGCTCCAGGTCCGCGGTGGCCAGGCTGGGCAGCGCGCCCCCGCCGGGTTGAAGTCCCGCGCCGTCGGCGGCGGTGAGTTCCGCGCCGAGTGCCTGGAGCAGGCCGGCCCCGCCGTCGGTGCAGGCCGAGCCGCCCACGCCCACGACGATCCTCGTGCAGCCCGCCTCGAGGGCCGCGCGGATGAGCTCGCCGGTCCCGGTGCTCGAGGCGCGCAGCGCGGTGGTGGCGGTGGACTCGGACACCAGTGCGAGGCCGGACGCCTCGGCGAGCTCGATGACGGCGGTGGCTCCGGAGCGGGCCCAGTGCGCGGTGACGGGCGCGCCCAGGGGGCCTGTCGCCTCGGCGCCCTGGGCGGACAGCCCCGCCGCGACGGCGGCGGCCACGGTGCCGTCGCCGCCGTCGGCGATCGGCACGCAGTCAACGGCGTGCCCGGCGGCGCTCAGCGGGCCCGACAGGTGCCCGGCAACCTGGGCGGCGGTGAGCGTGCCCTTGAACTTGTCGGCGGCGATGAGGATGCGCATGGGCCCACTGTAGGGCCCTGCGACCCGCGGCGGCGCTGCCGTGGGCGGTGCGCGGGCCGGGAAGTCGGGGCCATGACGGCCACGCACTATCTCAGCCTGACCGCCACGGTGGCATCACTGTAGCGGCCGCCCCGGCCCCCGGGTACATAGGCTCGCCTAAGGGCGCCCTGCCGCCCTACGGCTCGATGACGGAGCGGGCCTGGCGGGCCGCGTGGGAGCGGATCGCGGGATCGAAGCGGCCGTTGAACGCGACCGCCAGAACCGCGGCCAGGGTGGTGGCGCAGGCGGGTAGGAGGAGGGCCGCGTGCGCGCCGTGGCGGTCGATGATGAGGCCCGCGACGAACGAGCCGATCGAGACGCCGAAGCCCATCGACGTGCCGATCCAGGCGAGCGCCTCGGTGAGCCGCTTGGGCGGGGCGAGCTCCTGGATGACGGAGCTGCCGGCGATGAGCGAGGGGGCGATCATGAAGCCCACGACGAAGAGCACGAGCGAGAGCGAGACCATCCCGACGGCCAGCTGGCACATCCAGTTGCCCAGCGACAGGAGGACGAGCGTGGCCGCATAGCGGCGGCGCACGGAGACCTTCCAGTTGATCGAGCCGTAGATCGCGCCGGCGATGAGGGAGCCCGCGGCGTAGGCGGCCAGCGAGACGCCGGCCAGCGGCTTGAGGCCCTGCTCGTCGGCGAACGCGACGGCGGAGACGTCGAGGGCGCCGAAGTTCACGCCGAAGCACAGCTCGCAGGCCACGACGAGGAGGATCCCGGAGTTCGACAGGACCTTGCCGCGCACGGCCCGCGGCGCCTTGGGCTCCGGGGCGGGCTCGGTGCCGCGCTGGGTGTAGAACAGGGCACCGCCCACGCCCACCGCGATGATCGAGGCGATGACGCCCGCCGGCGGCAGGACGGCCGTGGCGAGCGCGGTGACGACGACCGGGCCGGTGACGAAGAGGATCTCATCGGCCACCGCCTCCCAGGAGAACGCGCTGTCGAGCTGGTGCTGGTCCTGCGCGGCGGCCGCCCAGCGGGCGCGCACGAGCGCGCCCACGCTGCCCACGGTGGCGCCGGCGATGCCCGCGAAGACGAACGCCAGGCCCAGCCACAGGTGGAGGTAGACGGAGAGCATGAGCAGGCACAGCGCGACGATGTGGACGACGGTGAGCGGGACCATGACGCGGGCCTGGCCGCGCCGGTCCACCTGCTTGGCGATGAAGGGGTTGGCGATGGCCTGGACGAGCATGTACGTCGCGGAGACCGCGCCGGCGGTGCCGTAGGAGCCCGTGACGGTCTGGATGAAGAGCACGAGGCCCAGGCCCAGGATGGCGATGGGCATGCGCGTGATGAGCCCCGCGATGGTGAAGCGCAGGGCGCCCGGCAGGGCGAAGATCTCGCGGTAGTTGCTCAGCACCCGTCAATGCTACCGGGCGCGCGGGATCAGCCGATCGCCTGGTCGACGACCGCCTTCGCCTCCGCCTGGACCCGGGCCAGGTGGTCCTCGCCCCTGAACGACTCCGCATAGATCTTGTAGACGTCCTCGGTGCCCGAGGGCCGGGCGGCGAACCACGCATCGTCGGTGGTGACCTTGAGCCCGCCGATCGCCGCGCCGTTGCCCGGCGCCTGCGTGAGCTTGGCGGTGATGGGCTCGCCGGCCAGCGTGTCCGCCGTGACCTGCTCGGGGCTCAGCGCCTTGAGCGCGGCCTTCTGCTCGCGGGTGGCGGGGGCGTCGATGCGGGCGTAGGCGCTGTGGCCGAACTCGTCGGCCAGGGCGGCGAAGCGCTGGGAGGGCGTCTGGCCCGTCACCGCGGTGATCTCCGCGGCGAGCAGGTCCATGAGGATGCCGTCCTTGTCCGTCGTCCACACCCCGCCGGTGCGGGTGAGGAACGAGGCGCCGGCGGATTCCTCGCCGCCGAAGCCCACGCTGCCGTCGAGCAGGCCCGGCACGAACCACTTGAAGCCCACGGGCACCTCGAGCAGGCGCCGACCGCGCGCGGCGGCCAGCCGGTCGATGAGCGAGGAGGACACGAGGGTCTTGCCGACCGCCGCGCCCGCGGCCCACTCCGGCCGGTGGGAGAAGAGGTAGTCGATCGCGACGGCCAGGTAGTGGTTGGGCTGCATGAGTCGGCCGTCGGGGGTGACGATGCCGTGGCGGTCCGCGTCCGGGTCGTTGCCGGTGGCGATGTCGTAGCGGTCGCGGTTGGCTATGAGCGAGGCCATCGCGAAGCGCGAGGAGCAGTCCATCCGGATCCTGCCGTCCCAGTCGAGCGTCATGAACGCCCACTGCGGGTCCACGTCCGGGTTGACGACGTCCAGGTCCAGGTCGAAGCGCTCGGCGATCGCCGCCCAGTAGTCCACGCTCGCCCCGCCCAGGGGGTCCGCCCCGATCCGCAGGCCGGAGTCGCGGATGGCCTCCATGTCGATGGCCTGGGGCAGGTCGTCGACGTAGCTCGAGGTGAAGTCGAAGTTCGTCGTGTTGTCCAGGTGGAAGGCCCGCTGGAAGGGCGTCCTGGCGATCTCGCGCCAGCGGGGCAGCAGCTCGTTGGCCCGGCCCTCGATCCACGCGGTGACGTCCGTGTCCGCGGGGCCGCCGTTGGGCGGGTTGTACTTGAAGCCGCCGTCGCGCGGGGGGTTGTGGCTGGGGGTGATGACGATGCCGTCGGCCAGGCCCTGCGCCGCGCCCAGGTTCGCGTTGTGCTTGAGGACTGCGTGGGAGAGCACGGGCGTGGGGGTGTAGGAGTCGCGGTCGTCGATCATCGTCGGGACGCCGGCGGCCGCCAGCACCTCGAGCGCGGTGATCGAGGCGGGCTCGGACAGCGCATGCGTGTCCCGGGCGAGGTAGACGGGGCCGGTGTAGCCCTGCGCGCGCCGGTACTCGACGATGGCGGCGGTCGTCGCGGCGATGTGCGCCTCGTTGAACGAGCCGGCCAGGCTGGAGCCGCGGTGGCCCGAGGTGCCGAACGCCACCTGCTGGGCGGGGTCGGCCGGGTCCGGCTCGAGGTCGTGGTACGCATCGAGCAGCTCGGCGACGTCGACGAGGTCCGATTCCAGGGCAGGCTGGCCCGCACGTGATGTCATGGCCCTACTGTGGCAGAGTTCGGGCACGAGCGGGGCGCCGTCTCCCCATTCGTCTCAGTGGGCGAGCGGGCGGGCCGGGCGGGTAGAGGGGCGCGGGGCCTACTTCACCCACGCCTCGCCGTCGCCGCCGGAGACGATCGGCAGGCCGTGGTCGAGGTTCCAGGCGCCCATGCCGCCGTCGACGTTGATCGCGTCGAAGCCGTTGTCGTTGAGCCACATGGTCGCCTGCCGCGAGCGGCCCCCGGAGCGGCAGATGACGTAGACGTCCTCGTCCAGGGGCACCTCGCCGTAGCGCACGGGCAGGTCGCCCAGCCGGATGTGCTGCGCGCCGTCGATGTGGCCGGCGGCGAACTCGTCGTCCTCGCGGACGTCGAGGATGTTCGCGCCCTGGGGGATCTCGGTGACCGAAACGCTGGGAATGCTCATGGGCCCACCCTAGCGGGCGCTACATCTGCCCCGTGTCGCGCAGGCTGACGTGCCAGCTCAGCGCCTCCTCGAGCAGGTGGGGGATGTGCAGGCGGCCCTCGCCCCGGGCGATCGCGCGGTCGACGTAGTCGTGCAGGCGCGCGCGGTAGTCCGGGTGCGCGCAGTTGTCGATGATCCGCCGGGCGCGCGGCACCGGGGCCAGGCCGCGCAGGTCGGCGATGCCCTGCTCGGTGACGATGACGTGGACGTCGTGCTCCGTGTGGTCGATGTGGCTGGCGAACGGCACGATGGACGAGACCTTGCCGCCCTTGGCCACGGAGGGGGAGACGAAGAAGTTGAGGTAGGCGTTGCGGGCGAAGTCGCCGGAGCCGCCGATCCCGTTGAGCACCTGCGAGCCCAGCACGTGCGTGGAGTTCACGTGGCCGTAGATGTCGGACTCGACCATGCCGTTGATGGCGATGACGCCCAGCCGGCGCACGATCTCCGGGTGGTTCGACATCTCCTGCGAGCGCAGCAGGATGCGGCCCTTGTAGGACTCGATGTCGCGGTTGAAGCGCTCGGCTGCCTCCTTCGACAGGCTGAACGAGGTCGCGGAGATCGTGTCGAGCGAGCCGGAGTCCAGCAGGGCCAGCAGGTTGTCCTGGATGACCTCCGTATAGGACGTCAGGTGCTCGAACTCGGAGTCGGCGAGGCCCGCGAGCACGGCGTTGGCGACGTTGCCCACCCCGGACTGGAGCGGCAGGAGGCTCTCCGGCATCCGCCCGGCGGCCACCTCGGCGCGCAGGAAGTCGATGATGTGCTCGGCCATGGCCTTGGAGTCGTCGTCGACGGGATTGAACGCGTTGTCCCGGTCCGGGCCGTTCGTGCGGACGACGGCCACGACCTTGTCCGGGTCCACGCGCAGGTACGGGTCGCCGATGCGCTGCCCGGGCTCGAGGAGCTGGATGGGGTTGCGGTGCGGCGGCACGCGCGTGCCGTAGTAGACGTCGTGGAAGCCCTCGTAGGCCTCGGGGTGCCACTCGTTGACCTCGAGGATGACGCGGTCGGCCAGGTCGAGCCAGGTCTTGTTGTTGCCCACCGAGGAGCCCGGGACGAGCAGGCCGTTGGGCAGGATCGCCGCGACCTCGATGACCGCGACGTCGAGGCGGCCGTAGAAGCCGAACCACATCTGCTGGGCCAGATGGCTCAGGTGGGTGTCGACGTAGTCGACCTCGCCGCCGTTGATCGCCGCCCGCATCGCCTTGTCGCTGTTGTACGGGCTGCGCACGCTCACGCCGTCCACCTCGGCCAGCGCCCCGTCGAGCTCCGCGGACGTCGAGGCGCCGGTGAAGAGCCCGATCTGGAAGTCCTCGCCGCGCTCGTGCGCGGCCCCGATCCGCTCCGCCAGCGCCCCGGGCACGGCCTTGGGGTAGCCGGCGCCGGTGAAGCCGCTCATGCCCACGTTGTCCCCGGGGCGGATGTGGGCGGCGGCGTCCTCCGCGCTGGTGACCTTGTCCGCCAGCGCGGGGCAGGTGATTCGACTCATCCCACCATTGTCCGCCGTCTGGGCGCCAGCTCCCAATCCGCTGATAGGCAGCGGTGAGGCTTGCCTTGGTTCGCGCGGCCTCGGCGGGGCCCGAGGCGGTGGCTCAGCGGCCGGTCCAGCGGGGGGCGCGCTTCTCCGCGAACGCGGTGGCGCCCTCCTTCGCGTCGGCCGACTCGAAGACCGGGCCGACGATCTCCTGCTGGCGGGCGTAGGCCTCGTCCGCGGGCCACCCGGCCTGCTCGACGATGACCCGCTTCGTCACGCGCACCGCGAGCGGCCCGTTCGCCGCGATGCCCGCCGCCAGCTCGAGCGCCGCCTCGAGCGCGGAGCCGGCCGGCACGACGCGGTTGACGAGGCCCGCGGCGCGGACGTACTGGGCGTCGAACATGTCGCCGGTCAGCGCCATCTCCATCGCGATCGCCCGCGGGGCGCGGTTCGGCAGGGCGACGAGGCCGCCGGCGGCGGCGACGAGGCCGCGCTTGACCTCCGGCAGGCCGAACTTCGCGTTCTCCGCGGCCACGACGAGGTCGCAGGCGAGCATCGTCTCGAAGCCGCCGGCCACGGCGTAGCCCTCGACGGCGGCGATGATGGGCTTGGGGGCGGGGCGTTCGGTGAGGGCGAGGAAGCCGCGGCCCTCGACGGCCGGGCGGCGGCCCTTGACGAAGTCCTTGAGGTCCATCCCGGAGCAGAACGTGCCGCCGGCGCCCGTGAGCACCGCGACGGCCAGCGCGTCGTCGGCGGCGAAGTCGTCGAGGATGTCGGCCATGAGAAGCGCCATCTCCTCCGTCGCCGCGTTCTTGGCCTCTGGGCGGTTGAGCGTGATGACGAGGATGCCCTCGCGCTTCTCCGCGAGGACGGCGGGCGGGGCTTCGTGGGGGTCGCGGGGCGGCGTGTGCGGTGCGGTCATGGCGGGCTCTCCTTCGAGCTGGCTGGATCGGGCAGGCGGTGGAATGCGGGCAGGCGGTGGAATGCGAGCGGGTGCGCGGCGGCCGCCCGGCGGCTCAGGGGCCGTCGGGGTCGTCGGGGGACAGGCGGGTCTCGCCGGTGGGCACGGGCTGGGCGAAGAGGCGCTCGAGGTCGCCCGCCCCGGGCTCGGCGCAGCCGAGGATGCGCAGGGCGTGGAGCGTGTAGGTCCGCTCCAGGTCCTCGGGCGTGATGTCCCCGCCCGGGCGGTACCAGAGCGGGATCGCATTGCAGATGGCGAGGATGGAGCGGCTGGCGAGTGCCGCGTCGACGACGGCGAACTCGCCGGCCGCCTCGCCCGCGCGCACGATGTCGAGCAGCAGGCCGCGCGATTCCTTCTGCAGCTCGTGGAGGCGTGCGAAGCGGTCGGGGGTCAGGCGCTCGGTGTCGCGCAGCACGACGCGGCTGATCTCCGGGTTCGCGATGCGGAAGCGCACGAGGTAGCGCACGAGGGCCGCGACCCGCTGGGCGTGGTCGTCGCCGGCGGCGGCGATGACCTGCCGGCTATGGGCGTTGAACCGCTCGTAGGAGGCGCTGACGAGTTCGTAGAGTGCGTCCTGCTTCGAGGAGAAGTAGTAGTAGAGCGCGGAGAGGCTGAGGTCGGCGGCCTGGGCGATGTCGCGGATCGAGGCGCCGTCGAAGCCCTTGGAGGCGAAGGTGTCGCGCGCGGCGCGCAGGATCGCCTCGCGTCCGTTGGTTGCGCGCATGATCCCTCCCGTGGGCTCCGCCGGCCGGGGCTCGCACCCCGGCAGAACGAACAATCAGTCAACAATCGGTCGATGGAGTGACCCTACCGCACGGGCCCGCACCGCACGGCGTCATGCGGCGCTGGCGTTCCACGCATCGACGAACGAGCGGGCCCCGTCGTCCAGGCCCACTCCCGAGGCGGCCGCGGCCTGGCGGGCGCCCTGGGCGCGGCCGGTCGCGGTGGAGTCGAAACTCAGGGCGCTCAGCTGGGCGACCCGGATCGTGGCGGTGCCGGTCCAGCCGCTCCCGCGCAGGATGCGGATGAACCGGGCCCGGCCCGGGTCGCGCACCGGATCCGGGGCCGTCTGGCTCGCGGGGCTGCTGCCCACGTCGAGTGTGAAGTCCGGGCTCGAGGCGGTGCCCGCTAGCCGCGCATCGGCCCAGCCCGCGTCCCACAGGTCGGCGAGCAGCGGCGCTGTGTGCGCCCGGTCGGCGCCGAGGGCCGAGGTCACGGCGCCCGCGCCCGTGGTGCGCGCGGCCATGAGCACGGTGGCCTTCGCATCGAAGCCGGCCGCGGCGAGGTCTGCGGAGCCCAGGCGGCGCAGCGCGGCGGAGTCCCCGTGGACGTGCCAGGTGGAGTCCTTGCCCGCCTGGTAGCCCGCGAAGAAGGCCGTGGCGCGCATCCCGGTGCGCTCGATGGCCGGCAGCAGGGCGAGGGCGCGCGTGGCCTGTTCCTCGGTGCCGCCGATGCGCAGCCCGGGACCGTTCGCCTGGCCCTCGCCGCCCTTGTGCGCCGCGATCGCGCGCAGCGCGGCCGGGATGTCCGCCCGCCGGGCCACCGTGAGCTCCGTGCGCTGCGTGGAGCGGTAGTCGGCCTGCGCGAGCGCGCTGCCCGGCACCGCGGCGACCATGCGGCGCAGCGCCGCCACCCGGGAGCGCGCCTCGGCACCGGAGGGCAGCACCAGCTGCGCGGTGTCGGCGCCGGAGCGCCGGAATGACAGCATGCCCTGCGGTGCTGTCGGCATGGCCTGCGGCGCCACGTTCAGGGCGTCTGCGCCGCGCGCCAGGCGGGCGGTCGTGCCCTGCCGGGCCGCGCACACCGCGGTGATCCGGCGCTCCGCGAGGAGCGCGGGAACGTCGGCGAGCACGGGCGGGCCCAGCTGGGGCACACCGGGCGCCGTGCCGGCGGGCCCGATGACGAGCGGCGCGATCGCGCGGCCCACCTCGATGGCGGCCGACGGCACCGTCTCGTCCCGGTAGCCGTCGAGGATCCGGTAGGCGCCCTCGCCCAGCGCCTGCGCGGCCGCCGCCGAGGCGGGGCGCGCCTCGATCCGCAGGTGGTCCCCGGTGGTCGCCGTGGCCCCGCCGGGGCACAGCGCGCGCACGCGCTCGCGTGTCTGCGCGGCCTGGGACCCGCGCAGCGTGCGCACGCTCTGCACCCCGGCAGTCGCGCGACCTCCGCGGCGACCGCCTGCGCGTCGTAGGCGGGCCGGTCGTCCCGGTCCTCCGCACCTGGGGGCACGGACTTAGGCCCGCCGATGAGGGCGAGGGCGACAATACCGGCCATGACGATGACCGTGGCGAGCGCCACGAGGAGCGAGAGGACGAGCGCGAGGCGGCGGCGCTCCTGCGGGGTGCGCGGCCGCCCCGGGCCGAGGAGGTAGACGAACGAAGACAGGTCCATGGCCCCAGTGTTGTCCGCGGGCCCGGCGCGCGGCAGGGGGCGGCTGCGCCCAGCGGGACACGCGTGTGGCGGATCGGCGACACGCGCCTCGGTGGGGGGCTAGCTGTGATGTCCAGGCAGGTTGTTGAGTCTGCTGATGGGCGGGGCTCCGATCGCGGAGTGAACCCTGTGGTGATTGTAGACATGCAACCAACCAGGAAGTTCACCTCGGCGTTCGGTCTCGGAACTGTAAAAACGCGCGTAGGCCCAGCCCTCGGCAAGCGTGCGGTGAAACCGCTCGATCTTCCCATTCGTCTGCGGCCGATAAGGACGGGTGCGTTTATGTCGCACACCAAGTTCGGTGCACGCCTCACGCCACGCAGACGACCGGTAAGCCGAACCGTTGTGAAGCGCCCTGGGTTTCGTTCCGCGCTTATGTGGTGACGAGGGCTCTCGCCTGGGATTGATCGTAGGCCGCTTCGACCTCGGCGGGCGTGCGGTAGTCGAGAGCTTCGTGCAGGCGTTGACGGTTC
>NZ_WWEQ01000061.1 GCF_009857845.1 Brevibacterium rongguiense | reverse complement strand
CTCGTACAAGTCGACGGCCTGCCGACGGAACTCATCGGAGTAGTTCTTCCTGGCCATAGTCCTGATCATCTCGCTTCCTCCAGCAACTGCTGGATTCCACGTGTCCAAGACCCGGGGTCAGGGCCCTTCATCGCCGCCTACTGCATGGCCCAGCTGCTCGCGCAGGGTCGCACGGTGCGCACCACGGTGCGCTCGGCCGGCAGCCAGCAGCGCGTGCGCGAGGCCGTTGCGCGCGCCGGGCAGGCGAGCGGATTCGAGCTGGGCGAGGTGGTTGCCGGACTCGAATTCGCCACCGCCGACCTCATGGACGACGCGGGCTGGGCCGCGGCGATGGAGGGCTGCGACGGCGTCCTGCACGTCGCCTCACCGGTTCCGGCCGCGGAGCCCAAGGATCCCCAGGAGGTCATCGCCCCGGCCCGCGAGGGCACGCTGCGGGTCCTGGGGGCCGCCGAGGCCGCGGGCGTCTCCCGCGTCGTCATGACGTCCTCGTTCGGGTCGGTGGGCTTCGGGTTCGGGTCCAGGCTCCCGCGCTTCGATGAGGATTCCTGGACGCGCCTGGCGGGCCCGGGGGTGAGCGCGTACACCGCCTCGAAGACCCTCGCCGAGCAGGACGCGTGGGAGTTCGCGGCCCAGGCCGGTCCCGGGTTCGAACTCGTGGCGCTGTGCCCCACCGCCGTCTTCGGCCCCGTGCTGGGGCCCTCGGTCAGCGGCGGCAACGAGCTCATCCGCCGCATGCTCGCCGGCGCTCTGCCCGGGCTGCTCGACATGTGGTTCCCGGTGGTCGACGTCCGCGACGTCGCCGCCGCCCACGCGGCGGCCCTCACGGCTGCCGAGGCGGCCGGTCGGCGGTTCATCGTGGGCGGCCGGGAGGGCATGACCATGGCCCAGATCGCCGGGACGCTGCGGCAGGCCCTCGGGGCGCGGGCGGCGAAGGTGCCGACGCGGCGCATCCCCAATTGGCTGGTGCGCGCAGCGGCCCGCGTGGTCCCCGCCGCCCGCGACTTCGCCGCGGAGCTGGGCGGGACGAAGGAGATCGACGTCAGCCGCGCCGAGCGCGTGCTCGGCCTGCGGGCGCGCCCGGCGCGCGAGACCATAGCGCAGACCGGGCGCAGCATGCTCGAGCGCGGCGCGGTCTGAGGCCCGCGCCTCGGGCGCGCCTCGGGCGTCTGCGCGCTACTGGCCCATGCGCTCGCGCACCTGGGCGGCGGTCGAGACCTCGATGAGCGGGGCGGAGAGCTCCATGAGCGCGAGCGCGCGCTCGTGGTTCTCCCGGCTGGAGCCCGCGCAGCCATCGGAGACGACGGTGACGAAGACGCCGGCGTCCGCGGCGGCCAGCGCCGTGGCGATGACGCAGCAGTCCGTCGCGACCCCCGTGAGCACCAGGCGGCTGCCCGGGCCCTTCGTCCAGCCGCTCCAGTCCGCCACGTGCTCGTCGACGCCGATGAGGTCGGCGAGCTCGCGGCCCCACTTGCCGAACGTGGGCCGGTCGACGGGCCTGCGGCCCTCCGCGAGCAGGTCCTGTGCCGCCGGGACGAGGTCGAAGAGCGGATCATCGGCCGCGACGTCGGCGAATGGCCAGCGCTCGAAGTAGTCGCGCCACGCCGTGGCGCGGTCCGCCGTGGGCAGCCACCGGGTCACGAGGACCCGCTCGCCGAACAGGGGCGCCAACTCGGAGGTCTGGGCCATGGCGGCATCGAAGCCGTCCGCGCACCATTGGGAGGCGGGGTCGGCGAACACGGACTGCGGGTCGATGACGACCAGGTGCGAATCTGCGAGGCGACAGGCTCTCATTGCTTCTCCTGACGGCGGATCGTGGGGTGGCGGGCTATGAGTGTGACGGCGAAGCTGAGGACCAGGGCGGCGAGCACTCCCAGGTTGGAGTACGCCCACGTGCCGTCCTTGCCGCCCAGCGGGCCGAGCAGGTAGCCCTGCCAGTTGTTCCACGGGGCATCGTCGGCGTAGCCGTTGACGACCAGGCCCCAGCCCAGGACGGAGGCGATGACCATGGTGGTCACCGAGGTCCAGTCCACGGACCCGTAGCGGCCCCGGCGGTCGAAGAGGGCCGCCTCGTCGTAGTCGCGGCGCCGGGTGAGGATGTCCGCGATGAGGATGCCGGCCCAGGAGGCGATGGGCACCCCCAGGGTGATGAGGAAGCTCTGGAAGGGGCCGACGAAGTCCTGGGCGAAGAAGACCACCCAGATGGTGCCGGCCGTGAGGATGAGCCCGTCGACCGCGGCGGCCGCCGGGCGGGGGATGCGGATGCCCAGGCTGAGCAGGGTCAGGCCGGAGGAGTAGATGCCCAGCACCGCCCCGGAGACCAGCGTGAGCACCGCGACGATCCAGAAGGGGATGAGCGCCCACAGCGGCAGCAGCGTCACGAGAGCGCCCAGCGGGTCGGACTCGATGCCGGCGGCCAGCTCGGGATCCGAGCCCGCCAGCAGCAGGCCGAAGACCACGAGGACCACGGGTGCCACCGAGCCGCCGATGACGTTCCATGCGACGATCGCGCCGTCCGAGGTCGATCGGCGCTGATAGCGCGACCAGTCCGCGGCGATGTTGATCCAGCCCAGCCCCATGCCGGTCATCACCATCGTGAGCGCGCCCAGCATCTGCTGCGCCGAGCCGGCGGGCTGGGCGGCCACGGCGTCCCAGTGGATGTGCGGGATCGTCATGAGCATGAAGACCACGGTGCACAGCCCGGTGAGCCAGGTGAGCACGGACTGGAGTCGCATGATCGTGTGATAGCCCAGCACGGAGGCGGTCACGACGAGGCCCGCGATCGCGAGCGTGGCGAGCACGGAGACGAGCGTGCCGGTCGCCCAGCCGAGCGCCTCGAAGACCGTGGCGGTGGCCAGCACCGCGGTGATCGTCAGCGACGTCTCCCAGCCGATCGACGTCAGCCACGACGCGATGCCCGGCAGCCTCTGCCCATCGACGCCGAACGCCGCACGGGAGAGGACCATCGTGGGCGCGGAGCCGCGCTTGCCGGCGATGGCCACGAGGCCGCAGAGCGCGAAGCTCACGACGATCCCGACGACGGCGACGATGCTCGCCTGCCAGAACGAGATCCCGAAGCCCAGCAGATAGGACCCGTAGCTCATGCCGAACACGGAGACGTTCGCCGCGAACCACGGCCAGAACAGGTGGTGGGGCCGGGCGGTGCGCTGAGCGTCCGTGACGATCTCGATGCCGGTGGTTTCGAGGAGGGGCGCGTGCCGGGGGGCGGATGGCGCGGCTCCCGGCGGGGGCTCGGCGCTCGCATCGCTTGTGATTGCACTCACAACAGCGATCGTAGCGGGAGACCGTCGCGGCGACTTCGCGGGGGTGTGACGGTTTCGCAACGGTTGCGCGGAGGTCGTGTCACAACCCCAGGTCAGCCGCCTTGAACCCGCCGATGAACGTCGTTCAGGGCGGCGTCGAGGGCCGCGCGGTTGGGCGCGTCGAACCAGTGTTCGCGCAGCTGCTCGTTGAGGCCGCCGGGCGTCTCGTGCGAGCCGGCGATATCCGACAGCGGAACGTCCGCGGACAGCGCCGGGGCCGCACCCGCGAACAGCCCGCGCACGTAGCCTTGCGCCACCCGGTCCTCGATGCCGGCCCGCGTGAGCCAGTCGGCGAGGGCGCTCAGAAAGTGGAAGTGGGTCGACAGCGCGGCGCTGGCCGTGGAGAGCGTGGCGAAGGCAGCCTCGTCCGGCAGCGCGAGGACCGTGCCGACGCGCTCGAACAGGCCCCGTGCCGCGGGGTGATCGGGGAAGACGGCGGTGAGGCCCTGGCCGGTGCGCACCGCGGGCATGGGGATCGAGCGGACGAGCGCGGCGCCGGTGCCGGTCCACTCGCGGATGCGCTCGAGCGGCGTCGCGGCGATCGCGCTGATGACGACCCGCTCGGCCGGGACGGTCAGCCCGGTGAGCGCCTCCCGTGCCGCATCGGGTACGACGCTGAGCAGCAGGACGTCGCAGTCGTCCACGACCGCCTGGTTGGAGGCCGCGACGCGCGCGAAGGGGTGCCGCGCGGCAAGCGCAGCGGCGGTCCGGGCGCCGCGCGGGGAGAGCACAGCCGCAAGGCCGTGCCCCGCGCGTGGGCCGTCTGCCCGCTGCGCCGCCCGTCCCAGGCCGTCGACGAGGGCGGCGGCGATCTCCCCGGTGCCGATGATGCCCAGGCGCAGCTGCCTGCGTGTGCGGTCCATGCGCGCCTCCTCTCCGTGGGGCCGATGCTCGGCCAGTGGGGCGGGGGCTGTCAATGCCCAGCGGCGCCCGGTGGTGCCCGGTGGCGCCCGGCAGTGCCCGGCGGGGAGTTCCGCGGCGGGTTCCGTAGGCTTGCGCTCGGACGCCGATCGGCCGAAGGAGACCGTATGCTCGCCGCACCGCCTGTATCGCCCGCACCGCCCGCCCACCGCGCTGTCCGCGCCGCTGCGGGGGCGCCGAGGTGAGCGCCGACGCGCTCCTCGACTACTCCGGGCTGGTGGGCCGTGCCTTCTTCGTGCTCTGCGCGCTGGCGGTCATGGTCCTCGCCCTGGTGCGCGCCCGTGGGCGGACACGGCTGCTGGCCGCGTGGGGCGCCGCCCTCCTGGCCGCGGGCCAGGGCGCGATGATCGTCTTCTCCCTGCTGGCCGCCGGCCCCCTGCACGGGTCCGCGATCTTCTTCCTCCTCGGCCTGATCGTCGTCGTGATCATGTGCACGGGGGTCATGGTCATCGCCGGCCTGGCCCTGCTCGCGTTCTCCCTGCTCGGCCCGGCGCGGCGGCAGGCGCCCTCCCGGTCCGCTGCGAGGTGGGCGCGGTGAGCGCGGGCTGGGGGGCGCTTCTCCTCCTCCCTGCCGGCCTCGCGGTGGTGCGCGCGCTGCTCATCGCCGCCGCCGCGGGGCTCGCCATCGTCTTCGCGGCCCGGTACCGCGCGGGGGCCGGCCGGGTGGCCGGCATCGTGGGCGGGTGCGCCGTGGGCCTCGGCGCGGTCCTCGAGTCCTGGGCCCTCATCACCGCCAGCGGGCGCAGCGGGCTGCCCCACACCGATCCGCTCGTCGTCCTCGCCGCGGCGGTGCCGTGCATCATCGAGGGCATCGGCGTGCTGTGCATCGGCCTCGCCGCGGTGTCGCCCGCGCGTCAGCGGGGCGCGCCCTGGGCGGCGAAGCGGTAGCCCATGCCCAGCTCCGTGAGGAAGTAGCGCGGCCGCGCGGGCTCCGGCTCCAGTTTCGCGCGGATCTGCGAGAGGTAGACGCGCAGATAGGCCGTCTCGCCCTCATAGCCGGGCCCCCACACGGCCCGCAGCAGATCGGCGCGGGCGACGAGGCGGTCGCGATTGCGCGCCAGGTGCTCGACGATGCGCCACTCGTGCGGGGTCAGCCGCACCGGCTGGCCGTCCCGGCGCACCTGGGAGGCGCGCAGGTCCACCTCGAGGGCGCCGTCGGCGGTGGCGATGACGGAGGGCTCCGGCTCGTCGCCCCCGGGGCCGCGGCGCAGCGCGGCGCGCAGCCGCGCGAGCACCTCGCCCAGCGCGAACGGCTTCGTCACGTAGTCGTCGGCGCCGCGGTCCAGGGCCTCGATCTTGCTCTCCAGCTCGTGGCGCGCGGTGATGACGATGAGCGGCACCGCGGACCAGCCGCGGATCCCATCGAGCACGGTGAGGCCGGGCATGTCCGGCAGGCCCAGGTCCAGCAGCACGCAGTCGATCCCGCCGGCCGCGGCGAGCTCCAGGGCTGCCGCACCGGTGGCGGCGTGGCGCACCGTGTAGCCGCGGGCGCCCAGGTTGATGACGAGGGCCCGCGCGATCGCGGGATCGTCCTCGACGACGAGCACGGCGGCGCCGGCCCCCGCGCCAGTCGCCGCGGGAGCACCGCGGGGGCTCACGGCCGGGCTCCCGCGGTGTACTGCGCGCTGGCCGGCTCCCGAGCCGCGGCGGGCTCCGGGGCCGAGGCGAGCGGCACGTCGACGGCGACGGTGAGGCCGCCGCCCGGCGTGTCCTCGGCCCACAGCTGCGCTCCGATCGCCTCGCACAGGCCCTTCGCGACCGCCGCGCCCAGCCCCACGCCGTCGGCATCCTCCTGGTCGCCCAGCCGGTGGAACGGGGTGAACATCTGCTCCTTCGCCGCGTCGCTGAGCCCGGGGCCGTGGTCGACGACCCGCACCGTCACGTGCCCCGCACCCGCCGCGGCGTCGATGAGGACATCCGGGCCGGCGTGGCGGGCCGCGTTGTGGACGAGGTTGGCGAGCACGCGCTCGAACAGGCCCGGATCGGTGCGCACGAGCGGCAGCCCGCCGGGGATGTCCGTGCGCAGCGCGGCGGGCACCGCCGCGGGCTCCATGCCGCCCACCGCGGTGGCGACGAGCTCGTCGACCGCGCACGGCAGCGCCCGCACCTCGAGGGCGCCCGTCTGCAGCCGCGACATGTGCAGCAGGTCCGCGACGATCCGGTCGAGGCGGTCGGCCGAGTCCTCGATCGCGGCGAGCAGCTCCGCCTGAGCGTCCGCGGGCAGCTCGACATCGTCCATCCGCAGGGCGGACGCGGAGGTCTTGATGGCGGTGAGCGGGGTGCGCAGGTCGTGCGAGACCGCCGTGAGCAGGGCGGTGCGGGCGGCGTTCGCAGCGGCCAGGCGCTGCCCCTCGAGGCGGGCGTCCTGGAGCTCGCGCTGGCGGGCCAGGGCGAGGATGCGCCCGGAGTAGGCGTCGAGGGACTGCTGTTCGGCGGCCGTGAGCGGGCGGCCGGAGATGAGCAGGCGGTAGTCCGCGTCGAGCGTGAGCGCCTGCTCGGCGCCCTCGCCCGAACCGCTGGCGCCCTCGCCCGAGCCGTCGGCGTCGTTCGCACCGTCGGCGCCTGCGGAGGCGAACACCGTCTCCCAGCCCCCGCCCGCGCGGGCCTGGAGGACCGCCGCGGACTGGCCGTAGGTGTGGGCGATGTGCTCGAGGAGCGCGGGGATGTTCGTGCCCTCGCGCACGACCGAGCCCGCCAGCTCGCTCATGAGCAGGGACTGCTCCCGCGCCTCGGCGGCCTCCCGGGCGCGCCTGGCGGCGGTGTCGACGACCCGGGCCACCCCCGCGGCCACGAGGAGGAACAGGAGGAGGGCGATGATGTTCTCGCCCGCGGCGATCGTGAGCGTGCCGACGGGCGGGGTGAAGAACCAGTTGAGCAGCAGCGCCCCGGCCAGCGAGCCGACGAGCGCGGGCCACCAGCCGCCCACGAGCGCCACGGCCACCGCCGCCGCGATGTAGGCGAGGATGTTGACGAGCAGCCCCCCGCCGGTGTCGCGGCCCAGCCCCAGGAAGGCGGCCGTGAGCAGCGGCGGCAGCACCGCGGCCAGCGCCCAGCCGGCCGCGAGGCGCGGACGGGAGAGCGCGGAGCGGCGGGCCGGCCGGGGCCGCACGCGCGGGGTGGCGCGGTGGGGGACGATGTGGATGTCGATGTCCCCGACCGCCTGGATGAGCCGCGCGCTCACCCCCGGGCCCAGCAGGGTGGCGGGGAAGCGGCGGCGCGAGGTGCCGATGACGAGCTGCGCGGCGTTCGCGGTGTGGGCGAAGTCCGCGAGCGCGGCCGCCGGGTCCTCCCCGGCGATCGCGTGCCACGTCCCGCCCAGGGACTCCGTGAGGCTCTGCAGCCGGCTCAAGTCCTCCGGCGTGGGCTGGGCGAGACCGTCCTGCGCGATGACGGTGACGACGAGGAGCTCGCGGCCGGCGGCGCGCCCGGCGATCCGGCTGCCGCGCCGGATGAGCGCGGCTGATTCGTCGCCGGCGGTGACGGCGACGAGGATGCGCTCGCGGGCGGGCCACGGGTCCGCGATGCGCTCGCGGCGCCGGTAGGCCTCGAGCCCGGCGTCCACCTGGTCCGCGGTCCACAGGAGCGCGAGCTCGCGCAGCGCCGTGAGATTGCCCAGCCGGAAGTAGTGGCTGAGCGCCGCATCGATGCGCTCGGGCCGGTAGACCTGCCCGCGCGACAGCCGGATGCGCAGCGCCTCGGGGCTCAGATCGACCAGCTCCACCTGATCTGCCTCGCGCAGCACCCGGTCCGGGATGGTCTCGCGCTGCACCTGGCCCGTGATGCCCGCGACGACGTCCGCCAGCGATTCGAGGTGCTGGATGTTGACGGTGGAGATGACGTCGAGGCCCGCGGCGAGCAGCCGCTCGACGTCGGCGAAGCGCTTGCCGCCCGCCTCGCCGGCCTTCGTGTGGGCGAGCTCGTCGACGAGGACCGTCTCCGGCGCCGCGGCGATGATGCCGTCCACGTCGAGCTCGTCGACGGCGTGGCCCCGGTGGTCGATGCGCAGGGGCGGCTGGACCGGGATGCCCTCGAGCAGGCGGGCCGTGTCCGGGCGCCCGTGGGTCTCGATGACGCCGGCGAGCACGCGGGTGCCCTGCTGGATGAGGGCGTGGGCCTCTTCGAGCATGGCGTAGGTCTTGCCCACGCCGGGCGCGGCTCCCAGGTAGATCTTCAGGGTGCCCCTGGCCATCGGTCCTCCCCTCGGGCTTGACTGACGTGCGGGTTCGGGCGTGCGGGTTCAGGCGTGCAGCGCGCGCACGGCTGCGTTGAGCGTAACCACATTCACCCGCTTCTCGCCCAGGAAGCCCAGCGCCGGGTGCTGCGTGTTGGCCGCGATGAGCGCGTCGATCCGGGCGCGGTCGACGTGGTTCGCCCGCGCCACGCGGTCGGCCTGGAGGCGCGCGTAGGCCGGTGAGATGTCCGGGTCGAGGCCGGAGCCGCTCGCGGTGAGGGCGTCCGGGGGCACCTGCGCGGGGTCCGCCCCGTTGGCCTGGGCCGCCGAGGCGCGGCGCGCCGCGATCTGCTCGCGCAGCTCCGCGCTGTCGTTGGCGAGGTTCGAGGCGCCCGAGGACATCGCGTCCCAGCCGTCGTCGCCGGCCGCGGACGGGCGCGGCGAGAACAGCTCCGGGCTGTGCATGGGCTGCCCGATCCGGGTCGAGCCCACCGTGCGGCCGGCCGCGTCGGTGAGCGGCGAGCCGTCCGCGGCGGCGGGGTCGAGGCGGCCGATGCACCAGATGGCGAGCGGGTAGGCGAGGCCCAGGATGAGCGAGAGCGCCGCGAGCGCCTTGGCCGAGGTCCAGAGGGAGCGGAGGGTGCCGCGCAGTGCGGTGTGCATGATCGTGCCTTTCTGGCGTGGGCCGGAGGCTCAGGCGAGCCCGGGGATGAGGGAGACGACGAGGTCGATGAGCTTGATGCCGATGAACGGTGCGATGAGCCCGCCCAGCCCGTAGATGAGGAGGTTGCGGCTCAGCAGCCGGCTCGACGTCGAGGGCGTGTAGCTCACCCCGCGCAGCGCCAGCGGGATGAGGGCCACGATGACGAGGGCGTTGAAGATGACCGCGGAGGTGATCGCGGACTCCGGGGAGGCGAGCCCCATGATGTTGAGCAGGCCCAGCCCGGGGAACGCGGCCATGAACATCGCCGGGATGATCGCGAAGTACTTCGCCAGGTCGTTGGCGATGGAGAAGGTGGTGAGCGCGCCGCGGGTGATGAGCAGCTGCTTGCCCACCTCCACGATCTCGATGATCTTCGTGGGGTCCGAGTCGAGGTCGACCATGTTCGCGGCCTCCTTCGCGGCCTGCGTGCCGGTGTTCATGGCCAGGCCCACGTCCGCCTGCGCGAGCGCCGGCGCGTCGTTCGTGCCGTCGCCGGTCATCGCGACCATGGCGCCGGCCTCCTGCTCCCGGCGGATGAGCGCCAGCTTGTCCTCCGGCTTGGCCTCCGCGAGGAAGTCGTCCACCCCGGCCTCGCGGGCGATCGCCTTGGCCGTGCGCGCGTTGTCGCCGGTGATCATGACCGTCTTGATGCCCATGCGGCGCAGCTGGGCGAAGCGCTCCACCATGCCGGGCTTGAGGATGTCGGTCAGCCGGATGACGCCCACGATCCGGCCGTGGGCGCAGCCTTCGGGAGCGAGCTCGGCGGCGGGGTCCGCCCCTGCCAGCGGCGTCGCCTCGGCGATGACGAGCGCGGTGCCGCCCTTGTCGCTGATGCGGCTGACGATCGCGTCGAGCTCCGGGGGCACCTCGGCGCCTGCCGCGCGCGCCCAGGCCACGATCTCCGAGGCGGCGCCCTTGACGACCGTGCGGTCGGGCAGGCGGATCGCGCTCATGCGGGTGGCCGCGGAGAAGGGGACGAACCGCGCCTGGGCGTAGGCGTCCTCGGGCACGGGCGCCAGCCCCAGACCGGTCTCCGCGAGCCGCACGATCGAGCGGCCCTCCGGGGTCTCATCGGCCAGCGAGCTCAGCTGCGCGGCGTATGCGGCATCGCGGGGGCTGCCCCCGCCCAGCGGGATGATGTCCGTGGCCTCGCGGTTGCCGATCGTGATGGTGCCGGTCTTGTCCAGCAGGAGCGTGGAGACGTCGCCGGCCGCCTCGACGGCGCGGCCGGACATCGCGAGCACATTGCGCTTGACGAGGCGGTCCATGCCGGCGATGCCGATCGCGGAGAGCAGCGCGCCGATCGTCGTGGGGATGAGGCACACGAGCAGCGCGATGAGCACGAGCAGCGACTGGGGCGCGTGGGAGAACCAGGCCATGGGCGCCAGGGCCACGACCGCGAGGGCGAAGACGACCGTGAGGACGGCTAGGAAGATGTCGAGCGCGGTCTCGTTGGGCGTCTTCTTGCGGTTGGCGCCCTCGACGAGCTCGATGAGCCGGTCCATGAACGTGGACCCCGGCTGCGAGGTGATCGCGATGCGGATCTCGTTGGACAGCACGGTCGTGCCGCCGGTGACCGCCGTGCGGTCGCCGCCGGACTCCCGGATGACGGGGGCGGACTCGCCGGTGATCGCGGACTCGTCCACCGTGGCGGCGCCCTCGACGACGTCGCCGTCGCCCGGGATCACCTGGCCGGCGCGCACGAGCACGGTGTCGCCCACGTGGAGCTCGGCGGCTGGCACCTCCTCGATGCCGCCGTCGGGGCCCACGCGCTGGGCCCGCAGGCTCGAGCGCGAGGCGCGCAGGGCGTCGGCCTGCGCGCGCCCGCGGCCCTCGGCCAGCGCCTCGGCGAAGTTGGCGAAGACGACGGTGAGGAACAGCCACGCCGCCAGGCCGAACGCGAACACGGAGGGGCGCAGGAGGGCGCACACGAGGGTGGCGGCACAGCCGAGTTCCACGATGAGCATGACGGGGGTCTTGATCATGGTGCGGGGGTCGAGCTTCTGCAGCGCCGCGCCGGAGGCTGCGAGGAGAGCGGAGGAGTTCATGAGAGACCTTCTGCAAGCGGGCCCAGTGCGAGGGCGGGGAGGTAGGTGAGGCCGGTGACGATGAGCGCGCAGCCCACCATGACGCCGGCGAACAGCGGGCGGTGCGTGGGCAGGGTGCCGCTCGTGGGCGGGGCGGGGGTCTGGCCGGCGAGCCGGCCGGCCAGGGCGAGGACGAACGCGATCGGGACGAAGCGCCCCAGCGCCATCGCCGCGGCGAGTGCGAGGTTGAGGTAGGGCGTGTCCGCGCCCAGCCCGGCGAAGGCGGAGCCGTTGTTGTTCGATGCCGAGGTGAACGCGTAGAGGACCTCGGACAGGCCGTGGGGGCCGGGGTTGAGGATCGCCTCGCGCACGCCGGGTACGAGCAGCGAGGCGCCGGTGCCCAGGAGCACGCACGCGGGGACGACGAGGACGTAGCCGGCCACGAGGCGGATCTCCGGCGGCCCGATCTTCTTGCCCAGGTACTCCGGCGTGCGCCCGATCATGAGCCCGCAGATGAACACGGACAGGATTGCGATGACGAGCATGCCGTAGAGGCCCGAGCCCACCCCGCCGGGGGCGATCTCGCCCAGGAGCATGTTGAACATGAGCACGCCGCCGCCCAGGCCCGAATAGCTCGAGTGGAAGCTGTCGACCGCGCCGGTGGAGGTCAGCGTCGTGGCGGTGGCGAAGAACGCGGAGGCGACGGTGCCGAAGCGCAGCTCACGGCCCTCGAGCGAGGCCCCGGCGAGCTTCGCATCGCCGGTCAGCGCCGTCTCGGCCCACACGGTGGCGGCCAGCGAGGCGAGGAACAGCACGGCCATCGCGCCCAGTACGGACCAGCCCTGGCGCCTGTCGCCCACCATGATGCCGAACGTGCGCGGCAGGGCGGAAGGGATGAGGAGGATGAGCGCCACCTGGAGGAGGTTCGTCCACTCCGCGGGGTTCTCGAACGGGTGGGCGGAGTTCGCGTTGAAGTAGCCGCCGCCGTTCGTGCCGAGGACCTTGATCGACTCCTGGGAGGCGACGAGGCCGCCGGGGATCGTCTGCTGGCTGCCGTCCAGTGTGGTGATGGTCTGCGGGCCGTGGAAGTTCTGGATGGCCCCACCCAGGATGAGGAGGACCGCGCCCACCGCGGCGATCGGCAGGAGCAGGCGCAGGCTGATGCGGGTGAGGTCCACCCAGAAGTTGCCCAGCGGGGGTGCGCCGCCGGAGGCCGAGCGCCCGGTGCGCCGCGCGGCGAGGCCGCGGATGAAGGCCGCCACGACCGCGATGCCCACGGCGGCGGAGACGAAGTTCTGCACGGCCAGGCCCAGCATCTGGGTGAGCTGGGTGACCGCGGTCTCGCCCGAGTAGGACTGCCAGTTCGTATTCGTTGTGAACGAGACCGCCGTGTTGATGGCCTGGTCGAGGTGCACGGGGCCGGCGCCGCGGCCCAGGGGCAGCCAGCCCTGGATGCTCTGCAGGAGGGTGAGGGCCACGATCGAGACGGCGGAGAACGTGAGCACGTCGCGCAGGTAGACCCGCCACGGCTGGCCGGCCCGGGGGGCAACGCGCACCGCGCGGTAGATGAGGCGCTCGACCGTCGTGTCCCGCCGCGAGGTCAGCAGGCGGGCCATGTAGGCGCCGAGCGGCCGGTGCAGCGCGGCGAGGACGGCCAGCACCGCCGCGATCTGCAGGAGGTCTTTCATTGTGAGTCCTTGGGGTGGAGTGGGGGAGCGGACCCGCTCACTCAACCGCCGCGCGGCCGCCCCGCGGCGCGGGCTTTGCGCCTCGTTTACGCCGGGCGGCGGAATCTTTGCACGGCCTTGACACCCGGCGGTGCCGCCGCCCCTGCCGCCTGTGGAAAACTTTTCCGCCCGATCGGAATAATCCTTCGCGCAGCAAAGTTGAGTCGGGTGTACGCAAGTCTGCGCCCCGGGGGATTGACAGCCCGGGGAGCAAGCGACAAGACTTGAGTCGATGGCACTCAAGGCGTGCGGTCCGCCGCACGGCCGCCAGCGACTCGACTGAAGAACTCAAGCGAAGGAGCACCACATGTCACGTGCAGTTGGCATCGATCTCGGTACGACGAACTCCGTCGTCGCGGTCCTCGAGGGCGGCGAGCCGAAGGTCATCGCAAACGCAGAGGGCAGCCGGACCACCCCGTCCGTCGTTGCCGTGAACAAGAACGGCGACTCGCTCGTGGGCGAGATCGCCAAGCGCCAGGCCGTCACGAACGTGAAGAACACCGTCTCGTCGGTCAAGCGCCACATGGGCGAGGACTGGAAGACGGAGCTGGGCGGCAAGGAGCTGACGGCTCCGGAGATCTCCGCGCGCATCCTCCAGAAGCTCAAGCACGACGCGGAGGAGTACCTGCAGGAGCCGGTGACCGACGCGGTCATCACGGTCCCCGCGTACTTCAACGACGCGCAGCGCCAGGCCACGAAGGACGCCGGTCAGATCGCCGGCCTCAACGTCCTGCGCATCATCAACGAGCCCACCGCCGCGGCCCTGGCCTACGGCCTGGAGCGCGGCAAGGAGGACGAGCTCATCCTCGTCTTCGACCTGGGCGGCGGCACGTTCGACGTGTCCCTGCTGGAGGTCGGCAAGGACGATGACGACTTCTCCACCATCCAGGTGCGCGCCACCAGCGGCGACAACAAGCTCGGCGGCGACGACTGGGACCAGGCGATCGTCGACTGGCTGATCAAGCAGGTCAAGGACAACTACGGCGTGGACCTGTCGAAGGACACCACCGCGCTGCAGCGCCTCAAGGAGGCCGCTGAGCAGGCGAAGAAGGAGCTGTCGTCCGCGACGAGCACGAACATCTCGCTGCAGTACCTGTCCATGAGCGAGAACGGCCCCATCCACCTGGACGAGACGCTCACGCGCGCCAAGTTCCAGGAGGAGCTGACCAAGGACCTGCTCGACCGCACGAAGGCCCCGTTCGAGGCCGTCATGCGCGATGCCGGTGTCAAGGTCTCCGAGGTGGACCACGTGGTCCTCGTGGGCGGCTCGACCCGCATGCCCGCCGTCACGAAGGTCATCACCGAGCTGACCGGCGGCAAGGAGCCCAACAAGGGCGTGAACCCGGATGAGGTCGTCGCGATCGGCGCGGCCGTCCAGGCGGGCGTCCTCAAGGGCGAGCGCAAGGACGTCCTGCTCATCGACGTCACCCCGCTGTCGCTGGGCCTCGAGACCAAGGGCGGCGTGATGACGAAGCTCATCGAGCGCAACACGCCGATCCCCACGAAGAAGTCGGAGACGTTCACGACGGCCGAGGACAACCAGCCGTCCGTGTCGATCCAGGTCTTCCAGGGCGAGCGCGAGTTCACCCGCGACAACAAGCCGCTGGGCACGTTCGAGCTCACCGGCATCGCCCCGGCCCCCCGCGGCATGCCGCAGATCGAGGTGTCCTTCGACATCGACGCCAACGGCATCGTGCACGTGTCCGCCACGGACAAGGGCACGGGCCAGGAGCAGTCGATGACGATCACCGGCGGATCCGCGATCCCGCAGGAGGACATCGACCGCATGGTCCGCGAGGCCGAGGAGCACGCCTCCGAGGACAAGGCCAAGCGCGAGGCCGCCGACCAGCGCAACGTGGCGGAGAACCTGGCGTACTCCACGGAGAAGCTCGTTACCGACAACGGCGACAAGCTGCCCGAGGACGTCAAGTCCCAGGTCACAGCCGATGTGGAGGCGCTGAAGGAAGCGCTCAAGGGCGACGACGACGACGCGGTCAAGGCCGCGGCGGACAAGCTCACCGAGAGCCAGTCGAAGATCGGCGAGGCGCTCTACGCGGCCCAGTCCGCGCAGGAGGGCCAGGCCGACGGCGCCCAGGGCGGCGCCGGAGCCTCCGATGCCGATTCCGGTTCCGACGACGACGTCGTCGATGCCGAGGTCGTCGACGATGAGGACGAGGGGAAGAAGTAATGACCGCAGAGAATCCCGAGAACGGCCCCCAGTCAGACCAGGGCAACCAGGAGGACCAGGCCGCGCAGGGCTTCTCGTTCAGCGACAAGCGCCGGGTCGACCCGGACTCCGGCGCGGTCCGCGAGCCGCACGAGGCCGAGGCGGGGGCGGGCGCTGGCCCGGCCGGCGCCTCGGCCGCGGAGGGGGCCGCAGACGCTGCGGACCTGGGCGTCGACATCCCCGACGACGCCTCCGCGCTGGATCCGGAGAACGCCCCCGCCCCGCAGAGCGAGGAGGCCGCGAAGTACCTCGACGACCTCCAGCGCCTCAACGCCGAGTACGCGGCCTACCGCCGCCGCTCGGCGCGGGAGCAGGACAAGGCGCGCGCCGCCGGCGCCGCCTCGTTCGCCGAGGCGATCATCCCGGTGCTCGACGAGGTCAAGCTGGCCGCCGACAACGGCGACGTCACGGGCCCCTTCGAGTCGCACGTGGCCAAGCTGCGCGCGGCCCTGGAGAAGGCGGGCTTCGTGCAGTACGGCGAGGTCGGCGAGGAGTTCGACCCGAACATCCATGAGGCCCTCATGCAGCAGCCCAGCGACGAAGTCGGCGAGCCCACCGTGTTCGCCGTCATGCAGCCGGGCTACCGGTTGGGCGACCGGGTCCTGCGCGCGGCGCGCGTGGGAGTCTCCCAGCCCGCAGAATGAGCGGTCGTCCGGGGCGGTTCGGCCGTCCCGGACGCGGTCTCGGTTCCGGGCAGCGCCCCAGCGGGGGCGCCTCCCGGAACCGTGAGCGCAGCAGCCGCACACGCGTGGGGCACACCGAACGGCGTGAGCAGCAGACAGCAGATTTTTCAGCACTGATTGGGCGCTATGCCTGAGGAAGGGGGTGCCAGGTGACAGCCGGACCTCAGAACGACTGGTTCGAGAAGGACTTCTACAAGACCCTCGGAGTCTCCAAGGACGCCTCCGAACAGGAGATCAAGAAGGCCTACCGGAAGCTCGCCCGGAAATACCACCCGGATACGAATCCCGGCGACAAGGCCGCGGAGGAGAAGTTCAAGGAGATCAGCCAGGCCAATCAGGTCCTGGCCGATCCGGAGACCCGCAAGCAGTACGACCAGGTCCGCGCCATGGGCTCCGGGGCGCGCTTCAGCGCCGGCTCCGGTGGCAGCGCCGGCGGCGGCGGGTTCGAAGACGTCTTCTCCGACCTGTTCGGCGGTGGCGGGGGCGGCCGCACGCGCTACACGACACGCGGCGGTGGCTACCCGGGCACCTCGGGCGGCGGCTTCGGAGGTGGCTTCGGCGGCGGCCAGCAGGGCTACGGCGGCGGCGAAGTGCCGTTCGACCTCGATGACCTGCTCGGCGGCTTCGGCGGCTCCGGCGGTGGATTCGGCGGCGGGTACTCGACCGGCCCGACGAAGGGCGGGGACATCCGCTCCACGACCACGCTGAACTTCACCGAGGCGGCCAAGGGCGCGAGCGTGCGCCTGAAGATGCCCAGCGGCAAGACGCTGACCGTGCGCACGCCCGTGGGCGTCAAGGACGGCCAGAAGATCAAGCTCAAGGGCAAGGGCAAGGCCAGCCCCAACGGCGGGGAGAGCGGCGACGTCATCCTCACCGTCCACGTGGAGAAGCACCCGGTCTTCACCCGCGACGGGGACAACCTGCGCCTCGAGCTGCCGGTGACCTTCCCGGAGGCCGCGCTGGGGGCCACCGTCGAGGTGCCTACCCTGGACGGGCCCACCGTGAAGATGAAGATCCCGGCGGGCACCCCGTCCGGCCGCGTCCTGCGCGTGCGCGGCAAGGGCATCGAGGGCAAGGCCCGCCGCGGCGACCTGCTCGTCACCGTCGAGGTGGTCGTGCCGAAGAAGCTCGACGACGCGGCCAAGGAGGCCGTCGAGGCGTTTGCGAAGGCCACGGAGGGCGAGGATCCCAGGAAGGACCTCTACAGCAAGGCGAAGGCGAGCTGAGTGCGATGCAGATCGACGAGAATGCCGCCCTCTACGTGATCTCCGTGGCCGCGGAGCTTGCGGGCATGCACCCGCAGACGCTGCGGCAGTACGACCGGATGGGCCTCGTGACGCCCAAGCGCGCGGCGGGCCGCGGACGGCGCTATTCCGCCGAGGACGTCCGCCGTTTGCGCCTCATCCAGCAGCTCTCCCAGGAGGAGGGGATCAACCTGGCGGGCATCCGCCGGATCCTCGAGCTGAGCGAGGAGGTGCGCCGCGCCCAGCGCAGAGCCAGTGCGCTCAGCGCTCAGCTGCGCGGGATGCGCGAGCGCCCTTCGGGTGCCGATCGCGTGTTCGCGGCCGGCACCTCCGGGGACGTCGTCTCGATCGTCCACGGTCGGCAGCGCCGGCGCACCGGGTTTGCCGGGGCGCTCATGCCGGCCGGGACGCTGCGGGAGGCAGCCGGGCAGTAGGGGCGGTACATTGCGAGGCTGGTCCTGCTGAATGCCAAGCGTGCAGCAACGCCAGCAGCGGCGCCCGCACCAGACTCTCGGGAGGGCTCGCTGCGGTGAGCGCGACCGCTGACTCGACCACGGACAGTGACTACGGCCGGGCAACCATTCTCATGGTTGCCCGGCCGTTGTGTTACCCGGGGCCGCCCCGCACGACTCCTGTCAGCACGCGGTGTTCTCCCTCAGCGTTTGACAGTGAATGTCGTTTTGGTCTGACGCGCGTAATCAGGGGTGAGCGTGATGATGTACTTGCCGGGTTTCTTCGACATCAGTCGCGCGACGCGCTTGGTAATACGATAGGCGGGCTTAAGGAAACCGTCGTTTCGGATCGTGCGCTTCGCGATCACCTTCTTGCTGCCGCTTTTGCGAATCGTGAAGCGCTAGTCACCTGCATCGTAGTTCGACTTGTTTAACCTGGCGATTGGCTTGTGCCTTGCGCCACGAAGGCTCTTTGCGCGAAGCGCTTTTGGCGAAACTGTGAGTTTTGCACCCTTAAAATCGTCTAGTATCGGCACGCTACGTGCAAAATAGAATGAATCTATTGTTTCTTCGTAACCGAGTTCGTCAAACCCCATGATCTCAATATGCATCTCGTGCGGACCGGGCGTGGAAAGGCTAATTTTGTACATAGCTTTACCAGAGGCGCTTACTCGAACCGGTTTAGTGCAGTATGAGCTGACGTCATTAGTTACAATCACCGTGCAGAGTCGCACTCTGGCCTTCGGTTTGAGATTGCTCGCTTCAAAGCGCACCCCTTTTCTCGCATTAGAAGAGTAAAGCGGACCCTTGGTGAGCTGCTTTAAAGCAGGTTTTTTCTTCTTGCCTGCTAATGCGTGCAGGCTGTGTGTTTTCGAGTCCATCTTCGATGGTGTTGCGTGGGTAGTGGCAGACGCCGGCGTCGAGGCGATGAGGGCGGTCGCGGCGAGTGCTGCGGCTGCGAAGAGCGCAGGGATCTTCATGGTGCTCCTGGGGGAGAGGGAGTCGGGCGACTCGTTGATGGCTCTTCACGAATGAGGGTGTAGCGCGGGTCTGAACCCTCCGGCTTCGAGCAGCGACCGAGCGATGTAGTGGGTGAGGTTGCGGAAGCCGAGGGCGGAGCCGCGGAGGTGTTCGAGTCGCCCGTTG
>NZ_WWEQ01000060.1 GCF_009857845.1 Brevibacterium rongguiense | reverse complement strand
GAACCGTCAACGCCTGCACGAAGCTCTCGACTACCGCACGCCCGCCGAGGTCGAAGCGGCCTACGATCAATCCCAGGCGAGAGCCCTCGTCACCACATAAGCGCGGAACGAAACCCAGGGCGCTTCAGAACGCCGAGGTGAACTTCCTGGTTGGTTGCATGTCTACAATCACCACAGGGTCCACTCCGCGATCGGAGCCCCGCCCATCAGCAGACTCAACAACCTGCCTGGACATCACAGCTAGTCGCGCGGCGCTGTCACCGCGTCGCGCAGCACGCCGTTGAGCGTGGTGGCCATGTGCGCCACCTGCAGCCGCGCGCACTCCGCGGGATCGCCCGCGCGCAGCGCCGCGAAGATCGCCCGGTGGTCCACCTGGCCCGCCGCGATCCGCTCGCGGTCGACGTCCTGGGAGGCGGCCGCCCCGTCGTGGAGGTAGGCCAGGCGGTAGCGCTCGGAGTGGTCCCACATGTCCTCGAGCAGGCGGCAGATGCGCGCCCCGGCGTGCTGGCTCAGCCCCAGGTGAAAGGCCTTGTGATGGGCGCGGAAGGCATCCATGTCCTCCGCGGTCATCGCGGCGTCCATGCCGTCGAGGTGGCCTTCGATCGCATGGCGCTCCGCCCCCGTCAGCTGGGGCGCGGTCCGCTCGATCGCACCGGGCTCCACGCCCATCCGGATCGCGTAGATCTGCTCGAAGTCCGCGAGGTCCAGCTCGGAGACGCGCATCCGCCGGTTGAACTCGGAGGTGACGAGCCCCTCGGCGGCCAGGCGCGAGAGCGCCTCGCGCAGCGGGGTCCGGCTGATGCCGAGCTCCGCTGCCACCTTCACCTGGGAGATCGGCGCCCCCGGGGCGAGCTCACCGGTGAGGATGGCGCGGCGGGCCCGCCGGTATGCGAATTCGACGGCGTCCGCGCTCTGCGGGGCGTTCGCGCGGTGCTGTGCGTCGGCGCGGTGCTGTGCGTCGGACACCGGCGGGGCATCCGCAGACCGCCCTTCCCCGGCGGTGGCCGGCGCAGCAGCGGCCGACGCCTGCGCCTCGGCGGTCCCGGCCATGGCCGTCACCGTCCGACGAACGTCTGTTCGATCTCGCCGAGCCCCTCGATCTGCGTGCGCAGCACGTCCCCGGCCTGCAGGAACACCTGCGGGTCGCGGCCAATGCCCACGCCGTCCGGGGTGCCGGTGAAGATGAGGTCACCGGGGTAGAGCTCGACGATCTTCGACAGGCGCGCGATGAGGTCCGGCACGGTGAAGATGAGGCTGCTGGTCCGCCCGCTCTGCAGTTCCTCGCTCGTCCCGTCGGGATGGGTGACGGTGCAGCTGAGCGCCAGGTCGCTGCGGTCGGCCGCCGCATCGACCTCGTCGAGCGTCACGACGGCGGGGCCCACCGGGGCGAAGCCCTCCTGCGACTTGCCCAGGCTGAACTGCGGCGGATTGCCCCAGAACTGCACCTCGCGATCGGAGATGTCCTGGCCGACCGTGAGGCCCGCGACGTGGTCCCAGGCCTGGGCCTCGGGGATGTTGCGCCCGCCGGTGCCGATCACGGCGACGAGCTCCACCTCCCAGTCCACCTGGTCACCGGTGACCGCCACGTCTGCCCTGGCACCGGTGAGGCTCGAGGCGAACTTCGCGAAGACCACCGGGTTCTCCGGCAGGTCGAAGCCGGACTCCGCGGCGTGGTCCGCGTAGTTGAGGCCGATCGCCATGATCTGGCGGGGGCGCGGGACCGGGGCGCCCAGCTCCGCGACGTCGAAGGGCTCGCCGGCCGAGGCGTCCTGGCCCTCCGCCCACTGCCGGAACGCCTCCCAGCGCTCGTAGGCGTCCTGGGGATCCGGGCCGAACGCGCCGTCGCTGGCGCGCTCGACGTCCAGGGCGCGGTCGCCCTCGATGAGGACGAGACGTCCGCTGCGGTTGCCGATCTGCATGGTTGCTGCCTTTCCTGGGGAGGTGCGAATCTGGAGGGTGCGAAGCTAGACGGTGCGCGGTGTCACCAGAGCTCGGGGAGGTAGACCTCCGGCACGACCTCGGGGCGGTATTCGCCCTTGCGCGCCCGCTCGTGAATCTCCTTGCCGTCCGCCCCGGCCTTGTGCGCCTCGACGATCTGGTCCGGGTCGAAGTACTCCCCGATCGGGTTGTCGCCGAACTCCTGGCTGGCCCACATCCACTCCTTCGAGGTGCGCCAGTCGCCGAACGTGTCGAACTGGATCTCCACGCCGTTGCCGTCGGGGTCCGGGTAGTACATGGACATCGTCATGCCGTGGTCGAGGCACACGAAGGGGACGATGCCGTCCTTTTTCAGCCGCACGTAGTTGACGATCCAGGACTCGAACGTGGGGTACTCGAAGGCCGTGTGGTGCAGACCGGTCGTGTGCCCCTTGTCCTCGGGCTCCTTGAGGCCGGGCAGGGCCAGGAGGGCGATGCGGTGGTTGGCCTCGTCGTTGCTCAGTCAGGCGCCCTCGTCGCCGTAGAAGACGGGCTCGAGGCCCGCGATCGCCTCGTAGAAGGCCACCATCTCGTCGAGGCGGTTGGTGGCGAAGGTCGTGTGGTGGAAGACCGGACGGGTGATGGGGTTCCGGCGGCTGCGGTTCTCGCTCATGGTGCTCTCTCTTCTCTCGTCGTTGAGGAAGTGCACGCGTCCCGACGGGGACGCCGATGCTTCCGAACGATCCCGGCAGGGGATCTGCACCAGACTGTATACAGGTTTTTGCGATCTGTCTACAGATTTGATCTCTCGTCCTCGCTTGCCCGTGTGCGGGCGCTGGGCGGATGCACACGACGGCGCCGGGACGGTCGTGGACCGCCCCGGCGCCGTCTGGCACGGTACTGCCTTGCACTTCCGCGCCTGGCACGCCCGCGTCTGGCGCTCCGCCCCCGGCCCCGAGCGCCGCGGGCTGCGGGCTGCGGGCTGCGGGCTGCGGCTCAGCCGATCGCCGCGAGCTGGTCCTTGACCTGGGCCAGCGAGGGGTTCGTCAGCGTCGAGCCGTCGGAGAACAGCAGCGTGGGCACCGTCTGGTTGCCGCCGTTGGCCGCCTCGACGACCTGCGCGCCGTTGGGGATGTCCTCGATGTTGACCTCGCCGTACGCCACACCCGCCTGATCGAGCTGCGGGCGCAGGCGCTTGCAGTAGCCGCACCACGAGGTCGTGAACATCGTGACCTCGCCGGCCTCGGGCAGGAATTCCGCGGTATCCGTGCTCATCGGTTCGCTCCTCCGTGTCTTCGGTTCCGCCGCGCTGTGCGCTCGACGGCTCACCCAGCAGTGAACAGCCGCCGCTACGAGGTCATTCCCGGCCCCGGCTGCTTCGTCCCCGCCTGCGCCACCCCTCGGTACCCCCGCGCCGCTGCTCCCTCGCAGCTGACCCCCCGCACCTGAGGGCCGCCGAGGCGCCGGCCGGCACCCGCTCGGCGCGCGTCTTCGCGGTACCACCGGGACACGAGGGACCAGGACACGACGCGGCGGCACCAGAACACAGGGTGCACCGGGACTCAGGGGGCTGCAGCGCAGGGGCACCAGCACGCGCGGGACGCGAGCGGTGCCGCGACGCAGGTGCTTATACTGCGGGCGCCTCGGCGGCCAGGCGGGCACGGGCGAGTGAGGCGAGCGCGGCGGCCTCGATGCCCAGCACGGAATCGTCGAAGACCACGCGCGGGGAGTGGTTGTTCGCCCGCTCCGCCGCGGGGATCGACGGGTCGCCCGCGCCCAGCATGACGAAGGCACCGGGGACGGCATCGAGGACATAGGAGAAGTCCTCCGAGGGCATGATGGGGTGGTCGGCCTCGATCACGCGGTCCTCGCCCACCAGCTCGCGCAGGACGGCGAGCGCGCGCCGCGCCTCGCCCGAATCGTTGACGGTCACGGGGTAGTCCACGCGGAAGTCCACCTCCGCCGCGCAGCCGTGCGCGGCGGCGACGCCCTGGGCCACCCGCTGCGATTCGGTGCGCACGATCTCCAGGGACTCGTTCGACAGCACCCGCACCGTGCCGCTCAGCGTCGCCGAGTCCGGGATGATGTTGTGCGTCTGGCCCGCGCTCAGCTGGGTGAGCGAGAGGACCACGGGGTCGAAGACGCTGATCCGGCGCGTCACCATGGCCTGCAGTGCCAGGATGATCTCCGCGGCCACCGGCACGGGATCAACGGCGTCCTGCGGCTGCGAGGCGTGGCCGCCCTGGCCGCGCACCGTGATGGTGAGGAAGCACGAGCCCGAGGCGAGCGTGCCCTCCCGCGTGGAGAACACCCCGCGCTCGCTCGGGCTCACGTGCGTCGCGTACGCGGCCACGATGCGCGGGCCCGCGGCGTCGAGCACGCCCTCGGCGATCATGTTGCGCGCTCCGCCGTAGCCCTCCTCGCCGGGCTGGAACATGAAGACGACGTCGCCGGGCAGCTCATCGCGGTGGGCGCCGAGGATCCGTGCGGCGCCCACGAGGGCCGCCATGTGCAGATCGTGCCCGCACGCGTGCATCGCCTCGCCGGTGGCCGCATAGTCCAGGCCGGTGAGCTCGGTCAGCGGCAGGGCGTCCATGTCCCCGCGCAGCAGCACGGCCGGCGCGGGCCCCGCTCCCCCGCCTGCGCGCCCGGTCCCGCGCAGCACCGCCGTCACCGAGGTGGTGGACTGGCCCAGCGCGATCTCCAGCGGCAGCCCCTCGAGTGCGTCGAGCACCCTGCGCTGCGTGCGCGGGAGCTCGAGGCCCACCTCGGGGTCGGCGTGGATAGCGCGGCGCAGCGCGACGAGCTCGTCGAGCATGGCCTCTCCGGCGGCGGCGAACGTCATGGTCTCCCCTTCTGCACCCGGGCCCGCGGCGGCGCGGGTGCGCGGCCGGTCCCGAGTCGGTGCCCAGCCTGGCACGCGCGGCCGGGCGAGGGGGCGGGCGCTCAGATCCCGGTATCACCGCTCAGGTCGGCACCCGGCTCGAGACCGGCAACCGGTTCGGCCTCGGCAACCGGGTTCGACCGCGGCACCCGGATCGGCCTCGGCGCCTGCACCGCGCCCGTGGCCGCCACGCGCTCAGGCGGGCGGCCCATCCTGCGCGCCGGGCTCGGTGCCGGCAGCCGCGTGCGCGGCGCGGCCCACGGGCGTCAGCCCCTCGCCAAGCGGCAGGTCGCGGCGGGCCGGGGAGTCCTCGCGCAGCGGCGGGTTCTCCACGAGGGCGCTCACCACGGGCCGGATCTGCTCCCGGCTCAGCCGCTCGCTCTGCAGGGACACGCGGTAGAGGGTGAGGCCGGCCAGGGTGTCGAGGATGAGCTGGGCATCGACGTCCTCGCTGAGCTCGCCGCGGTCCATGGCGCGCTGGATGACGGTCAGGCCCATGTCGCGGCGGCGGGAGAGGAAGTCGTGGCGGAAGTGCTCGTAGACCTCGGGCTCGCTCATGACCGACCAGACCGGGTGCGGCAGGTCCGCGCCGCGCATCCGGCGCTGGTTCGTGGCATTGCACCACGTGTGCTCGACGAGGTCCTCCACGAGGTCGCCGGTGTCCGGGATCTCGCCCAGGTCGGAGAGCATGATGAGCGCCGCGGAGGCCAGTGCCCCGCGGGTGGGCCAGCGCCGCAGGATCGCCGAGCGCGCACAGCCCGCGGCGCGGGCGATCCGCTCGAGCTGGAGGTTCGCGTAGCCGTGGCCGGCGATCTCATTGAGGGTGCGGCGCAGGATCTGCACGGTCAGCTGGGCATCGGGGCCCTGCTCGGCGGCCGCGGAGCGCGCCGCGGCGACGGTGGCGTCTCCGGCGGGAGCGCCGGTGGCCGCTGCGGGCACGGCGCCGTCCGCCGCGGTCGAGGCGGAGAGCGGCGCCTGGGAGGTGGGCGCCAGGGGACCTTGCTTCATAGCCCCAGATCTTAGCGGGCGCGCATATGTCTCAGCGCGCGGGATGCGCGGTGAGTCCCCGGCGCACGGCGCGCACGAACGCCCGCGCCAGCGGCGCCTGCGCGGTCTCGAGTGCGCCCTCGGCCGCGGCGATCTCCTCGACCACGGCCTCGGCGGGCCGGCCCGCGTAGTCCTCCATGCTCGCATGCTCGTTCGTCTTGGACGCCCAGTGCGCCGCGAGTTCCCGCCCGGCCTCCGGGTGGAACTGGGTGCCCCACGCACACGGGCCCACCCGGAACGCCTGGACGGGGGCGTCCGTGCCGGTCACGAGCAGCACGGCGCGCTCGGGCAGCTCGATCTGCTCCTCGTGCCACAGCACGGTGGGAAACTCGGCGGGTGCCGCGCCGAACACGGGATCCTCCGCCGCCTGCGCGGTGGTCCGCACGGTGTGCAGGCCCACCTGCGGGAAGGCCCGGTGCGTGCAGTCGCCGTCCGCGGCGACCGCCAGGAGCTCCCCGCCCAGGCAGATGTTGAAGCTGGGGAACGCGCCGGCAGCGGAGGCGGCCAGCAGCGCGCGCACCGCCGGCAGCCAGGGCGCCGCCGCGTCATCGCGCGGGCCCATGGCCCCGCCCAGTACGACGAGGGCATCGAAGTCCGCGGGCGCGGGCAGCGCCTCGCCGCGGTCCGGGCGCACGGTGCGCACCCGCGCACCGGCCTCGGCAAGCCACCGGCCGAAGCGGTTGGCATCCGTCCCGTCCTCGTGCTGGATGACCACGATCCGCGGTGCTCCCGGGGCGGCATCCTCGAGCGCAGTGTTCGCTGTCATGGCGCCATTGTGCCCGCGAACCGGGCCGCGGCGCTCGCTCGTCCGCGCGCTCACCCCTCCGCGCACCGCGCCGCCCGCGCTCGCCAGCGCAGCGGCGGTCCGTGCGCCCGGCGGCGGGATGCTCGGCCCGCGGCGGACGGGTACTCGGCCTGTGGGACGGGCCCCGACCACCGGGGACCGGGTCTCAGCTCGCCGGCGCCGCCTGTTCGACCGGGGCCTGCCCGGCCGGCGCCTGGGCCGGCTGCTCGGCCGGGGCCTCGGTGTCGCGGCGGATGCCCAGCGTGGCCGCGAGCGCGGATTCGAGCGACGGGTGGGCGAACTCGTAGCCGGCGGCGGCGAGCGCGGCGGGCACCACGCGCTGGTCGGCGACGGCCAGTTCCGCGGCCGCCTCGCGGCCGAGCACCAGCCGCGGGGCCAGCGTGGGCAGCGGCAGCGCCGCCGGGCGCGAGAGCATGCCGGCCAGCGTGCGGGCGAAGTCCGCCTGGCGCACGACGTCGGGGGCGACCGCGTTGACGGGCCCGCTCAGCTGCGGGTCCATGACGGCGCGGGCGTAAATGCGGGTGATGTCGTCGAGCGAGACCCACGCGAGCCACTGCTCGCCGGAGCCCACGCGGCCGCCGAAGCCCAGGAGGAAGAGCGGCAGCTGCAGGCGCAGCACGCCGCCCAGCGTCGACATGACGACGCCGGTTCTGATCGAGACCCGGCGGACGCCGTACTGCTCGACCTGCGCGGCCTCGCGCTCCCAGGCCTCGCAGACCTCGGCGAGGAAGCCCTCGCCGCGCGCGGCGGACTCCGTGAGCTGCTCGTCATCGCGATCGGAGCCGTAGTAGCCCACCGCCGAGGCACACACGAAGGCCTCCGGGCGCTCCGAGGCCGGCAGATCGCCGATCGTGAGCGCCAGCAGCTTCGTCGAGTCGACGCGGGAGTCGAGGATGCGCCGCTTGCCCTCCGCGGTGAAGCGCCGGCCGATGCTCGCGCCGCCCAGGTGGACGACGACGTCGGCCCAGGCCACGGCGCCGCGGTCGAGCAGGCCCAGGTCCGGGTTCCAGCGCACCTCGTTCTCGCGGCGCGGGGTCGAGCGGATGAGGCGGCGCACCTCGTGCCCGGCGGTCTGGAGCATCGCGACGACCTGCTGGCCCACGAGCCCGGAGGAGCCGGCGACGAGGATCTTCTTGGGGCCGCCGAACGCGGCGAGCTCGGCATCGTAGGCGAGCTCGTCTAGCAGGCGGTCGTGGCGGCCCTCGAAGGCCGCGCGCAGGGTGGGCTCGAGGGCCGCCTCGTCGAATTCGGCGGCACCGGGGAAGCCACCGGGGGCCACCGAGTACTCGACCCGGTCGGTGATCCGGCAGAACCCGTCCGGCGAGTCCGCGGTGGGCGACTTCACGGTCTCGAAGGTGTGCGTGTGCTCCCACGTCTTCATGGGGCCGCGCACGAGCGTCTCGGCGAATGTGTCCGGCGCCGGCGGCTCGGTGTGCTCGGTGACGAACGGGACTCGCACAACGCCGTACGAGCCGGGCACGCTCACCTGCATCTGGGCCTTCGCACCCGGCGCCAGCGGCGGGTGCGGCTCGGCCTCGATCGCCATCGAGAACTCGGGCGTCAGGCGGGTCAGGGCGCCGGGGCGCGCGTGCCAGCGCTCGACGACCTCTCGGGGGTAGGGGACAACGGTGGAGGTTGAGAACTCAGCCATGGGCCCATTCGATCAGGTTTTGATGTGAATTGGCACACCGCAACGCCGGGTTTCGGCGCCCGCGCGGCGGTGCCGGGCCGCCGCTGCGAGCGGTGCCGCCGGGCCTGGTCTGTCGCGGCGCCGCCGGCCTTGGCCTGTCGCGGCGCCACCGGCCCGTCGGGCCCGCCCGGTGATGGCGGCACCGGGGTCCGCGCGGCGGGGCGCGCGGTGGCGTAGCGGTGCGATTGCACCGGGCCCGTGCGGCGGGGCGGTGCGCTGGGAGGTGGAACGGTAGAGCGGTAGAGCGGCGGCGCGGTGACGAGGTGGATTGGTAACCCGGCAGCGCGGCGGCGCGGGGTGACGGCCGGTGACGGTGCGTGACGGCGGCTGACGCCGTGTGTCACCGGCACGGGCCCGGGGCCAGGCGCGGTGCCTACCGTGCTGGCATGAGCCTCCCCGATACCGCATCCCCCCTGCCCCCCCGGTCGCCCGGATCCGCCGGAACCCCGACCGCGGACCCGGCGCCCGGTCCCACCGGAACCCCGACCGCGGACCCGGCGGCAGCACCCACCCGCGCCTCGACCGTGGACTCGCGCGCGGACCCGAGCGCGGCACCCGCCACGGAACCGGGAGCAGCCCCGGCCGCGGGACCGGGCGCGTTCGCCACCCGCGCCATCCACGCGGGCGGCGGCCCCGAGCCGGCCACGGGCGCCGTCGTCCAGCCGCTCTACCTCAGCACCACGTACGCGATGGACTCCCCCGGCGTCACGCGCGGGGCATACGACTACGCGCGGGCGGGCAACCCGAACCGCAGCGCGCTCGAGGCCACACTCGCCGAGCTGGAGGGGGCGGACGCCGCGCACGCGGTGTCCTCGGGCATGGCGGCCGTGACCGCCGTGTTCTCCGCGCTCCTGGCGCCCGGTGACTCCGTGGTGGTGCCGCGCGACGTCTACGGCGGCACCGTGCGGCTCCTCGAGGACGAGTACGCGCGCTGGGGCATCACGATCATCCCGGCGGACATCGCGGACCCCGCGGCCCTTGCCGCGGCGCTCGCGGCGGGCCCGGCGCTCGTGTGGGTGGAGACGCCCAGCAACCCGAGCCTGGAGATCATCGACATCGCCGCCACGGCGCGGGCAGCCCACGCCGCCGGCGCCCTCCTCGCGGTCGACAACACGTTCGCCACCCCCTATCTCCAGCAGCCGCTGGGCCTGGGCGCCGACGTCGTCGTCCACTCGACGACGAAGTTCTGCGGCGGCCACTCCGATGTGGTGGGCGGCGCCGTGCTCGTCAAGGACCACGGCGAACTGCCCGCCGGCGCGCAGGCGGGCGCGCGGATCGACCGCTGGACGGCCTCGGCCGGGGTGGGCAGCGCGCCGTTCGACGCCTGGCTGACGGCGCGCGGGCTCAAGACCCTGGCCGTGCGCATGGAGCGCCACTGCGATTCCGCCCTGCGCGTGGCCCGCTGGCTGCGCGCGCACCCGCAGGTCGCCGAGGTGCGCTACCCCGGCCTGCCCGACCATCCCCAGCACGAGCTCGCGGCCGCGCAGATGCGCGGCTTCGGCGGCATCGTCACGTTCCGCGCGGCCAGCGAGGCGATCGCCCTGCGGGCCGCCGAGCGGGTGCGCGTCTTCGCGCTGGCCGAGTCGCTGGGCGGCGTCGAGTCCCTCTTCGACCACGCCGCCACGATGACGCACCTGTGCCTGCGGGGCACCGAGTTGGAGGTCGGGCCCGATGTCATCCGCCTGTCCATCGGCCTCGAGGACCCCGCCGACCTCATCGCGGACCTCACCGCGGCGCTGGCCGACTGACAGGGTTGGCCCACGAACCGAGTTCGGCTGCATGCGGACTCACCCCCTCCTGCGCCCGAGGTGCGGGACCGCCCAGACCCGGCCCGCACCTCGGGCGCGGGGGCGGGAGGAGCCGGTGGGCGCCGGTGGGCGAGCGCGGCGGGCCGCACCCCTGCACCCAGTGGGCCGGCCGAGCCCGTCCGGGTTGCCGGACCTGGTTGAATGGGACCACGCGCGGCACTGTGGCCGCCATCACCAGGGAGACCGCCATGGCCGCTATGGGCCGCAAGAAGCACAACCGCCTCATCATCCTCCTCAGCGAGCTCTACGGCCGCCACGAGTTCGCAGCGTTCGGGACGGTCGCGCAGGCGATCGGGTTGGAGGACAAGAAGCGCAGCGCTGCGCTCGTCCTGGCCCGGGCCATCGAGTCCGACCCGACGCTGCCGCGCGAGCTGGCCACGCGCCTCGTCGATGCGAACGGGCTGCTGAAGTCCCAGCGCCGCAGCGCCGGCCAGCACGCCTACACCCCGGCGGACTTCCTGCGAGACGACGACGCGTTCGCCGAATCCGGCGAGGGTGCCCTCGTGGACCCGGCCTCCATCGTGACCAAGCCCAAGAAGCTGAAGAAGCTGCTCAAGGAGCGCAGGCTCGACTGATTCGCCAGACCGCCCCGGGCGGTGCGCCCTTGTCGCAGGCCGGGGCCAGGCCGTAGGTTGCACGTGGGCGCCCGCCCGCCTCCGCGGAACCGCCGCGCTGGCTGCAGAAAGGGATCGACATGACCCGCAAGACCAGCCCCGAGCCCGTCCGCGACCAGCGCGAGGATCACCTCCTCACCCCGGAGAACTGCGTCCTCGCGCTCATTGACTACCAGCCCGAGCAGTACGGGACGATCACCTCGACCAGCCGCGAGCGCATCGACCTCAACGTCGTGGCCCTGTGCAAGCTGGCGATGGCCTACGGCGTGCCCGTCGTGCTCTCCACCGTGGGCGTGGACCTGGGCAAGAACGAGGGCACCGCATCGGCCATCAAGGACGCGCTGCCGGGCGTGGACGAGATCGACCGCAGCGGCGTCAACGCCTGGGAGGACGCGGACTTCCGCGCGGCCATCGCCGACTCCGGCCGCAAGAAGGTCGTTATCGCGGGCCTGTGGACGGAGGTCTGCCTGACGTTCCCCACCCTGGACATGCTCGCGGAGGGCTATGAGGTCTACCCGGTGGCCGATGCGGTGGGCGGCATCAGCGCGGTCTCGCACGACCGCGCGTTCGAGCGCATGGTCCAAGCCGGCGCGCACCCCGTCACCGCGATCTCGTTCGGCGCGGAGCTCATGCGCAACTGGGCCCGCGAGGACGCGGACAAGCTGCGCGAGGTCATGAACTGGTACTTCCCGCGCAAGCAAAAGCTGGACCGCGCCGAGGGCGTGCAGTTCTTCAACGGCTGAACCGGTGGCGGACACGCAGCCGGCGCCCCCGCCGCCCCCGGGCACTCGGGCAGCACCGAGTACGCAGACGGCCCCGGCAGATGCAGCCCCGGTGGGTCCCGGCGATGAGCCCGATGTCGTCGTCATCGGCGGTGGCCCGACGGGTGAGAACGCCGCCCAGTATGCGCTCGACGGCGGCCTGAGCGCCGTCCTCGTCGAGGGCGAGCTCCTGGGCGGCGAGTGCTCCTACTACGCGTGCATGCCGAGCAAGGCGCTGCTGCGCCCCGTGGACATCGTCCACACCGCGCAGCACCTGCCCGGAGCGGTGGGCGCGCGGCTGGATCCCGCGACCCTCCTGGCCAGGCGCGATGCGTGGGTGTCCCACTACGACGACCACGGCCAGGAGCGCTGGGCGGCCGGGGCCGGCATCGGCGTGGTCCGCGGGCACGGGCAGCTGTCCGCCCCGCGAACCGTGACGGTCACCGGTCCGGACGGTGAACAGCGCACCCTGCGCGCCGGCACCGCCGTCGTCATCGCGACGGGCTCTGAGGCCGTCGTCCCGGCCGAGTTCGAGGCCGTGGAGCCGTGGACCTCGCGCGATGCCACGGGCGTGACCGAGGTCTCCGAGTCCCTGCTCATCGTGGGCGGCGGCGTCGTCGCCGTGGAGGCCGCCACGTGGCTGGCCGCCCTCGGCTCGCAGGTCACGCTCCTGGTGCGCGGGCAGCGCCTGCTCGCGGGCCTGGAGCCCTTCGCCGGCGAACTCGTGGCCGCGGGGCTGCGCGAGGCCGGCGTGCGGGTGGAGTTCGGCGCGCACATCGCAGCCGCCGCCCGCCCCCGCGCGGAGGCGACCGGGCTGGGCCGCGTCCACGGCGGCCCGGTGAGCGTCGACCTCGCGGACGGGCGCTCGCTCACCGCGGCCGAGGTGCTCGTCGCCGCGGGCCGGCGCCCGCGGCTGGCCCATGTGGGCCTGGAAGCGGTGGGCCTCGACGCAGCCGCGGTCGCGGCGGGCCGGCTGCCTGACTGGCTGCACGTCATCGGCGATGCGGGAACGGGCGCCCCGCTGACCCACATGGGTAAGTACGAGGCGCGGGTGCTGGGCTCGCGGCTGGCCGGGGCAACCGACGTCCCTGCGCCGGCCGACGTCCCGGTGCCGCAGGTGGTGTTCGCCGAGCCGCAGGTTGCGGCCGTCGGGCTGACGGAGGAACGGGCCCGGGAGCGCCTGGGCGCGGAGGCGGTGGCCACCTCGGAGGCGGAGTTCACCGCCGCCGCGGGTGCCGCGCTGCTGCGCGACGATGCCCGCGGCCGGGCCAAGCTCGTCATCGACCGGCGCAGCGGTGCCGTGGTGGGAGCGACCTTCGCGGGCCCGGAGGCCGGTGAGCTGCTCCACGCCGCCACCATCGCCATCGTCGGCGAGGTTCCCGTCTCCCGCCTGCGCCACGCGGTGCCGGCCTATCCCACCGCCTCGGAGCTGTGGCTGCGGCTGCTCGAGGCGCTGCCGCGCGAGCTGCGGTAGGCGCGCCGCTCGCGCTCACGTTGCGCGCTTACGCGGCGGCTTCGAGGCTCAGCAGCGCCTCCTTCGCGTCCAGCCCGCCGATGTAGCCGCCCAGGCCGCCGTCGGTGCGCAGCACCCGGTGGCAGGGCACGACGACGGGCAGCGGGTTGGTCGCACACGCACTGCCGACGGCGCGCACGGCGCGCGGGCTCCCCACGAACTCGGCGACCTCCCGATAGGACCGCGTCTTCCCGTAGCCGATGTGGGGCAGCCAGCGCTGCACGAGCTGGCGGAAGCCGGCGGAGAGCCCATAGTCCAGCGGCAGGTCGAAGGAGCGCCGCGTGCCGGCGAAGTACTCCTCGACTTCCGCTGCGACCGCGTCGAGGCGCCGCGGGGCGCGGAGCACCCGCGGGCTGAGCTTCGCCGCCAGCGCCTCGAGCACGGCATCGAAGCCCTCGCGCTCGAACGCGACGCGCACGAGCCCCGCCTGGGTCGCGGCCAGCAGCAGGGGGCCCACAGGCGTGTCGATCGTGCGGTAGGCGACGTCGAGCAGGCCGTGCTCGCCCGCGCGCTCGACCAGGCGCGCCCGCAGGCGGTCCAAGGCACCGGTCTCGAGGGGGAAGAGGTCCGCGTCGTCGGTGCTCGCGGCGGCGGCGACCGGGAGGCCGGGCTCGGCCGCGGTCGTATCGGTCGTGTCGGTCATGCGGGTGGTGTCGGTCTTGGAGGTGGTGTCGGTCATCGCGGTGCTCCGTTCGTGTATTCGCCCGCGCCATAGGCTCGCCGCAGGCTGCGGATGCCGTCCGCCGCGGCGCGGCGCACCGCGGCGGCGCTGCCGCCGATGAGCGCCGCGGTCTCCGCGTGCGGCAGTCCGCCCAGGTAGTGATAGGCAACGACGAGGCGCTGCCGTTCCGGCAGGGCGGCGACGGCCGCCCAGACCGTCCGCTCCTCGCCTCCGGGGTCGCCGCCCGGGGCGGGCCGCTCGGGCAGGTCGGCGGCGGGGAGCGCATGCCGGGCCCGCGCGCGGATGACGTCGATCGCCTTGCGGCGGGCGACGCGCACCAGCCACGCCTCGGCGTTCGCATCCGCGGGCAGCTCGGGCCAGGCGCGCAGCGCCGCCACGAAGGTCTCGGACCACGCATCGTCGGCATCGGGGCCGGGTCCCAGCACGGCACGGCAGACCCGCAGCACGGTTCCCCCGTGCCGCTCGACGGCCTGTTCGAATGGCTGCTTCATCTCCACACACGGTAGACGCGCCGGCTGCCCCGAACGTGAGGCGCGAGGCTCAGAACAGCCGCGAGCCCGCCACCGCGGCCGGCTCCTCCAGCTCGAGCAGGAACCGCTTGCGCTCCAGGCCGCCGGCGTAACCGGTGAGCGCGCCGTCCGCGCCCACGACCCGGTGGCACGGGATGACGATGCTCAGCGGATTGCGCCCCACCGCCTGGCCGACGCGCTGGGCGAGACCCCGGCCGCCCAGCCGCTGGGCGAGCGCGCCGTAGGTGGTGGTCGTGCCGTACGGGATCTCGCGCAGCAGGGCCCAGACGCGCTCGGAGAAGCCGTCGCCGCGGGTGCGCAGCGGAACGTCGAAGGCCCGCCGCGCTCCGCGCAGGTAGGCGTCCAGCTGGGGCCCCGCCTGCGCGAATACCGCGTCCGCTGCGGTATCGACCCGCACGCCGAACGCCGAGGCGTCCGGCAGGTGCCGGTGGCCGGGGAAGTAGAGCCCCGTGAGGCCATCGCCGTCCGCCACGAGGGTGACCTCGCCCAGCGGGGTCTCGATTCGCGTGCGCCGCAGGTCCGTCATCGTCCTCACCTCTCCGTGTGCACCGCGCGGGTCCGTGCTCGCTGCTCGGATCCGTACCCGCTGCGGGAGTCCGTGCCCCCTGCGGGTACGGATCCGCTGTGCGGTGCGATCGTCGTCCTCTTCACCCTGCAGACGCGCCGGAGGCGGTGGATGTGAGGTGGCCCCGCGACATCTCCACCTGGGCCGGCCGTTCAAGCCTCGGGGATCTCGCGCCCGAAGGCCTCGAGCGTGACCTCCGCGGGATCGGGCCCGCCGCGCTTGCCGGTGTCGAGCGCGTCGATGGCCGCCAGGTCCTCGGCGGTGAGCTCGATGTCGAAGACGTCGATGTTCTCCCCGATCCGGGCGGGCTTGACAGACTTCGGGATGACCTGGCGGCCCTCGGCGATGTGCCAGGCGAGCATCACCTGGGCCGGCGTCCTGCCGACCCGGTCCGCGATCGCGGTGATGGTCGGATCGTCCAGGGTCGAGGTGTGCCCGGCCTCCCGGTAGAACGTGATCCCGCCGATCGGGGACCATGCCTGGGTGAGGATGCCGTGCTCGCGGCCGAACGCCTGGACCTCGGGCTGCTGGAAGTAGGGGTGGACCTCGATCTGGTTGACGGCGGGCACGACATCGGCCTGGTCCAGCAGCCGGGTGAGGTGGTCGACCATGAAGTTGCTGACGCCGATCGCGCGCACCAGGCCATCGTTCAGGAGCCCCTCGAGGGCGCGGTAGGCCGCGAGCGTGCGCTCGAAGTCCGAAGGCAGCGCCTGGTGGAGGATGAACAGGTCGAGCTGCTCGAGGCCGAGCTTCCCCGCCGCCTTGTCGAAGGCATGCAGGGTCTCGTCGTAGCCGTAGTCGCTGATCCAGACCTTCGACTCGACGAAGACGTCATCGCGGGGCAGGCCCGAGGCGCGGATCGCCTCGCCCACTTCCCGCTCGTTGCCGTAGGCGGCGGCCGTGTCGATGTGCCGGTAGCCCTGGATCAGGGCCGAGGACACGGCCTGCGCCGTCTCCTCCGGGCTGGACTGGAAGACGCCGAGCCCGAGGGCCGGGATGTCGACGCCGTTGTTGAGGGTGAAGGACTTCACGGGGCGCTCCTGTCTGCTGCGGCCGCGCGGCTGTCGTGGCAGCGGTTGCCGCCGCGGATGCTGCGGTCGGATTCGACCCTAGGCCCGCCGGCCGGGATGCGAGAAGGCCCCCGGCCGGGAAGCGGATCCCGGCCGGGGGCCTTCTGCGCGTTCTGTGCGCGAGGGGGGACTTGAACCCCCACGTCCTTTCGAACACTGGCACCTGAAGCCAGCGCGTCTACCTATTCCGCCACTCGCGCAAGCAGCAGAACGAAACAATACACGCTGGCCCGCGCGCGGGCCAAACGGGTGCCGCAGCCGCACCCGGCCCACATGTGAACTGGCCGCGCAAACGCCCAGGCGGCCCTGCGGGAATATGGCCTCCCCAGGCCGAACCGGTAGCATGGGCCGTTGACCGCATACGAGACTGCACCCGGTCGGCCGCCTCACGCGCCCGGCCCACTTTCCCGGAGGAGGCGAATCCATGGGCGTTCTCGACCGCTTCGAGCGGGGCATCGAACGCGTCGTCAACGGCGCGTTCGCGAAGGCCTTCCGCTCACAGGTCGAACCCGTGGAGCTCGCGGGCGCCCTGCGCAAGGAGTCCGACACCCGGGCCGCCGTCGTCTCCCGCGGGCGCACCCTCACCGCGAACGCCTACACGATCGAACTGGCCCGCAATGACTTCGAGCGCCTCGAGCCCATCTTCGGCGAGCTGCGCAACGACCTGCGCCAGGTGATCGGAGAGCACGCCGTCGAGCAGGGCTACAGCTTCGTGGGCCCCGTGGGCGTCGCCATCGAGGAGGCCGACGATCTGGACACGGGCATGTACCGCGTCCGGGCCAAGACCAGCCGGCCGGACGGCACGGCGGCCGCGCAGCCGGCCAACCGCGGCGGCTACGACCCCGAATCGCGCGCCCACCCCATTGTCCCCGAGGCCTATGAGCAGTCCCAGCGCCAGCGCAGCTCGCAGCCCGTGCCCGCGCCCACGGGGGGCTCCCCCCGCCGCTCGGGCCAGCCGGCGCGGCGGGTGGAGTTCTCCGTGAGCGCGGGCGGGCGCCGCTACCGCCTGGAGCCGGGCACCACCGTCTTCGGGCGGTCCTCGAACAGCGCGGACATCGTCCTTGACGACCCCGGCATCTCCCGGCGCCACTTCGAGATCACGGTCGACGGCGACCACGCCACGGCCACGGACCTGGGCTCCACGAACGGCACGCTCTTCGACGGCCGGCGGATCACGAGCATCACGCTCACCGACGGCGTCGAGCTCGTCGCCGGCGACACCGCCGTGACCTTCCACGAGACGGAGACGGGAGACCGATGAACGAACTCACCGCCATGGTGCTGCGGCTCGCGTTCTTCGCGCTGCTGTGGATCTTCATCTTCTCGATCGCCGGTGTGCTGCGCACCGACATGTTCGGCCAGCGCCGCAAGTCCAAGCGCCAGCGCGCCCGCGCCATGCGCGCCGCGCAGCGCTCCCGCGGCGGCATGAACGCCAGCGCCAATGACTACCCGGCCCCCGCAATGGCCGGGGCAGCGGCGGCCGGCGCCGGCGCCTCGGCGCCCCCGGCGGGGAGCGGAGCCGGCTACGCCCCCGCACCCCAGCGCCCCCATGAGCTCGTCGTGGTCTCCGGCCCGCGGACCGGGGAGGTCGTGGCGCTGGGCACCGGAGCCGTGACGATCGGCCGGGCGGAGGACAACGTGCTCGTCATCGATGACGACTTCGCCTCCGGCCACCATGCCCGCATCTTCCCGCAGGGCGGCATCTGGTACGTCGAGGACGCGGGCTCCACGAACGGCACCTTCCTGGGCGATGAGCGCGTGCGCGGCGCCGTGCCGCTGGCCGTGGGCGCCCCCGTCACCGTGGGCCACAGCATCGTGGAGCTGCGTTCGTGACACAGGGCGGACAGGGCATCATGTTCGACTTCGCGGCCCGCTCGAACACCGGGCTGGTGCGGAAGAACAACCAGGACTCCGGCTATGCCGGCCCCAACTTCCTGCTCATCGCCGACGGCATGGGCGGCCACGCAGGCGGGGACGTCGCCTCGGCGATCACCGTCTCCCGCCTCGCGGACCTCGACGAGGCCGACTTGGGCCAGGACGCCCTCGAGCGCCTGCGCACCTCGATCCTCGACGCGAACGAGCGGATCTCCAACAGCGTCGTCGAGAAGCCCGAGCTCGCCGGCATGGGCACCACCGTCACCGCGCTGCTGCGCGCCGGGGACCGGCTGGCGCTGGCCCACATCGGCGACTCCCGCGGCTTCCTGCTGCGCGACGGGGTGCTCACCCAGGTGACCGCGGACCACACGTTCGTCCAGATGCTCGTGGACGAGGGCCGCATCACGCCCGAGGAGGCCGAGCACCACCCGCAGCGCTCCGTCGTCATGAAGGTGCTGGGCGACGTGGGCGCGGCCCCGGAGCTCGACCTGTCCATCCGCGACACCCGCGTGGGCGACCGCTGGATGCTCTGCTCCGACGGGCTCACCGGCTTCGCCTCCCACGAGGACATCCTCGAGGCCCTCACCGCGATCGACGACCCCGGCCGCTGCTGTGAGAAGCTCGTCGACCTGGCCCTGGCCGGCGGCGGCGCGGACAACGTCACCGTCGTCATCGGCGACGTCGTCGAGGCGACCCCGGCCGGCGAGCACGAGCTCGGCGAATCCGTGGGCAGCGTGCGGATCAACCCCCACTTCGCCCTGCTGGGCCAGCGCGACCGCCCCACCGAGCTCATCGACACCGGCGGGCAGCGGGCCGTGGGCTCCGAGACGCCCACGGAGGCCATCCCCGATGACGAGATCCTCGCCGCCGAGGCGCGGGAGGACTCCGCTGCCGGCGACGCCCTGCGCGCCTCCGAGGCCGGCGAGCTCGACGGCGGTGCCGCCCTGGCCGCCGGCGGCGCGACCGCCCCCGCCGGCCGGGATCGGCAGCGCGTCGGCCACGGCGAGCGCGTCGCCACTGGTGGACATCTCGCCGG
>NZ_WWEQ01000005.1 GCF_009857845.1 Brevibacterium rongguiense | reverse complement strand
GGCGTGCCCGAGCCGCCGGCGGGCGTGCCGGCACGGTCGGCGGCCGGGCCCGGTGCAGGGGCCGTGCGGGCCGGATGCGGCGCTGGGGCGCCGGCAGCGGAGATGTCCATGCCGGCACCGTAGGCACGGCGGCGCCCCACCGCGGCGCGGGGCTGTCACGCGCCGTCGCTTAGGCGTCACCGCCCGTCACACGCGGTCATGGACCGCCCCACGCGGCATCCGGGCCGTCAGCTCGATGACCGCCTCGGCATCGGGGCGCCGTGCGCTCGGCCCGTCAGGAGCGCCCTGCGCGCGCGGCGATCGAGTTCGCCGCGGCAAGCACATCGCGCACGTAGACATCGGAGTCGTTGTACGAGCGGATAGCCCGGTCCCACCCGGCCGCGGAGCTGACCTCGCCCGAGGCGCACAGGTAGCCGGCCGCCGTGAGCGCGGCATCGTCGATGTTGTGCGGGTCCGCTTTGCCGTCACCGCTGCCATCGCGCCCGAACTGGCGCCAGGACTGCGGGATGAACTGCATGGGGCCCACCGCGCGGTCGTGCTCCTTGTCCCCGTCGAGCTTGCCGTTGTCCGTGTCCGGGATGTTCTTGACGTTCACGCCGTCGAGCGCCACGCCCACGATGGGCTTCGAGGTGGTCCCGTCGGCCGTGATGTGCGCGCCGCCCTCCCGCCCGTGATTCGACTCGATCTGCCCGATCGCCGCCACCGTGTTCCACGACAGCCCGCACTCGCGCTGCTCGCGATCGACCTTCGCGGCGGCCGCGGCGTACGCCCGCAGCGCGCGGCCGGGGATGCCCGTGCTGGCCTCGGTCGCCCGCACCCACGCCGAGTCGACGGCGTCGGCCGGCTTCTGACTGGCCGCCGGGGTGGGGGCGGCATCCGCGGCGGTCTGAGCGGCGCTGGGCGCCGCCGGCTCGCCGTCCTGGATCTCCGCCGAGGTGCCCTGGGACTGGCGCGGGCCGATCACCCCGCCCACCACGAGTCCGCCGCCCACGAGCAGCACGAGCACGGCGAGGATCGCTCCCACCAGGAAGCCCTTCTCCGACCTGCTCATGCGCCCATCCCTCCATCGTCTGCCGCCATCCCGACCAGCCTAGCGAGGACACCCTCACCCGGCGGGGAACTCGGCCCGCGCGCCGGTCCGCCCCGCGCAAACTCCCGCCACGCGTGCCGGGGTGAGCCAAACCGGCCACAGGGGGCCGGATTCCCCTCCGAGCCTCGCAATGCCGCGCTAGCCTGGCGGCAGACCTCGGCAGCAGACATCCGCGACCGCAAGGACCGACATGGATCGACGAACCCTCCTCCGCACGGGCCTGAGCGCGAGCGCCGCAGCCGCCCTGGCCAGCACCGCCGGCTGCGCCCCCTGGACTTCTGGCTCCAAGCGGGCCGGCGAGTTCCGCGTGGAGCCCACCGAGGACGGCATCCGCTGCGCCCTGGAAGCGGCGGCGAAGACCCAGGGCGAGGACTTCCGCTACGCCTACGCCCAGGTGTGCGAGCGGTGGGCGCGGGGCCGCAGTCGGCAGGGGGCCTCGTGCGCGGTCGGCGACGTGGCGGACGAAGCGGACATGCCCGTGCTGGGCACCCGGGGCACGCTGAGTGAGTCCCTCGACGCCATCCCCTTCGGCGACATGGTCGCCTGCGCCGGCTCCGCGCCCGGCTGGGGCGCCACGATGATCAGGCTCTCCACGGCGATCACCGCGGTGAGCGGGCCCGAGGGCGTGCGCATCGACGGCCGCCCCTCCGCCTACCGGGAAACATTCCTCCGCGCGCCCAGCGTCGAACAGCTGTGGGATGAGGCCCATGAGATGGGCTCCGGTGCCATCACGGGGCTCTCGCTCCACCGGGACGCGGCAGCCGTCCGGTTCGCCGGCGACTTCGGGTTCAAGCGGGCGCTCGCGAGCGCCGGCACCGGGGTGGACGGCCCCCTCACATTCGGCCGCTTCACGCTCTACGGCGAGGTGGGAGCGGCGGCGGTTCCCAGCACCGTCACCGGCGCCCAGATCGTGGCCGCCATGGACAGGCGCATGCGCTGGGCGCACCGCTCCTGGACGGACCTGAGCTCGATCCAGCTGCTGGACTCCGACAGCATCGGTGCGCGGGAGACAGGCCCTGGCCTTCCGGCAACCCCCACGACCGGGCTGCCCACGGCACGTCACGCGGGGGCCGGCGATGCGGTGCTCGTCCTGCACTTCGAGGCGGCGAACACGCGCTTGGTCGTCTTCGTCGACCCCGTCCTCGAGCGGCGGGCGCACGGCTCCTGAACCCGGTGGGGGCGGCGCCAAGCCGCCCGGCTCCGGCGCAGCGATGGTGCGGACCCAGCGCAGCGATGCCGCGCACCCGTCAGGCGGCGGTTCCAGCGGCCCGCATCGGACCGCCCTCGGCCGCAAGTCCCTCCGGCAGCGCGGCCCCGGCCGCGGCGGGGCCGGCCTCGGCACCGCTGCCGCCGACCGAGGCGCCGTCTCCGTCGACCGCATCCGCACGTGAGGCGAGGAAACGGCGCTGACGGCGCAGGCCCACGACGGCGCTCGTGCACAGTCCGGTCAGCACGAGCAGGGCGGTGAAAGCGAATGCGAAGACCATCGTCTTCTTCGTCCCTCCGGTATCGGCACCGCGCGGCCCGGAACCCCTGAGCTGCGCGCGGGCGGGGGCGCGCAGGGCGGCCGACCGCGCCTCCCACGCTACCCAGCGCGCGCCTCGGGCCGGGGCCGGGCCTGTAAACACTGTGTGAATACCCAGCCGGAGGCCTGGGCCCCCGAGTCCCCCGCCAGTAGCGTGGCACGTGCCAGGGCAGCGATGCCCCGGCACTCCCCGTGCCTGCGGGCATCCCCCGGGGCCGTCGTCATGGCCGGCGGCGGCCCCGCCTCAGCTGCCGCGGGCGTAGAGGCCGAGCGCCTCCCACTGCCGTGTGTAGGCGTTGAACGCGGCGATCGCGGATTCGCGGTCGTCGGCGTCGAGTGCGTCCACCCAGTCGCTCACCAGGTCCGCACCGGTCTCCGGGTAGATGATCTCGCTCATCCCGCCCAGGTCCAGCTCGACGATCGAGTTCATGTCGAACGAGTCGAGCCAGTCCGAGAACTGCTCCGCGGATTCGACGACCGCGCTCAGCCGCGACTTCTCCTTGAGCACCGAGACCGCCCATTCGACCCGCGACGCGGCGGTGAGGATGGGCACCCGGATGCGCACCCGATGACCGTGCTCGGTCTCGTCGGCGATCACCTGGTCCTCCTCGGGATCGATCGCCAGCCACCACACCGGCGAGACATCCCACGCCGAGGTGCGGGTGAACACGCGCGTATCCGGCTCGCCCTGCAGCCACTCGACGCGGTGGGCGGCCGCGCGGCGCCGCGCGGACTTGGGCACCATCGCGTCGAGCTCGGCCTTCGAGGACGACTCGCTCAGGGCCTCGAGCGCGTGCCAGGAGCGGATATCGTCCTGCAGCGGGCAGACCCGATCGATGCCGTCCCCCGCGTCCGCACCCGTCATCATGATGGGCGTGCCGCGGTAGGAGTCGGCCACGGGGTCCGGCGGCAGGCTGATGAGCCGGGCGTCGGCGTCCTCCCCGGCGAGCCGGAGGATCATCGTCCGGTTGTCGCTGACCGGGTAGTCCTCGAGATCCGGGTGGACCACGAGGGGCTCGAAGATCCGCAGTTCGATGAGGTATCGGCGCTCGTACGGCATGGCCCCAGCGTATCCGCAGGGCGGCAGCGCCCCGCACCCCGCGGCTGCCGGTGCCGCCGCGGCCCGTCTTGCCGGCCGTCTTGGCAAATGGCACAAGCGGGTGGGAGCCGCTAGAATCGGACCGCAGAGAAGTGACGAAGCTGGACGGGGCCCCATTGCTGCGCCCCGGGTCGAAGACGGAGGGGGTCGACGCCTGTGGGTCGCGGCCGCGCAAAAGCGAAGCAGATCAAGGTAGCCCGGAAGCTCAAGTACTACAGCCCGGACACCGATCTGGGTGCTCTCCAGAAGGAGCTCGGCGGAGAGCACGGCTCGGACTCCGGCGCCGATCCCTATGATGAGTCCGACTACTCCGACTACGCGGACAAGTACGCGGACGTCGACGACGAGCCGGAGGAATCGGAGCAGCGCTGACCCCGCCGCTCAGCACGAGCCGCAGAACGCCGAACGGGCCCCGCAGGTGCGGGGCCCGTTCGCGTGCGCCGTCCGGGCTCTCCCTCACCCGGGGCCCGTTCGCGTGCGCCGTCCTCAGCGCAGGATGGCCGCGCCGCCCTGCACGCCCTTGGCACCGGAGACATAGCCCGGGGCCTGGGCAAGCGAGCCGTCGTCCGCTGCCACCTCGCCCAGCCGCCACGCCCCCGGCACAGCGGCGAGCACGGCGTCGGCCTGCGCGGCATCGACGGCGAGCACCATGCCGACCCCCAGGTTCCACGTCCGCTCCCGGTCCTCGCGGGGCACGTGGCCCAGGTCGCCGAGCACATCGAAGACAACAGGCACGTCCCACGTGCTGCGCTCCATGACGGCGATGAGGCCGGCGGGCAGCACCCGCGCCACGTTGGCGCTCAGGCCGCCCCCGGTGACGTGCGACATCGCGTGGACGGCGCCCGGCACCCGCTCGAGGAGTTCGAGCAGCTCGCCGGCGTAGACGCGAGTGGGCGCGAGCAGCTCCTCGCCGAGGGTGCGGCCGAACTCGGTGACCTCGCGCTCGAGGCGCCAGCCGGCATCGGCGATGATCCGGCGCACGAGGGAGAAGCCGTTCGAGTGCAGACCGGACGAGGGCAGCCCCAGGAGCACGTCGCCCGCGGCCACGCGCTCGGGGCCGAGTGCGCGGGAGGCCTCGACGACGCCGGTCGCGGCACCGGCGACGTCGTACTCGTCCGCCGCGAGCAGCCCGGGGTGCTCGGCGGTCTCGCCGCCCACCAGGGCGACCCCGGCGCTGGCGCACGCCTCCGCGATGCCGCGCACGATCGCCGCGATGCGCTCGGGCACCACGTGGCCGCAGGCGATGTAGTCGGTCATGATGAGCGGCTTGGCGCCCACGACGACGATGTCGTCGACGACCATGCCCACGAGGTCCCAGCCGATCGTGTCGTGGATGTCGAGCGCCTGCGCGATCGCGACCTTCGTGCCCACCCCGTCGGTCGAGGTGGCCAGCAGGGGCCGCTCGTAGTCCTTGAGCATGCTCACGTCGAACATCCCGGCGAATCCACCGGTCGCGCCCACCACCCCCGGGGTGTGCGTGGCGGCGACGGCGGACTTCATGAGCTCCACGGCGCGGTCGCCGGCGTCGACGTCCACGCCCGCGGCGGCGTAGGTCGTTGCGCTCTGATCGCCCGGATTGCCCGTCTCAGCCATGTCAGCAGCCCTTCTGGGGGTCGAGGCCCGCCTCGAGCGGGATGGGGTAGGAGCCGGAGAAACACGCGGTGCACAGCTGGTCGGCCTGCTGGCCGGTGGCCTCGATCATGCCGTCGATCGAGATGTAGCCCAGGGAGTCCGCGCCCAGGGACTTGCAGATCTCGTCGTTCGTCAGGCCGTTGGCGATGAGCTCGGCGCGGGTGGCGAAGTCGATGCCGTAGAAACAGGGCCACTTGACCGGCGGCGAGGAGATCCGCACGTGGATCTCCTCCGCACCGGCCTCGCGCAGCATCCGCACGAGCGCGCGCTGCGTGTTGCCGCGCACTACGGAGTCGTCGACGACGACGAGGCGCTTGCCGACGATGTTCTCGCGCAGCGGGTTGAGCTTGAGGCGGATGCCCAGCTGGCGGATCGTCTGGGAGGGCTGGATGAACGTGCGGCCCACGTAGGCGTTCTTCATGAGCCCCTGGCCGAAGGGGATGCCCGACTCCTCCGCGTAGCCCACGGCCGCCGGGGTGCCCGACTCCGGGGTCGCGATGACCATGTCCGCATCGACGGGGTGCTCGCGGGCCAGCACTCGGCCCATCTCCGTGCGCGCGGTGTGCACGGTCTTGCCGTGCAGGATGCTGTCCGGGCGGGCGAGGTAGACGTACTCGAAGACGCAGCGCGCCTCCTGCTGGGGCTCGGCGAAGCGGTAGGAGCGCAGGCCGTCCTCGTCGATCGCGATGAGCTCCCCGGGCTCCACCTCGCGCACGAACGAGGCGCCGACGATGTCGAGGGCCGCCGTCTCGCTCGCGACGACCCAGCCGCGCTCCAGGCGCCCCAGCGCCAGCGGGCGCACCCCGTGGGGGTCGCGGGCGGCGTAGAGGGTGTGCTCGTCCATGAACGCGAAGCAGAACGCGCCCTCGAGCTTGGGGAACAGGCTGAGCGCGGACTGCACGAGGTCGTCACCGGGCGAGGTGGCCAGCAGCTCGGTGACGAGCGAGGTGTCGTTCGAGGAATCGCGGTGGGGCCGGGTGCGCGCGTTCTTCTTCGTCGCGAGCTTCACCTGCTCCTGGTGCGCGCTCGTCGCCTCGTCGGCCATCTCCTGGAGGCGCTCGAAGTTCGTGAGGTTGCCGTTGTGGGCGAGCGCCACCGTGCCGAACGGCGTGGGGCCCAGGGTGGGCTGCGCGTTCTCCCACGAGGACGAGCCGGTCGTCGAGTAGCGCGTGTGGCCGACGGCCAGGTGCCCGGGCAGCGTGGCGAGGTCGTTCTCGTCGAAGACCTGGGAGACGAGCCCCATGTCCCGGTAGACGAGGATCTGCTTGCCGTTGCTCGCGGCGATGCCGGCGGACTCCTGCCCGCGGTGCTGGAGCGCGTAGAGGGCGTAGAAGACGAGTTTCGACACCTCTTCACCGGGCGCCCATACGCCGAATACGCCGCACTCGTCCTGCGGCTTCTTGTCGTCTGCGTCGAGTTCGTGGGTCAAGCGCCCATCAGGTCGTGCCACGGTCTCATTCTTCCATATCGGACGGGCCGCCCGCGCCGCGCACGGCGCCGTCCGCCGGCCCAGCTTCCGAACCGCCCGCGCCGCCGGCCGCGGTCTCGGGAGCGGCGGACGGCGCGGCAGCGGCGGGCTCGGGTTCGGCGGCGGCATCGGTTTCGGCGGCGGCCAGCGCGTCTGCGGTCGTGGGTGCGCCCGCGGCTGCCGAGGAGGACTCGGCATCGGCGGCGGAGGACGAGGCGACCGGGCGCTCGACCGGCTCGTACTCGGCGCCCACGGTGTAGCGGCGGGCCCGCTTGAGGCCGACCCGGTCGACGATGAGCGCGACCACGGCGCCGGCGAAGCCGCCGACGGCGGCGCACAGCGCCATGAGCAGGCCGACGATGGCGGCGGGCGAGAACTGCGTGGTCAGCGATGAGGTGTCCGCGGGGATGAGCCAGAGCACCATGCCGACGGCGAAGCCCGCCACGATGCCCGCGCCGATGAAGACCCCGTAGCGGGGGCTCCTGCGCACGGAGACGTCGACCGTGTCCTTCATGTACTCCCCTGCTGCTCGCACTGTCCCGGCCCGGGCGCCTCGGGGACTGCCCTGCTGGTCCGCGGCCCCGCGAAAGCCGCCCGTGCGAGTCTAGTTCAGCACCGCTCGCGGACACAGATGCGCTGGTCACAGCCGGCCCAAGGCCGCGCTGTAGCGCGGGCGCGGCCCGTGTCAGTCCCTCCCCGCATACTGCGCAGTGTGGGGCGGCGGAACGGACTGACGGACTGCCTGGGAGCCACGGGCCGGGCTGTGCGGGAGCGGCGGGCTGGGAGGAGCGGGCACGATGGCGGACCTTCGGGCAGGCGCGGGGGCGGCGGAGGTCCGCGCCGCGCTCGCCGCGCAATCGCAGGGCGGCGCACGCCTCACCCACGCGCAGCTGCTGCGCGCGCTCATGGACCTGTGGGGCTACGAGGCGGTGTGCGCGTTCTTCTGGCGGCGGGTCTGCGATGCGGCGAGGTCAGCGGCCCGCGGGCCGGCGCCGGCGTACTCCCGCGCGCAGGCGGAGCTCATCGCGCTGCGGTTCAGCGCGACGTGGCACGGCTGCCCTCTCGAGGGCAGCACTCCGGGAGCGTGCGCACCGAGCGCGCGCGGCGCGTTCGACGGTGAGCTGCTGGGCTTCGACGACGCCGAGGTCGGCGGGGCAGGGCTCGGCGGGGCAGGGCTCGGCGATGCTCAGGTCGGCGGGGCAGAGCTCGGAGGGCCAGAGTTCGGATGGCCAGAGGGTGGTGACGCTCGGACCTTCCGGGCAGACCTCGGCTGGGCAGACTCCGCGGACGGCGGCGAAGGCGGCGCCTGCCGTGACGGGTAACGGCTGCGGGGATGGCGCGGGTGGCCGCGGTCCGCAGGTTCCGCCGTCGGGCTGGGCGCTCAGCCGAGCGCGATGAGCGCGGTGCCCGCGACGACGACCGCGCCGCCCGCCATGCGCGCTCCCAGGCTCTGCTCGCGAAAGAGCAGGCGCGCGAGGACGAGGCCGATCACGACGCTGGTCTCCCGCAGGGGCGCGACCAGGGAGATGGGGGCGCGCTGCATCGCGACGAGCACGAGGAGGTAGGCGGTCGAGGACAGCAGCCCCACGAGCACCACGGTGGCCCCGCGCAGGCGGACCAGCGCCGCGACCAGCTCGCGCCGGCGCAGCGCCGAGGGCGTGAGCAGCAGCGCCTGGACGACACCGCTGAGCCACAGGTAGACGACCGGATGCGGGGCCCAGGCGTTGACCGCGTGGCCGTCGAAGAGCGTATAGGCGGCGATGAAGGCCCCGGTTGCCAGGCCCCAGACGAGGCCGGGGCCCACGCGCGCACCGCCGGCGGGACGGCGCGCGATCAGGAGCGCGATGCCGCCCACGATCGCCGCCGCACCGGCCACCGCCAGCCACCCGGGCCGCTCCCCCAGCACCGCGATCGCCACGGCCATGGTGAGCACGGGGCCGGCGCCGCGGGCCACGGGATAGACGATCGACAGGTCGGCCTTCGCATATCCGGTCTGCAGGCACAGGCCGTAGCCCACGTGCAGGGCGCCGGTGACGATGCCCGCCGCCACCACGGGCCAGGAGAGCGCACCCGGAGTGGTCGCGATGATCCAGCCTGCCGGGGCCGTGAGGAGGAGAGCGCCCGCCAGCCCGTAGGCCCAGACGAAGACCCGGCCGTAGCCGTCGGCGCGCTTGGCGGCGATGTTCCACGCGGCGTGGAAGACCGCAGCCAGGAGGACGAGGCCGAGGACTCCCGCGCTCATCGGCGTCCGCCGGGGCCTGTGGCCGGCCGCGGCGGGGGCTGCTTCGAGCGGGTCACGGCGTCATGCTGTCACACCCCGAGCCGGACCGGGCCCTAACCAAATCGTGATACACGCCACATCTTTTCGGTTTTGGGAGGTCTGTCCGCCGCGGAGGAGTGGGCTGTGCGCGAGCGCTAAAAAGTACGGAAAGTTACATGTAACTAGTGATGCTGTGTACAACCCTGCATCCGGTTGTTGTGCAGCTCACATGTCGCGGTTAGCTTTCTCCAGGAGATCGCACAGCGCGACGGCCATCCCGCAGCGCCGCGATCCCCGCCCGTCGATCCGCTGCGCTGCACCGCATGGATCGCGACGGGGTGCGTCAGGGTCGACGACCGGCCGGCGCGCTCGGCCGCGGTCCGCGGCGGACCTCACTAGACATAGGAGTCTTCTTTGATGTCATTCTCGGCTATCAGACACGGCCTTTCGTCGCGCGTGTCATGGCTGCAGCTGCTGGGCCTCGTGCTCGTGCCGATCGTGGTGGCGGGCGGCTTCGCGCTGGCCGCCTTCAACGCGAACGGCCGGCTCCACCAGGTGCGCGCAGCCATCGTCAACAGCGACCGCACGGTCCGCGTGGACGGGGAGGACGTGAACCTGGGCAAGGAGCTCAGCGACGGTCTGCTCGGCACCAAGGAATCGAACTTCTCGTGGGAGGTCGTCGACGACCCAGCGCAGGCGAACAAGGGCCTGAGCAGCGGCGAGTACGCCGCCACGATCGACATCCCCGAGTCCTTCACGGCGGATGCGACCTCGTTCTCCGGCAAACCCAACGACGCGAACTCCGCGCAGATCGACGTCAAGACCTCCGAGGTGGGGCCCCTGACCGACGCGATCGTCGGCCAGGCCATCGCGAAGACCGCCACGGGCAAGCTCAACAAGGGCGTGACGGAGAAGTACCTCAACAAGCTCTACCTGGGCTTCGGGAAGCTGGGCAAGGGCCTCGAGAAGGGCTCCGACGCCGCGGGCCAGATCCACGACGGCAGCCAGCAGCTCACCGATGGGCTGGGCACCGCGAAGGACGGCACCGCGCAGCTGCGCGAGGGCCTGGGCAAGCTGTCGTCCAACAGCGGTGACCTGCGCGACGGCTCGGAGCAGCTCGCCGACGGCGCCGGCACGGCCGCGAAGGGCGCCGATACGCTCTCCGGCGGCGCCTCGCAGCTCTCCAGCGGAGCCGGGCGCCTCGCCACCGGGCTCGGCACCATGCGCGAGAAGACGAAGGACATGCCCTCGAAGGTCGAGCAGCTCGACGACGGCGCCGGCAAGGTCGCCGATGGCGCGGGCGAGCTCGGCAAGGGCGCGAACACCCTGGGCGACGGACTCGACAAGATCGACGACGGGGCGGGCCAGCTCGAGGACGGCACGAAGCAGGTCGACGACGGAGCGGGGAAGCTCGCCGACGGCTCGAAGAAGCTCGACGACGGCGTCGGCCAGCTGCAGGACAAGTCCAAGCAGCTGAAGGAGGGCATCGACAAGTACACGAACGGCGTCGACCAGTTCCGCACCGCGATCACCGCGGCGCCCGGCGCGAAGAGCGGCCTCGACCAGCTCAAGGACGGCAGTGAGCAGCTCGTCGACGGCAGCGGCCGGCTCAAGCAGGGCGGCAGCGACCTGTCGAAGGGCGCGCAGAGCCTCGAGGACGGCATCGACAAGGCCAGCAGCACGCTGGGCTCCAGCAGGGCACAGCTCAAGCTGGCAGTGGGAGTGCGCGCAGCGCCCGAGAAGATCCGTCAGCAGTTCTGCGAACCCGCTGGGGTGAAGATCGACAGCGAAGACTGCTACACCGTCCTCAAGGGCGTCATCGGCGGCCTCACCGCTGCCAAGCAAGGCCTCGACGACACGAAGAACGAACAGGGCGAGACGCTCAAGAGCGGTGCGCACAAGCTGACGAAGGGCGCGGGCGATCTGTCCGACGGCGCGGGTGACCTCAACACCGGCGCCAAGAAGCTCGACGCGGGCATCGGGACGCTGCGCGACGGCTTCAAGGTGGCCGCGGACCCTGCCGGCGAGCTGGCCAAGGGCGGCGAGCAGCTGCGCGACGCCGGCGTCCAGGCGGTCGACGGCTCGAACAAGCTGCGCGCGGGCTCCAAGCAGGTGTCCGAGGGCGCCGGCAAGCTGGCGGACAGCACCCCCAAGCTGGCCAAGGGCGCGAAGACGCTGCACACGGCGACGGGCACCGCGGCGGCCGGAGCGCGCAAGCTCTCCGACGGCGGCACCAAGCTCTCCGACGGCGCGGAGAAGGTCCACGCCGGCACGACGACGCTGAACAAGGCCGTCCCGGCGCTCGTCGACGGCCTCAAGCAGGCCGACGACGGCGCTGGCAAGCTCGACGAGGGCGGGACGAAGCTCGCGAAGGGCGCCGGCACGCTGGCCGCCGGCAACCGCAAGCTCGCCGATGGCGCGACGAAGCTCAACGACGGCATCGGGCGCTACACCGACGGTGTCGCGCAGGCCGAGACGGGCTCCGTGAAGCTCCACGACGGCGCCGTGCGGCTCTCCGACGGCTCGCAGAAGCTCACGGATGGCTCGGGCAAGCTGCAGACCGCCCTGGCCAAGGGCTCCGACCAGGCGCCCAACTACACGGCGCCCATGCGCGAGCGCATGAAGTCCGTGGCGGCCGAGCCCGTGACGACGCCCGCGAGCACCTCGCTCGTGTCGAACATCGCGGCGATCGCGCTCATCGTGGTGCTCTCCCTGTGGATCGGCGGCCTGGCCACGTACCTCGTGGTGCACCCGATGGACCCGAAGCTCGTGCACTCGGGCGCCCGCACGGCGCGCGTGTACCTCAGGGCGATCATCCCCGGTGCGATCGTGGCGGTGGTCCAGGGCCTCATCATGGGCATCGTGGGGATGCTCGCGTGGAAGACGGGGCTGGCGGACTCGTCCGCGCTCCTCGTCTTCGCGATCCTCTCCGCGCTCATGTTCGCCGCGGTCAACCACGCGCTCGTGTCGCTGTTCGGCGGCTTCGGGCGAGTGATCTCCGTGCTGTTCGTGGTCCTCGCGGTGGCGGCGAAGCTTATGCCCGCCATGCCGCCGGCCCTCGAGGCGATCAGGCCGCTGGTGCCCCTGAGCCCCGTGTTCGACGGGCTCACGGCACTGGCCAGCGGCGGCTCCGGCTTCACGGCGGCGTTCCTCGCGGTGCTCGCCTGGATGGTCCTGGGCGTTGCGGCCTCGTTCGGCGGGATCCTCCTGCGCCGGCACAGCCCGTTCGCCGGGCGCGTGCACAAGCAGCCGGAGGCGATCTACTGAGCGGTGCTGGCTGAGCGGCCAGCGCTCATGCGAGGGGCCCACGACCGCCGGTCGGGGGCCCCTCGCATGCCCGTGCCCCACGCGGCGCGCGGGCCGCGGGCGCGGCTCACAGCTTCACGACGACCGTCTTCGTCTGCGTGTACTCCGCGAATGCCTCGATCGACTTCTCGCGGCCGTAGCCGGACTTCTTGAACCCGCCGAACGGCAGCTCCACTCCCCCGCCCGCACCGTAGGTGTTGACGAAGACCTGGCCGGCCTCGATTGCCGCGGCCATGCGGTGCGCGCGCCCCAGGCTCTGCGTCCACACGGCCGAGACCAGGCCGTAGTCCGTGCCGTTGGCCAGTGCGACCGCCTCGTCGTCGGAGTCGAACTCCGTGGCCACCACGACGGGCCCGAACACCTCCTCGCGGGCGATCTCATCATCGGGCGACACCCCGTCGACCAGGGTCGGGGCGAAGAACGCCCCGCCGGCCAGCGCCTCGGGCAGGCCATCCGGGGAGCGCCCGCCAGCCACCACCTCGCCCGCGGTGAGGCGGTCGAGGAAGCCGGTGACCCGTTCGAGCTGCTTGGCTGAGACGAGCGGGCCCAGATCCGGGTCGTCGACCCCGCGGCCGATCGCCACGCGCCCGAACGCCGCGGCCATCTTCTCCACGACCTCGGCGCGGACGGCGCGGTGGACGAGGAGGCGCGAGCCGGCGGAGCAGGTCTGCCCAGCGTTCTGGATGATCGAGCGCACGAGGCTGGGCACCGCGGCGTCGATGTCCGCGTCCGCGAAGACGACGTTGGCGGACTTGCCGCCCAGCTCCAGCACGGTGGGGATGACGCGGTCGGCCGCCGCGTGCGCGATCTTCGAGCCCGTGGCGGTCGAGCCGACGAAGCCCAGGTGCGCGATGCCGGGGTGGTGGGCAAGGGCGTCCCCGGCCTCGGCCCCCAACCCGGTGATGACGTTGAACGCGCCGGCCGGGAACCCGGCCTCGTGGATGAGCTCGGCCAGGGCCACGGTGCTGCGCGGGGTTTCGTCCGCCGGCTTGGCCACGGCGCAGTTGCCGGTGGCCAGCGAGGTGGCGGCCGCCCGGCCGACGAGCTGGAGGGGATAGTTCCACGCGACGATGTGGCCGGTCACCCCGTAGGGCTCGCGGCGGGTGTAGACGTGCATGTCCCCGCCCAGCGGGATCGTGGAGCCGTAGAAGGACTCGATCGTGTGGCCGTAGAATTCGAAGTAGCGGGCGCACACGTCCACGTCCGCGTAGGCCTGGGCCAGCGGCTTGCCGGTGTCCTCGCTTTCGAGGCGGGCCAGGGTCTCGCGATCGCGGCGGATGAGGCCCGCGGCGGCGACGAGCAGCCGCGAGCGCTCCTCGGGCGAGGTCCGCGCCCAGCCCCGCTGGGCCGCGGCGGCCGCGGTGACCGCCTCGTCGACCTCGGCGGCGCCGCCCCGGGCCACCTGGCATAGCTCGGCGCCGGTGGCGGGGTCGATGTTCGGGTAGGTCTGCAGGGACGGCACGTGCCGCCCGGCGATGAAGGACGTCGTCTGCTTCGTCTGTGCGCTCATGGGCCCATTGTCCATGCGCACCCGCGCGCGGCAGGGCGCCCCGCATGCTGGGATGGGCAGCGCTGGAACCGGCGGCGCTGAGCACTGGGCGCCGGCCAGCCCCGCGCGAGCGGGGCGTTCACACCCCCCGCGGGAAGGCGCACCTGACCCTCCCCGGTCAGTGCGCCTGGCCCTCCGCGGACGGGTCCTGCGCCTCCGGGGCCACCTCCTGCGGCTCGGCCGGCGCATGGGGCACCGCGGTCTGGGCGTCCGCGCCCTCCAGGGGGAACAGCGGCAGGAACCCGCTGAGGTCCGAGCGCACCCCGGACGCCTCCACCGCATGGGCCGCCAGCGCGGCGGTGAAGCCCAGCCGCCCGGTGGCGAGCTCGAGCCACGCCTGGGGCCTGGCCTCGACCACCGTGGGCGGTGTGCCGCGGGTGTGGCGCGGGCCGGGGATGCACTGCGCCACCCCGAACGGGGGCACGCGCACCTCCACGGCATTGCCCGGATGGCGGGCCGCCAGCTCCTCGAGGCAGTAGCGCACGGCCGTCGCCTCGGTCTGCCGATCGACGGCCGCGGCTCCGGAGTCGTGGGCCGCGCTCCACGCCTCGAGCGCGCGCTCGCCGGCCTCGCGTGAAATCCTGCGCCGCGTGCTCACGAGCGCTCCCCCTCCTGGCCGCTCCCCGGCTCCCCGGAGCCGGCCGCATCCGCCGCGCGCCGGCCGGCCCATTCGCGCAGGGCCGCGACCACCGCCTCGCCGGCCACCAGGGTGCCCACGATCGCCGTGGAGCCGTCGGCGCGCGTGCCGCCGGTGACGGGGGGCGTGACGTCGTCGAGGATGGGCAGCACGTCCGCGGCATCGAGCGCGCCCACCGCGACGAGGAGCTCGAGGGCGGTGAACATCGTGGGCCGGGAGGAGCCGTCGAGGCACTTGACGGCCACCGCCCAGCCGGTCGGGGTGGCGATGACGCGCACGCCCTCCGCCCCGCTCTTGGCGAGCACGCCCAGCTCCTCGATGGCCAGCGTGTTCGGCTGCCCGTGGCCCTCGATGGCCCAGGGGCTGCACTGGATCGCGTCCATGAGCGTCCGGGCCTCCGGGGTGCTGCCCGCGGCGACCGCGCCGATGCCGCGCGCCAGCCCGGTGAGCGAGAGCGCGTGGACGGGTGCACCGCAGCCGTCGACGCCCACGGCCGCGGAGCGCTCGCCGCAGTAGTGCTTGATGACCTGGCCCACGCGCCGCTGGATCGCGGACTCGGGGTCCAGGTAGTCCCCGGTGGGCTCGCCGGCGAGCTTCTGGGCCATGAGGAACGCCGCGTGCTTGCCCGAGCAGTTGAAGTACAGCGGGGAGGTGGCCCGCCCGCCCGAGCGCACGGCCACGAGGTTGTCCGGATCCGCCGGCTGCACGGACGGGCACTGAAGGTCGCGTTCGCCCACGTGGACGGAGGCGAGCATCCGCTCGACCACCTCCACGTGCTCGGCCTCCGCGCGGTGCGAGGCGGACGCCAGCACCGCCGCGTCCCCGGACAGCGGCGCCCCCAACTCCATGCAGGCGATCGCCTGCAGCGGCTTGAGGCACGAGCGGGTGAAGACCGGCTCGCCCGGTGCGCCCAGCTCGACGACGGGCGCGCCCGACGGGTCGACGACGACCGCCGAGCCCAGGTGCCGCGACTCGATGAAGCCCGAGCGCTCGACGACGGCGAGCTCCACCGCCTGGCCGGCATCGAAGGTCGCCCTCGCCCGCGGCGGGTCGCCGTCGGCCGCCGAGGGGGCGGTCGAGCGGGGGGCGGGCGCGCCACCCGGTGCCGTACCGGGGGCCTGGGCGGGCGTGGTCTCAGGGCTTTCGCTCATGCGCTTACCCTACGGCCGCACGGCCGCCCGGGCACCCGCACCGGGGGCAAACCCCACCGCAGGACCGCGGCTGGCACCCTGGCCCGGGCGCACGGGGCCGCCCTAACGTGGAACCGCACACAGGACGACCCAGCAGAGCACCGCAGACCCCCAGAAAGGCAGCCACCGCCATGTCCGCACCCAGCCCGGCACCCACCGCCCACGCCGACTTCGCCGCCCACGCCGCTCCGGCCGGCGGCGCGGGCTCCGAACCCGTCCGCACGTGCGGGATCGCCAGCCTCGTGCTGGGGATCTGCTCGCTGCTGTCGGGCTGGACGTTCTTCGTGCCGCTCATCGGCGTGTGGCTGGGCATCCGCTCGCGCCGCCGCGAGCCCGCCGGGCGCACGGTCGCCAACTGGGGCCTCGTGCTCAACGGCATCTGCCTGGCCCTGTGGGCGGTCCTCGTCGTCATCGTGCTCGTGCTGGCGCTCACGAGCGCGGGCTTCGCCCTGGCCGTGCCTTCCGCCGGCTGAGTCCCCGGTGGTGAGCGAGGCCGGGGCACCGGCCCGGACCTGCTACGCGGGGGCAGGGCGCAGGCAGCGGCCGGAGCGCGCGCGACGGGACGCGGCCGCTCTCCGCGAACAGCGGCCGAGCGCTCAGCCCTCGGGGTTGCGCTGCGCGATGGCGGACGCGAGCACGGTGGCGAACGCGCACCAGGCCGGATAGGGGGCGAGCGCCGCGCCGGCGGCCGGGGACTCCTTGCCGATCCGCACGGCCAGCTCGACGGCGGAGGCCGCCAGCAGTGCCGCCTCGGCGGCGGAGAGCGCACGGGCCTCCACCTGCCAGAACAGGTAGGACCACGCGGCGTTGAGGCCCATGTTGACCACGAGCGAGCGGAGGATCCTGCGGCGCTTGGCCTTCGTCTTCGCCTTCGACATGCCCACGGCCGAGGTGACCGCCGTGAGGGCGAACAGGCCGGTCCAGGCGATCGGGAAGACCTTCCGCGGCGGGGCGAAGGCCGGCAGCTCAAGGCGCTCGTAGAGTCCGACCTTGGGCATCGTCGCCTTCGTCCCCGCCCACGCCGCGGCCGCGACGATCGAGGAGGCCAGTGCGAGCCGGCCCATGGCGGCCGCGAGCGACGGGGCGGTGTCTGCCTGCTGCGTGTAGGTTCCCATGGACCGAGCCTACGCTCGCCCGGCCCGCCGGCGCAGCCCAGCCACTCGGCGGGTCCGATCAGTAGACTGGCGGACGTGAAGGTCCTCGTGATCGGGTCGGGCGCCCGCGAACACGCCCTCGTCGCCGCTCTCTCCCGCGATCCCCAGGTGGAGGCGGTCATCGCCGCCCCCGGCAACCCGGGCATCGGGCGCATGTGCGAGACGCGCCCCGTCGACGCCACGGATTCCGCGGCGGTCGTCGACCTCGCCGAGGAGCTCGACGCCGACCTCGTCGTCGTGGGCCCGGAGGCGCCCCTGGTCGCCGGGGTCGCCGACGCGCTGCGCCAGGCGTCCTTCCCGGTCTTCGGCCCCGGTCAGGAGGCCGCGACCCTCGAGGGCTCGAAGGCGTTCGCGAAGGAGGTCATGGCCGCCGCCGGCGTGCCCACGGCCGCCGCGGTGCCCGCCGCCACGGAGGGCGAGGCGCGGGCCGCGCTCGAGCGCTTCGGCGCCCCCTACGTCGTCAAGGCCGATGGGCTGGCCGCAGGGAAGGGCGTCGTCGTCACCGACGACTTCGACGCGGCGCTCGCCCACGCCACGTCCTGCCTGGCGGTCTCCGACCGGGTCGTCATCGAGGACTACCTCGACGGCCCGGAGGTCTCCCTCTTCGTCCTCTGCGACGGCACCACCGCCCTCCCGCTCGAGCCCGCCCAGGACTTCAAGCGGATCGGCGACGGCGACTCCGGCCCCAACACGGGCGGGATGGGCGCGTATTCGCCGCTGCCGTGGGCGCCGCCCGGCATGGTCGACGAGATCGTCGCGACCGTCGCGCAGCCGGTGGTCGACGAGATGGCCCGCCGCGGCTCCCCGTTCACGGGCCTCCTGTACTGCGGGCTGGCGCTCACGCGCAACGGCATCGAGGTCGTCGAGTTCAACGTGCGCTTCGGCGACCCGGAGACCCAGGCCGTGCTCGCGCGGCTGCGCTCCCCCCTGGCCCAGACCCTGCTCGCCGCGGCCGAGGGGCGCCTCGCCCAGGTGCCCGCGCTCGAGTGGGATCCCCGCTCGGCCGTCGCCGTCGTGCTGGCGGCCCACAGCTACCCCGAGGCGCCGCGCACCGGCGACCCGATCTCCGGCCTCGAGGAGGCCAGCGCGCTCGCCGACACTTTGGTCCTCCACGCCGGGACGACGACCTCCGACCAGGGTGAGACCCTCACCGGCGGCGGCCGGGTGCTCTCCGTCGTCGCCCTGGGCGAGGACCTGGACGCCGCGCGCGCCCGCGCCTACGAGGCCGTGGAGCTCATTGGCTTCGACGGCGAGCAGCACCGCGGCGACATCGCCCTGACCGCGGCGCAGGGCCGCGTCGCCGTGCCGGTGCGCACCGGCGCGCAGGGCTGACCCGGGCCCGCGCCTCGGGGGCGGTGCCCAGCCGAGCCGCGCGCGGCGGGCGCCGGCGGCCGTAGACTGGAGCCCCTTCCGCGGCAGCACGGCGCCCAGCGCCGCCGCACCGCTCCTCCCCTGCACAGAAAGGTGCGGCCATGAGCGACTCACTGGACCTGCCCGGCTGGACCCACGCGTACTCGGGCAAGGTGCGCGACATCTACGTGCCCGCGGGGACGCCCGGAGCCGACGGCGGTGCGCAGCTGGCCCAGGCCGAGCGCATGCTCATGGTCGCCTCGGACCGGATCTCCGCCTTCGACTTCGTGCTGAGCACGCCGATCCCGGACAAGGGCGCCATCCTCACGGGCCTGTCGCTGTGGTGGTTCGACCAGCTGGCCGACGTCGTGGGCAACCACGTCCTCGACCTCGACGTGCCGCAGGCGGTGGCCGGCCGAGCGATGATCTGCCGCCCGCTGGACATGTTCCCCCTCGAGTGCGTGGCCCGCGGCTACCTCACCGGCTCCGGCCTCGTGGACTACCGCCGCAACGGCAGCGTGTGCGGTGTGCGGCTGCCCGCCGGCCTGGCCGACGCGGACCGGCTGGAGCCGGCCATCTTCACGCCGGCGACCAAGGCGCAGCTGGGCGATCACGACGAGAACATCAGCTTCGAGAAGGCCACCGACGTGGTGGGCCGCGCGGACGCCGAGGAGCTGCGCGACCTCACCCTTCGCCTCTATACGCGCGCCGAGGAGATCGCCCGGGAGCGCGGGATCATCGTCGCGGACACGAAGTTCGAGTTCGGCCGCGGCCCGCAGGGCCAGATCCTGCTGGGCGACGAGGTGCTCACGCCGGACTCCTCGCGCTTCTGGGATGCGGCCGCCTACCGTCCCGGCGAATCGCAGGCGAGCTTCGACAAGCAGTTCGTGCGCGACTGGCTGACGGGCCCGGACTCCGGCTGGGACCGCGAGTCCGGGGAGCAGCCGCCGGCCCTGCCCGCCGAGGTGGTCGAGCGGACCCGCGAGCGATATGCGTCCGCCTTCGAGCGGATCACGGGCGCGGCCTTCCCGGGGGCCTGAGCGCCCGCCCCTCCGCAGCCGGAGCCCGCCCGCACGCACGACCGGCCCCCGCCACACGGGCGGGGGCCGGTCGGGTGGCCGCCTGGGCCGGGCTCAGCGAACCGTCAGATCTTCTCCCACGCGTTCGTGAGGACCTTGCGGAGGATGCCCTCCATCTCGTCGAACTCCGCCTGGCCCACCGTGAGCGGCGGCGAGAGCTGGATGACGGGGTCGCCGCGGTCGTCGGCGCGGCAGTACAGGCCCTCGTCGAACAGCGCGTTGGAGACGTAGCCCTTGAGGATGCGCTCGGACTCCTCGTCGGAGAACGACTCCTTCGTCTCCTTGTCCTTGACGAGCTCGATGCCGTAGAAGAAGCCCTCGCCGCGCACATCGCCGACGATCGGGAGGTCCTTGAGCTTCTCGAGCGTGGCGCGGAACGCCGGCCCGTTGGTCAGCACGTTCTCGTTGAGGCCCTCGCGCTCGAAGATGTCGAGGTTCTTCATCGCCACCGCGCAGGCCACGGGGTGCCCGCCGAACGTGTAGCCGTGGTAGAAGGTCTCCCCGCCTTTGCCGAACGGCTCGAAGAGCCTGTCCGAGGCGATCATGGCGCCCAGCGGCGCGTAGCCGGACGTGATGCCCTTGGCGCACGTGATGATGTCCGGCACGTAGCCGAAGTCGTTGCAGGCGAACATCGAGCCGATGCGCCCGAACGCGCAGATCGTCTCGTCGGAGACGAGGAGCACGTCGTACTCGTCGCAGATCTCGCGGACCCGCTCGAAGTAGCCGGGGGGCGGCGGGAAGCAGCCGCCGGAGTTCTGCACGGGCTCGAGGAAGACGGCCGCGACGGAATCGGGGCCCTCGAACTCGATCTGCTCGGCGATGCGGTCCGCGGCCCACTGGCCGAACGCCTTCTCATCGCCGTTGAACCGGTCGTCGGCGCGGTAGAAGTTCGTGTTCGGCACCTTGTGCGCGCCGGGGACCAGCGGGGCGAACTGATTGCGCAGGCCGGGCAGCGAGGTGACGGCCAGCGCACCGTGCGGGGTGCCGTGGTAGGCGACCGCGCGGGAGATGACCTTGTGCTTCTCGCCCTTGCCCTGGATCTTGAAGTAGTTCTTCGCCAGCTTGAACGCTGACTCCACGGAGTCGCCGCCGCCGGAGGTGAAGAAGACGTGGTTGAGGTCGCCGGGCGCATAGCCCGCCAGGCGCTCGGCCAGCTCGATCGCCGGCTCGTGGGCATACGACCACAGCGGCATGAAGGCGAGCTTCTTCGACTGGTCGTAGGCGGCCTGCGCGAGCTCCTCGCGGCCGTGGCCCACCTGCACGACGAACAGGCCGGCGAGCCCGTCGAAGATCTTGCGGCCCTTGTCGTCGTAGATGTAGTGGCCCTCGCCGTGCGTGATGATCGGCGTCTCACCGCCCTCGAAGAGGTGCTGGTGATTGGCCATGTGCATCCACAGGTGATCGCGCATCGCACTCTGCTGTTCGGTCGTCATCTGGTCCCCCAGTTGTATTTCTGATTCCACAGTGTCAGGTAGGTCATGGTCTCCGTCTCCCGGACGTGCGGGATCTGGCGAATGGAGTTGAGCACGGCGAGCAGCTCGTCGTCGTCGGCGCAGACGACCTCCGCGAGGATGTCGAACGTGCCCGCAGTGACGACGACGTAGTCGACCTGCGGGATGTCTGCGACCGCATCCGCCACGGGCGTGAGCTCGCCCGTGGCCTTGAGCCCGATCATCGCCTGGCGCCCGAAGCCCAGCTGCAGCGGGTTGGTGACCGCGACGATCTGCATCGCCCCGGCTTCCATGAGCTTCGCGACGCGCTGGCGCACCGCGGCCTCGGACAGGCCCACGGCGCGCCCGATCTCCGAGTAGGTGCGCCGCCCGTCGTGCTGGAGCTCCTCGATGATCCGCTTGGACTTCTGGTCAAGGTGCAGATCCGACTTCGTCAGCTGCAGCCTCCCTCCGGGCATGCGGGCCACCTCCTCGCCGAGCGGGCGTGAGCGCGCCCCGCGTTCGATCGCGGTCACGACCAGCATGAACCGCATTTTCAGTAGATACAAGTCCCTCTTGCAACTGAAAGACCCGATTAGAACTTACCGCACAGCGGAAACAGTAGCGAACGGCTGGCCGTCTGCGCTAGGGTTGCCGCAACCGATTGTGCAGGGGGTCACAGCAGCGCCGCCGCGACGCCCGTGCGGCGGCCACGCAAGCCGCGCGGCCCGCGTCGTCTTCGCAGCTCGCGGCCGCCGACCCCGCCCCCCCCGATCCCCACCCGTCAGGAGCAGCGTGCACCTCATCAACGGAGACCTCGTCGAAGGCCACGGCCCGGCCTACACCCCGGTCAACCCGGCAACGGGCACCCAGCGGGAGAGCTACCGCCTGGCAGACGCCTCCGATGTCGACGCCGCGGTCGCGGCGGCGAAGGCCGCCTACCCCGCATGGAAGCGCGCGCTGCCCGCCGAGCGCTCCACGGCCCTGGGCGAACTCGCCCGCCTCATGGGCGAGCACGCCGAGGAGCTGGCCCGCCTGGAATCGGAGCAGACCGGCAAGTCGATCCGGCTGGCCACGGAGTTCGACGTCCCGGGCTCCGCGGACAACGCCGCATTCTTCTCCGGCGCCGCCCGCCAGCTCGCCGGGCTCTCCGCCGGGACGTACTGGGAGAACTCGACGTCGATGATCCGCCGCGAGCCGCTGGGCGTGGTCGGCTCGATCTCCCCGTGGAACTACCCGCTGCAGATGGCCGCGTGGAAGATCTTCCCCGCCGTCGCGGCCGGCAACACGATCGTGCTCAAGACCTCGGAGATGACCCCGGGCACCACGCTGCTGCTGGGCCGCCTGGCGCTCGAGGCGGGCTTCCCCGCCGGCGTCATCAACGTCATCGCGGGCGACGGCAGGACCGCCGGCGAGGCGCTCATCGCCCACCCCGACGTCGTCATGTCCTCGTTCACCGGCTCCACCGCCGTGGGCCGGCGCGTCATGGAGGTCGCCTCGGCCAAGGGCTCCCGCGTGCACCTGGAGCTGGGCGGCAAGGCCCCGTTCGTCGTCTTCGCCGATGCGGACCTCGAGGCCGCCGCGCGCGGCGCCGTCGCGGGCTCCATCATCAACGGCGGGCAGGACTGCACGGCCGCCACCCGCGCGATCGTCCACTCCTCCCTCTACGAGGCGTTCACCGCCCGCGTCGCCGAGCTCATGGACGGGGTGCGCGTGGGAGACCCGTCCGACCCCGCCACGGACCTGGGCTCGCTCATCTCCGTGGCCCACCGCGACCGCGTGGCCGGGTTCGTCGACCGCGCCCGCGCCGCCGGGGCGACGATCGCCGCGGGCGGGACGATCCCGGAGGGCACGCCGGGCACCCGGGAGGACACCGCCTACTACCGCCCCACGCTCATCACCGGCATCGGCACCGACGCCGAGGTGTGGCGCGAGGAGATCTTCGGGCCCGTCCTGATCGCCATGGCGTTCGAGGACGACGACGAGGCGATCGCGCTGGCCAACGACACCCCCTACGGGCTGGCCGCCTCCGCGTGGACCGGGCAGACGAACCGCGCCCTGCGCGCGGCCGCGGAGATCGAGGCGGGCACCGTCTGGGTCAACGAGCACATCCCGATCGTCTCCGAGATGCCCCACGGCGGCTACAAGGCCTCCGGTTTCGGCAAGGACATGTCGCAGTACTCGTTCGACGAGTACACCCAGATCAAGCACGTCCTCATCGACCAGAGCCCGGGGCCCAAGAAGGAGTGGCAGGACATCGTGTTCACCGCCGCGCAGGCGCCCCGCGACCAGGACGGCGCCGATGAGCGCTGATCCCGCCGCCGGAGCGGCCGCAGGCCCGGCCGCCGGGGCCGGGCGCCCTGCGGTCCAGGACCCCCTCGACCTCACGATCGCGAACGCCGCCGTCTTCGACGGCGAGCGCCTCCTCGACGCGGACACCGTGACGGTCTCCGGCGGCACGGTCACCGGGATCGGCCGCGGACTGGACCCGGTGGGCCGCGTCGTCGACGCCCACGGCGCGCTGCTCGCCCCGGGCTTCGTCGACGCCCACGCCCACCCCGTCTTCGCCGGAGTGGAGGCGCTCGCGTTCGACGTCTCGCAGACCACCTCGGCCGCCGAGGTGCTCGCCGCGGTCCGCGCCGCCCTGCCACAGGGCGAGGGCTGGCTGACCGGCGGCGGATGGTCGATGGCCCACTTCCCCGGCGGCGCGCCGCTGGCCTCCCAGCTCGACGAGGCGGGTGCGGCCGTGGGATCGGATCGGCCCATCCAGCTCATCAACCGCGACCACCACTCCGCCTGGGTGAACACGGCCGCGCTGCGGATCGCGGGCATCGACCGCACCACCCAGCCGCCCCCCGGCGGCGTCATCGAGCGCGATGAGCACGGCGAGCCCACCGGCACGCTCCACGAGTCGGCCATGGACCTCGTGGCGGCCCACATCCCGCCGGAGAGCCCGGAGGAGCTGCGCGCGGGCCTGCTCCACGGCCAGGCGGCCATGCACGGCCTGGGCATCACCGGCTACATCGACGCGATCGTGGGCGACTACTCCGGCCACGGCGACAGCCTGGCGGCCTACGTGGCGGCCGAGGCCGCCGGCGAGCTCACCATGGAGGTCAACGGCTCGCTGTGGTGGGGCCGGGACATCGCCGACGTCGAGGCCGAGGCGGCCCGCCTGGCCGCCCGCCGGGTGGACAGCCCGCGCCTGCGCACCACGCAGGTGAAGTTCATGCTCGACGGGATCGTCGAGTCGATGACGGCGGCCATGGCGCAGCCCTACCGGTGCGCGTGCGGGGGCACGGGGACGCAGTACTTCGCCCGCGAGCACCTGCGCGCGGCCTTCGCGGCGATCTCCGCCGCGGGCCTCGACATCCACTGCCACGCGATCGGCGACGCGGCCTCCACCGAGGCCCTCGACGCCTTCGAGGCGCTTGCCGCCGCCGGCGACCGGTCCGACGCCCGCCACCACATCGCCCACATCCAGGTCGTCGACCCCGCCGACATCCCCCGCTTCGCGCAACTGGGGATCACCGCGAACATGCAGGCCCTGTGGGCGTGCTACGAGGACCAGATGGTCGAGCTCAACATGCCCGTGCTGGGTGAGGAGCGCTCCGGCTGGCAGTACCCGTTCGGCGACCTCGCTCGCGCCGGCGCCCCGCTGGCCATGGGCTCCGACTGGCCGGTGAGCAGCCCGGATCCGTGGCAGGCGATCCACGTGGCGGTCAACCGCAGCCACCCCACAGCGGTCCGCCCCGAGCCCCTGCTGCCCCACCAGGCGCTGCGCCTGGAGACGGCGCTCGCCGCCTACACCTCGGGCTCGGCCCGGCTGGCCCGCACGCACACCGCGGGCCGCCTGCGGGTGGGCGCGCCGGCCGACTTCGCGCTGGCCGATGCCAACCCGTTCGCGCTGCCCGCGCAGGAGCTGCACACCGTGGGCACCCTGCTCACCGCCGCGGGCGGGCGCCTCGTCCACGCGGACCCGCAGGTCACGCTGTGAGCACCGCGCCCGCACCCTCGACCCCATCCCGCCGGAAGCAGACGTAAGGAAGCGCCATGACGACGACCTCCCAGCAGGCCGCGAGCCCCGCCACCACGGGCGGGCGGCTGACGATCCGCGAGATCCGCAAGGACTACGGCGAGCACACCGCCATCAAGCGCCTCGACCTCGAGGTGCGCGCCGGCGAGTTCCTCTCCCTGCTCGGCCCCTCGGGCTGCGGCAAGACGACGCTGCTGCGCATGATCGCCGGCTTCGAGGAGCCCACATCCGGTGCGATCGAGCTCGACGGCGAGGACATCGCGATGCTGCCGCCGTACAAGCGGCCGGTCAACACCGTCTTCCAGTCCTACGCCCTCTTCCCGCACATGAGCGTCGCGGAGAACGTCGCCTACGGCCTCAAGCGGGCGAAGGTGGCGAAGAAGGACATCGGCCCCCGGGTGTCCGAGGCGCTGCGGCTCGTGCGCATGGAGGGCTTCGCCGAGCGCAGGCCGGACATGCTCTCCGGCGGCCAGCGCCAGCGCGCCGCGCTCGCCCGCGCCCTCGTCAACCGCCCGCGCGTGCTCCTGCTCGACGAGCCCATGTCCGCCCTCGACCGCAAGCTGCGCGAGGAGATGCAGCTCGAGCTCATCCGCCTCCACACGGACATCGGGCTGACGTTCGTCTTCGTCACCCACGACCAGGAGGAGGCGCTGGCGATGAGCGACCGGATCGTCGTCATGAACGACGGCGTCGTCCAGCAGATCGGGGAGGCCGAGGAGATCTACCAGGCGCCCGCGAACGCCTTCGTCGCGGGCTTCATCGGCAAGCAGAACTTCGTCGCGGCGACCGTGGGCAACACGGACGGGGACACCACGGTCCTCCACGGCGAGACCGCGGACCTCGAGGTCCCGGTGGCCGCCGCCCGGGACTTCGCCCACGGCATCACCGTCCAGGCCGCCATCCGGCCCGAGGTGGTCGCCGTGGCCCCGGGTGCTCCCGCCGGAGGGACGCGCAACGCGGTGGCCGGCACCGTCGTGGGCGAGTCGTTCCTGGGCGATGTCGTCCAGTACCTCGTGCGGGTGGGCGACCGCGAGGTCCTCGCCCGCGTGCCCGCAGTCGCCGCGCCCGAGGTGCACGAGGGCGACGCGGTCGCGCTGAGCTGGGCGCCCGAGGCCGTGCAGGTGTTCGGCGATGAGTGAGGCGCCCGGCGCGGATGTGCGCATCCTCGGCACCCGGCAGGCCGCCGCGCGCCTGAGCCGGCGCTCGGTGCTCGCGGGCCTCGCCGCGGCGGGGGCGGGCCTCGTCGTCACCGGCTGCGGGCGCAGCGACAGGGTCGCGGCGAACATCGCCCCCGACGGCGAGCTCGAGGACAAGCTCAACATCTACACGTGGGGCGACTACGACGACCCGGCGCTGCTCAAGAAGTTCCGCAAGGACTTCGACGTCATCGTCCAGGTGGACTCGTTCGGCTCGAACGAGGAGCTGATCTCAAAGCTCTCTGCGACACGGGGGACGTCCGGTTACGACATCGTGGTGCCGACTGGGCTGGTGATTCCGCAGATGGCCCACCACAAGCTGCTGCAGCCCCTCGACAAGAAGCTGCTGCCCAATCTGTCGACGATGGACCCGAACTTCCTCAAACAGCCATTCGACCCTGAAAACACGTACTCGGTGTGCAAGAACTGGGGGACGACGGGCTTCGTCTACGACACGCAGGCCATCAATGATGACCTCGAGACCTGGAAGGACTTCGTCACGATGGCCACCGGCAAGGCCTCGGGGAAGGTCGCCGTGCTCGAAGACCCGTGGGAAGCCTCGGGAATCGGCCTCGGGGCGACGGCTACAACCTGAATTCCACGAAGACCTCGGAGCTCGACGCTGCCGAGAAGATCGTCGTCGACGAGTTGGCTCCTCATGTGAAGGCCTACGTCGGATCTGCCAGCACGGCCATGGCACAGGGCGGCTTCACTCTCATGCAGGCCTACAACGGCGACGCTCGCCAGGGGATCATGGAATCCGACGATCCCGACCGCTGGAAGTTCGTCTTCGCGAAGCCGTCGGCCAACCTGTGGATGGACAACTGGGCCATCGCCACGGGTGCACCGCATCCGGATGCCGCGCACGCCTTCATCAACTGGATTATCGCTCCGGACCAGGCGCTCAAGGAGGTCGATTACATCGGCTACCCGACAGGCTCGAAGTCGCTGACGGACAAGAAGGTCGAGGACGAGTTCGACTATCCGGAGCTCATCTTCCCAGCGCAGGAAATTCTCGATCGCCTGACGGCCTCGGAGCTCAACTCCGGCCAGCAGCGGCGCGTCGACATCCTCACGGCAGCACAGGCAAGGAGCGGAGCATGAGGCGGTTTGCAGCGAAGATCCTGGGCCCGGGGGCGCTCGCGTTCCCCACGTGGGCCTATGCGGTCTTCTTCTTCGTCGTCCCGGTGGCCCTCGTGCTGTTCTACAGCTTCGGGTACAAGCCGGACGAATTCACCACGGTGGCCACGGACCGCCTGAGCCTCGAGCGCTACGCGGAGTCGATGACCGGCTCGTTCCTCGCCACGTTCGCGGCGACCCTGCGCATCTCCGTGCTCGGCACGATCCTCTGCCTGCTCATCAGCGTCCCGTTCGCCTACTGGCTGGCCGTCAAGGTCCCGGCGAACCGGCGCGGGGTGCTCCTGGCGATCGTCATGGTGCCCTTCTGGACGAACTTCCTCGTCCGGACCCTGGGCTGGCAGATCATCCTCTCCCCGGACGGCTTCCTGTCCGACGGGCTGCAGCAGCTGGGCCTCCTCTCCGGCCCGCTCAACATCCTCTACACGCGCGCCGCCGTGCAGATCGGCGTGGTCTACAACTACCTGCCGCTCATGATCCTGCCGCTGTTCGTGGCGATGGACTCCGCCGGCCAGGCGCTGCGCGAGGCGAGCTACGACCTGGGCGCCGGGCGGCTGTCCACGTTCTTCCGCATCACGATGCCCCTGGCAATGCCCGGGGTGGCCAGTGGCTGCCTCCTCGTTTTCATCCCCCTGACCGGCGACTACGTCACGGCGACCGTGCTGGGCGGTGCGAACGGCTCGATGATCGGCCAGATCATCGCCAACCAGTTCAACACCGCGCAGAACTGGGCGCTGGGCGCCGCGATGGCGGTGGTCCTCATCCTCGTCACGCTCGCGGTCGTCGCGGTCGCCGCCGCCGTCCTGTGGCTCGGCCGGCTCATCACCGCCCGACTCACCCGCGTCCAGCTCGAGGGGATCTGACATGGCCTACGGCAAGAAGCGCGCGAACACGACGAACGCGCTGTTCACGCTCTGGGGCGTCCTCGTCTTCGCGTTCCTCTTCACCCCGATCGCGGTCATCGTCGTCTACTCGTTCAACTCCGGGCGCGTGCTGGCGGCGTGGAAGGGCTTCGGCTTCAACGCCTACGTCAACGCGATCAACAACGACATCATCGTCTCCTCCGTCATCACGAGCCTCCAGGCGGCCGTGGGCTCCGCGCTCCTGGCCACCGTGCTCGGCACCCTGGGCGGCATCGCCCTGGCCAGGGCCCGCCGAGGCGCCTGGTGGGCCGCCGGCCTCACCGGCATCCTCGCGCTCACGCTTGTGACCCCGGAGATCGTCGACGGCATCGCGTTCCTGCCCTGGTTCGTCACCCTGGGCGTCGACGCGGGGATCGGCCCGTTCAACAACGGCCTGGTCCGGCTCATCGTGTCCCACGCGATGTTCTCCGTCGCCGTCGTCACGTTCATCATCCGCGCCCGGATGGCCGGCATCGACCGCTCGCTCGAGGAGGCGGCCGCGGACCTGGGCGCCAGCCCGTGGCACGCGTTCAAGGACATCACCCTGCCGCTCGCGGCGCCGGGCGTGCTGGCCGGCGGCCTCATGTCGTTCACGCTGAGCCTGGACAACACGATCCTCTCGAGCTTCGTCCAGCAGCCGGGCTACACCCCCTGGCCGGTCTACATCTTCTCCTCCGTGCGCGTGGCCCTGCGGCCCGAGGTCGCGGCGATGTCGACCGTCATGCTCGTCCTCACGCTCGTGGCGCTCGGCGTCGTGGGCCTGGTCCTGCGCAAGTCCGGCGAGTCCTCGACGGCCATCATCAAGACGATGGCCGGCAGCTGAGCACCCCCACAGCCCCTCACAGCCCCAACCGCCCCAGCAGAAAGCGATGCCCATGAACGTCTCCGCGGCCCTGGCCGGAGCCTCCACCGTCCCCTTCTGGCTCGATTCCGATGCTCGCCCCGCCGCGCTGCCCGCGCTGTCCGGCGAGCACAGCACGGAGCTCGCGATCGTGGGCGGCGGGTTCACGGGCCTGTGGACCGCGCTGCTGGCCAAGGAGGCGGACCCGGACCGGCGGGTCGTGCTCCTCGAGGGCGGGCGCGTGGGCTGGGCCGCCTCCGGGCGCAACGGCGGCTTCTGCTCCGCGAGCCTCACCCACGGGTGGGACAACGGCGAGTCCCACCTGCCCGCGGAGAACGCACGCCTGACGGAGCTGGGGTTCGAGAACCTCGACGCCATCGAGGCGGCCGTGGCCCGGTACGGGCTCGACTGCGAGTTCGAGCGCACGGGCGAGATCAACATCGCCACCGAGCCCTACCAGGTCGAGGCGCTGCGCGCGGCCCACGACCCAGAGGCCGGCGAGGTGTGGCTCGACGCAGAGGAGCTGCGCGCGCACATCGACTCGCCGCAGTACCTGGGCGGGCTGTGGGACCAGCGCGGCAACGCGCTCATCCACCCCGCCAAGCTGTGCTGGGAGCTGCTGCGCGTCATCCGCGAGCTGGGCGTGGAGGTGCACGAGGACTCGATCGTGCGCCGCATGGACCGCCGCTCCCGGGCCGCCGGCGGCGGCGTCGACCTGCACACCGACGCGGGCACGCTGCGCGCCGAGCGCGTGGCGCTCGCGACCAACGTCTTCCCCTCGCTGCTCAAGCGCACGCGGCTGCACACCGTGCCGGTCTACGACTACGCGATCATGACCGAGCCGCTCACCGCCGAGCAGCTGGCCGCCATCGGCTGGTCCGGCCGCCAGGGGCTGGCGGACACCGCCAACCGGTTCCACTACTTCCGGCTGACCGCGGACAACCGAATCCTGTTCGGCGGCTGGGATGCCGTCTACCACTACGGCAAGCAGGTCTCCTGGCGCTACGACCAGCGCGCGGAGACGTTCGAGACGCTCGCCCGACAGCTCTACGAGATGTTCCCGCAGCTCGAGGGCGTGCGGTTCAGCCACAAGTGGGGCGGGGCGATCGACACGTGCTCGCGCTTCTTCCCGTTCTTCGCCACGGCCCACGGCGGCCGGATCGCCTATGCGGCGGGCTTCACCGGCCTGGGCGTGGGGGCCTCGCGGTTCGCCGGGCGCGTCATGCTCAACCTGCTCTCCGGCGGGCGGACCGAGCTCACGGAGCTCGAGATGGTCAGGAAGATGCCGCTGCCCTTCCCGCCCGAGCCGCTCGCCTGGGCCGGCGTCAAGCTCACCACCGCGGCCATGGTCAAGGCCGATGAGAACGAGGGCCGCCGCGGCCCCCTGCTCAAGGCCCTCGACGCGATCGGCATGGGCTTCGACAGCTGAGGGCACGTGAGACTCTTGAGCCCATGAGACTCTGGTCGCTCGATCCCAGCCTGCTCGACCGCCGCGGGCTCGTCGCCTGCTGGCGCGAGGCGCTGCTCGCCCAGAAGGTGCTGCGCGGGCTCACGCGCGGCTACCGCAGCCACCCGCAGCTCGAGCGCTTCCGGGCACAGGCGGATCCCGTCGCGGCCGTCGGCGCCTTCCTCACGGGCCTTCGCGCGGAGGCCGATGCCCGCGGCTACGCGTTCGACGCCGCGCGCATCGCGGTGCCGGCCGCGGTGCCCCCGCCGGCAGGCGCGGCCCCGGTGGCGCCGGGCCCGGCCCTGGGGCCGTGGGCGGGCGCCATGGCCGTGACCCGCGGCCAGCTCGACTACGAGCGGGACCGGCTGGCCGCGAAGGTCTCCGAGCGCGACCCGGAGTGGTTCTCCGGCCACCTCGCGCACCTCGGCGCAGCAGCGCCCCACCCGCTGTTCACCGCGGTGCCCGGCCCGGTCGAGGGGTGGGAGCGGCAGTAGGCGGCCGTGCCCCTGACCGCTCGAGCGCAGCACGGCCCGCGGGGCCGTTGATAGACTTCATCCGCAGCCCGCCCCCTCTCAGCTAGGAGCACCATGGGACACGTCGTCGTCGAGGTCATGCCGAAGCCGGAGATCCTCGATCCGCAGGGCAAGGCGATCGGGTCCGGGCTGCACCGCCTGGGCATCGAGGGGTTCGAGGTGCGCCAGGGCAAGCGCTTCGAGCTCACGTTCGACGGGGAGGCCACCCCCGAGGTGCTCGCCCAGATCGAGCAGGCGGCGACCGCGCTGCTGTCCAACCCCGTCATCGAGGACGTCGTGGCCATCCGCCCCGAGTCGATCGACGACGCCCCCGACCACCCTGCCACCCCCGTGGGCGCCTCCTCGGACGCCGTCGCGGAGGCCCAGGCCCACGGCGGCGCCGCCCAGGCTGACGGCGCGCAGGCGGGTGCGCAGTGAGCGACCGCAGCGCCTACACGGCCGGCGGCCCGCTCATCGGCCGGGCCCGCGGCGACGCCCCGGCGCCCGGCGCGGCGGACGCGCGGATCGGCGTCGTCACCTTCCCCGGCACCCTGGACGACCGCGATGCCGCCAGGGCCGTCGCCCTCTCCGGCGCCCAGCCCGTGCCCCTGTGGCACGGGGATGCGGACCTGCAGGGCGTCGACGCCGTCATCCTGCCCGGTGGCTTCTCCTACGGCGACTACCTGCGCGCCGGCGCCATCGCCCGCTTCGCGGCGATCATGGACTCCGTCATCGACGCCGCGCGCGGCGGCCTGCCGGTCCTGGGGATCTGCAACGGCTTCCAGGTCCTCTGCGAGGCCCACCTGCTGCCCGGCGCGCTCGTGCGCAACGAGGACCAGCACTTCATCTGCCGCGACCAGCGCCTGCGCGTGGAGAACGCGCAGACGGCCTGGACGAGCGCCTTCGCCCCGGGCGAGGAGATCCTCATCCCGCTGAAGAACGGCGAGGGCGGCTACCGGGCCGAGGCCCACGTCCTCGACGAGCTCGAGGCCGCAGGCCGCGTCGTCGTCCGCTACGCGGGGGCGAATCCGAACGGCTCGCAGCGCGACATCGCCGGCATCGCCAACGAGCGCGGCAACGTCGTGGGCCTCATGCCCCACCCCGAGCACGCCGTGGAAGCCGGGTTCGGCCCGGACACGGACGCCGGGACCCGCACGGGGCTCGACGGCCAGGGCTTCTTCACCTCGGTGCTGGACGCCCTCGTCCGCGCCTGAGGGATCCCAGCGGACGGGCCGCACGGCGCCGCCGGGGACTACGCTCGGGGACTACGCTGAGGGCATGGAGAACACGCACCCGCAGCCCCCGTACCTGCTGGTCCGCCGGCCCGCAGCGAGCCTGGCCGATGGCATCGTGACGTTCCGCGAGCGCGAGCCCGTGGACCTCGCGGCCGCGCGCCGCCAGTGGGAGGCCTACGTCGAGGCCTTCCGCTCCCGCGGCTGGGGCATCGTCGAGGTCCCGGTCGCCGATGACCTGCCCGACTCCGTCTTCGTCGAGGACACGGTCGTCATGTTCGGCGAGCGCGCCGTCCTGACCAACCCCAAGCAGCCCACCCGCAACCCGGAGACCGGGTCGGTCGCGCAGGTCCTCGAGGAGCTCGGGATCCCGTACGACCGGATCGCCGCGCCGGGCACCCTGGACGGCGGTGACGTGCTCAAGGTGGGCTCCACGGTCTACGTGGGCCTGTCGGGAACGACGAACGCGGAGGGCATCGCCCAGCTCGCCGGCTTCGTCGAGCCGCACGGCTACCGGGTGGTCACGGTGCCGCTGACGAAGGCGCTCCACCTCAAGAGCGCGGTCACCGCCCTGCCGGACGGCACGGTCATCGGCTACGCCCCCGTCGTCGACGACCCGGATGCCTTCGAGTCGTTCCTGCCCGTGCCCGAGGAGTCCGGCGCCCACGTCGTGCTCAGCGGCGACACCCTCATCATGGCCGCAGACGCCCCGGAGTCGGCCGCCCTGCTGCGCGAGCGCGGCTGGGACGTCGTCGAGGTCGACGTGGGCGAGTACGAGAAGCTCGAGGGCTGCGTCACGTGCCTGTCGGTGCGCGTCCGGTGAGCCGCGGCTAGGCTGAGGCCATGACGAACACCCCTGGCGACGACTCCCTGCAGGAACTGGTCAACCGCGCCGTCTTCATGTCCACGGACGCGCAGATGCGCTTCGAGCAGCGCATCGCCGAGCGCGCCGACGACTGGGATGCGGACTTCTCCGAGCAGCCCGCGCTGCGCTTCGGCTCCGAGGACCCGGTCGTGCTGCGCCCCCACCTCATCGGCTCGGCCGATTCCGCCTACGGCACGTGGCGGTGGGGCTGGTCCGAGGAGAACGACTGGCCGCTGCCGGTGGTGGAGCTCGCCCACGAGGTGCGGGCGCGCGGCGCCCGGGAGGGCGTCGCCGAGTTCGGCACGGAGGAGTTCGACGCCAAGGACGAGGACGCGCTGCGCCTGACGCTCGCGGCGAAGGCCGTGACGGGCCGCTGGACCCACTTCCCGCTGCCGGTGGGCACCACCACCGTGTGGCTGCTCGTCGACGGCGACGGCATGGAGGCCGGCGAGCCGGAGATCCGCGCCATCGTCAAGGCGATCGCGGCGGGCCTCACGCTCACGGACGTCTCCGACCACGAGGCCGCGCTGCGCTCCTACGCCCGGCTGCGCGGCTTCCCGCTCGCGGACCTGCCCGGCGGCGGGCTGCGCATCCTCGCCTCCGACGGCAGCGCCGACGTCACGTTCGACGACAAGCACCGCCTGACGAACTGCCAGGTCCACCAGCCCCTCGAGGGCGAGGCCGCGGTCCAGTTCGCGCGGGCCTCCGGCGCCACGGTGCCCGCCCCCGCCCACCCGAGCGAGACCAGCGCTCACGAGCCCCAGGAGTCCACTGTGGACCATCCCGCGAGCACGAACCCGCCCCGTCCCGACGATGTGAGCTCCGAGGACAGGCGCTCCGAGCCCGAGGTGGTCGTCGAGCCCGCCGTCACACCCACCGTCGAGCCGGCGACGCAGGTCGATGAGCGCGATGAGCGCACCGTCGAGCGCGCCGCGGACGTCGTCTCCGACTCCACGACCGCCGATGCCGGCGCCCGTGCCGAGTCCGCCAAGCCCGCCGCCGCGGCCCAGGACGCGGACACCGGGCTCACCGAGATCCCCACCTCGGACGGCTCCGTCGAGGTCACCCGGACGGAGGCCGGCGAGGCCGCCGCCCCCGCGGACGCCGACGACGAGCCGCTCGTGTTCTCCGATGACGGCATCGTCGACGACGACGCCCCGGCACCCGAGGCCGCGCCGGCAACTGCGGCGACGCCCGAGCCCGCAGCCGCCCCGGTTCCCGAGCCCTCTCCCGAGCCGCGCGCCCAGCCCACCGAGCCGGCGACCCACGAGGATGACCGTGACGCGGCGGCCGTGGACCGCGACGCGGACGTCGTGGCCGACTCGACCACGGCGGATGCCGGCGCGCGCGCCGAGGGCGATGCCCCCTCGGCGGCCAAGCAGGACACCGCCGCCGATGAGAAGAAGGGCTTCTTCCGCCGCCTGTTCGGCCGCTGAGCCGGCCCACCCTCCGGCTCAGCGCCGGTGGCGGGCCTGCACGACGGCGAGCACGCGCTGCGCCTCGGCGGCCGCGGCGGGGTCGGTGACGAAGACCGCCTCCTCCTCGCGGCCGGGGGCGTAGTGGACGGGGCGCAGCGTGCCCTCCTGGAAATCACGGCGCTCGAGCACGGACAGGTACCGCTCCACCCGGCTGGTGAACTGCCGCCCGTCCTCCGTCTCCACCCGCACGTCGAAGCGGTAGAGGTGCGGCGCGCCGCCGCCGGGCGGGCCGCTGCCGTAGGTCCACAGGGTGCGGTGGATGCCCTCGATGAGGCCCACCCCGATCGGGGCTCCCGCCAGCGCCGCCTCGCGGTCCCGGATGGCGCGGTGGTAGCCGATCGCCCTCGTGACCGTGACGACGACGAGCGCCATTGCCGCGAGGAAGAGGATCCCCGCGCCGACGAAGAGTGCGATGATTCCCGGGCTCATGAGGGGCTCCGTTCGGCGGTGAGCGGTTCTGCGGTGGGCGGTCGGGGTGCGAGCGGGGCGGCGGCACGAGGTGCGGCGGTGCACTGCCCGCACTCCCGCAGGCGGCCGGCAGCGGTGCACGCGGGGCAGCGCAGGAACATCCGGCGGCAGGCGGGATCGGAGCAGTTGGCGTAGTCCGCGGTGGGCTCCCCGCACGCACCGCACCGCCCCAGGGAGTGGGCGCCGGGGGCGAATTCCACGTGCATCCGGCGGTCGAAGACGTAGAGCGAGCCGTCCCACAGGCCGTCTGAGCCGAACGCCTCGCCGTAGCGCACGATCCCGCCGTCGAGCTGGTAGACCTCGGCGAAGCCGCGCCGGCGCATGAGCGCGCTGAGCACCTCGCAGCGCACCCCGCCGGTGCAGTACGTGATGACCGGGCGGTCCTTGAGGTGGTCGAAGGCCCCGGCGTCGAGCTCGGCGAGCAGGTCGCGCGTCGTCTCCGCCCGCGGGACCACCGCCCCGCGGAAGCGGCCGATCCGTGCCTCCATCGTGTTGCGCCCGTCGAACATCACGGCGTCCGGCCGCTCGGCCAGCAGCCCCGCGAGGTCCTCGGGCGCCACGCGCCGGCCGCCGCCGACCACCCCGTGCTCGTCCACGCGCACCTCGTCCGGGGCGCCGAACGTCACGAGCTCGGGCCGGACCCGCACGCTCAGGCGCGGGAAGTCGTCCCCCGCGCCGTCGGAGAGCTTGTAGTCCGCGTCCGCGAAGGCCGGGTACTGCCGGGTCTGCTTGACGTAGGCCTTGACCGCGGCGACGTCGCCGCCCACCGTCGCGTTGATGCCGTGGGCGGCGACGATGATGCGCCCGCCGAGCCCCAGCGAGGAGGCGAGCGCGCGCTGCCACAGGCGCACCGCCTCGGGGTCCGGCAGCGGCGCGAACGCGTAGAAGAGGACGATCTTCGGCACCGACATGCGCCCCAGTCTAGAGGCGGGCCTTCCGTAGGATGGGGGCCCATGAGCGTCTACTTCGAGCGCGTGGGCCGCGCGGCCTACCGCCCCACCGAGCACGTCTCCGGGGCGTGGGACCCGCGCGAGCAGCACATCTCCCCCGCCGTCGGCCTCCTCGTCCACCTCGTGGAGAGCGATCGCGACTCGCGGCGCTCCGACGGCCTGCAGATCGGCCGGATCTCCTGCGACATCCTCGGCACGGTGCCCATGGACACGATGAGCTACCAGCTCTCGGTGCTGCGCCCCGGGCGCACGATCGAGCTCGTCGAGGCCAAGCTGCTCTACGGCGGCAGGACGATCGTCATCGCCCGGATGTGGCTCATGCAGGCCGGGGACACCGCGGCGCTGGCCGCGAGCCCGCTGCCGGAGGTTCCGGGGCCGGACGAGCTGCCGGAGTGGTCGGGCAGCGAGGTCTGGCCCGGGGGCTTCATCGCCTCGACGCGGTCCCGGCGCGCGCAGCGCGAGCCCGGGCGGGCGATGACGTGGCTGCGCACGGACGTGGGCCTCGTCGACGACGCCGAGGCCACCCGGCTCGCCCAGGCCGCGGCGCTCTTCGACGGCGCCAACGGGCTCACGGTGCGCGCGGATCCGGCGCGGGTGATGTTCCCCAACGTCGACCTCACCGCCCACCTGTTCCGCACCCCGGGCGAGGGGTGGCTCGGCTATGACACCTCGGTGTCCTTCGGCCCCACGGGCCTGGGGCTCACGCACACCGTCCTGCACGACGAGCAGGGCCCGGTGGGGGCGCTCGAGCAGTGCCTGACGGTGCGGCCGCTGGCCGGGTGAGCCGGGTCGGCGCGCCCGACTTGCACCGCCCTGAACAGTGTTCAATACTTGAACGATGTTCAGTGCCTTTGCCGATGACGCCATTGCCGGCCGCCCCTTGCCCCGCGAGGCCGCCCTCGCACTCCTGCGCACCCCGGACCACCAGCTCCTCGACCTCGTGGCCGCGGCGGGGCGCGTGCGCCGCCGCTTCTTCGCCAACCTCGTGAAGGTCAACTACCTCATCAACCTCAAGTCCGGACTGTGCCCCGAGGACTGCGGCTACTGCTCCCAGCGCCTGGGCTCCACGACGGACATCCTCAAGTACTCGTGGCTCAAGCCCGACGAGGTCGTCGGGCAGGCCGGGGCCGGAATCGGCGGCGGCGCCTCCCGGGTGTGCCTCGTCGCCTCGGGGCGCGGGCCCTCCCACCGCGACATCGGGCGCGTGGCCGGCTTCACCGAGCGGCTCAAGGAGGCCCACCCCGGCGTCGAGGTGTGCGCCTGCCTGGGCTTCCTCAAGGACGGGCAGGCCGATGCCCTGCGCAAGGCGGGCGTCGACGCCTACAACCACAACCTCAACACCGCCGAGTCGCGCTATGAGGACATCTGCTCGACCCACACGTACGCCGACCGGGCGGACACGGTGGCCCGCGCCCGCGACGCCGGCCTGTCCCCCTGCTCCGGCCTCATCGTGGGCATGGGCGAGACGGACGAGCAGCTCGTCGAGGCCGTCGAGGCGCTGCGCGAGATCGGCTCCGACTCGATCCCCGTGAACTTCCTCATCCCGTTCGAGGGCACCCCGCTCGGGCACATCCGCGACCTCGACCCGCGCCGCAGCCTGCGGATCCTCGCGGTCGTGCGCCTCATGTGCCCCGACCGCGAGCTGCGCATGGCCGGCGGGCGCGAGATGCACCTGCGCACGCTCCAGCCGCTGGCCCTCCACGTCGTCAACTCCCTGTTCCTGGGCGACTACCTCACGAGCGAGGGCCAGGCCGCGCGCGCGGACATCGAGATGATCGTCGACGGCGGCTTCGAGATCCTCGGCCAGGACGCCCAGGCGCTCCTCGCCGCGCTGCCGGACGGCCCCGAGCCCGGCGTCGGCGCGGAGCCCGGCACTGACCCAGTGCACGGCCCCGGCACGGCCGCCGAGGCGCCCCTCAGCGCGGACATCCCCGCGCCGGCGGGCGCCGCCGGGTCCCCGTGCTGCGGTGCGGGCGGGGACCACGGAGCGGGCGCGGCGGCCCGCCCCACGACGAGCGGGCGCATCGAGCTGCCGGCGATCCGGCGCCGGGGAGCGGGGACGAGCGCCGCACCCAACGCCTGAGCGGCGCGGCTAGACTGAGCGCGGATCAGTTCGAGAAAGGACGCCGCCTCCCATGACGAGCCCCCAGCCCGCCGCCCCGCCCGCCGACGACAAGCAGGTCAAGGAGACCGTCGAGTACGCGGCGGCCCACCCGGACGTCGAGCAGCCCTACGCGGAGCTGGGCCTCAAGGCCGATGAGTACGCCCGGATCAAGGAGATCCTGGGCCGGCGGCCCACCTCGGCAGAGCTCGCGATGTACTCCGTCATGTGGTCCGAGCACTGCTCGTACAAGTCCTCGAAGGTCCACCTGCGCAAGTTCGGCGACTTCGTCACGCCGGAGATGACGGAGAACCTGCTCGTGGGCATGGGCGAGAACGCCGGCGTCGTCGACATCGGCGGCGGCTGGGCGGTGACGTTCAAGGTCGAATCGCACAACCACCCCTCCTACGTCGAGCCCTATCAGGGCGCCGCGACCGGCGTGGGCGGCATCGTGCGCGACATCATCTCGATGGGCGCCCGGCCCGTGGCCGTCATGGACCAGCTGCGCTTCGGGGCGATCGACAGCCCGGACACCGCCCGCGTCGCCCACGGCGTCGTGGCGGGCGTGGGCGGCTACGGCAACTGCCTGGGCCTGCCCAACATCGGCGGCGAGGTCGTCTTCGATGCGGTCTACCAGGGCAACCCGCTCGTCAACGCGCTGGCCGTGGGCGTCATGCGCCACGAGGACATCCGCCTGGCCAACGCGAAGGGCGCCGGCAACAAGGTCGTGCTGTTCGGCGCGCGCACGGGCGGCGACGGGATCGGCGGCGCCTCGATCCTCGCCTCGGAGTCCTTCGACGACACGAAGCCGGCCAAGCGGCCCGCCGTCCAGGTGGGCGACCCGTTCGCGGAGAAGGTGCTCATCGAGTGCTGCCTCGAGCTCTTCGCCGCGGATGCGGTCGAGGGCATCCAGGACCTCGGGGCGGCCGGCATCTCCTGCGCCACCTCGGAGCTCGCCGCCAACGGCGACGGCGGCATGCGCATCGCGCTCGACGACGTGCTGCTGCGCGACCCCACGCTCACGCCGGAGGAGATCCTCATGAGTGAGTCACAGGAGCGGATGATGGCGGTCGTGCGCCCCGACAAGCTCGCGGAGTTCCTCGCGATCACGCAGCGCTGGGAGGTCGAGACTAGCGTGCTGGGCGAGGTCACGGACACCGGCCGGCTCATCATCGACTGGCACGGCGACGTCATCGTCGACGTGCCACCGGAGACGGTCGCGGTCAGCGGCCCCGTCTACGAGCGGCCCTTCGAGCGCCCGTCCTGGACGGAGGCCGTGGCCGCGGACACCGTGGCAGCAGCCGGCCTGGCCCGCCCGGAGGACGGGCCAGCCCTCGGGGAGACCCTCCTGACGCTGCTCGGCTCGCCCAACCTCGCGTCGAAGGAGTGGGTGACGAACCAGTACGACCGCTACGTGCAGGGCAACACCGCCCTGGCCTTCCCGGATGACGCCGGGGTCATCCGCATCGACGAGGCCACGGGGCTGGGCATCGCGATCTCCACCGACGCCAACGGCCGCTACGGCTACCTCGACCCCGCCCGCGGTGCGCAGCTCGCGCTCGCCGAGGCCTACCGCAACGTCGCCGCGACCGGGGCGCGGCCGCTGGCCGTCACCGACTGCCTGAACTTCGGCTCGCCGGAGGACCCGGAGATCATGTGGCAGTTCGCGCAGGCCGTCGAGGGCCTGGCACGCGGCTGCCAGGACCTGGGCGTGCCCGTGACCGGCGGCAACGTCTCGCTGTACAACCAGACCGGCGGGGTGGCCATCCACCCGACACCGGTGGTGGGGGTGCTGGGCGTGCTCGACGACGTCGCCCGCCGCACCCCGTCGGGCTGGCGCGAGTCCGGGCTGACGATCTACCTGCTCGGCACCACCCGCGCGGAGGTCGACGGCTCCGCCTGGGCCGGGGTGGTCCACGACCACCTGGGCGGTGTGCCCCCGCGCTTCGACCCCGAGGCCGAGGCGACACTGGCGGACATCCTCATCAACGCCTCGCGCGACGGGATGGTCGATGCCGCCCACGACCTGTCCGAGGGCGGCCTGGCGATCGCGCTTGCCGAGGCGTGCATGCGCTTCGGCACGGGTGCGCGGGTGTGGCTCGACGAGCTGTGCGAGCGCGACGGCATCGACGCGTTCACCGCCCTGTTCTCCGAGTCCAGCGCCAGGGCGATCGTCGCGGTGCCGCGCTCGGAGGAGATCCGCTTCACCGATATGTGCACCGCCCGCGGCTTCGCCCACCAGCGCATCGGCATGACCGACGCGGGCGAGTCCGAGCCGGTGCTCGACGTCACGGGCAGCTTCGCACTGCCCGTCGCCCGGCTGCGCGAGGTCCACGCCGCGACGCTGCCGCGCCACTTCGGCTGAGCCCGCTCAGAGCCCGTCGAGCAGGGCCGCGATCGACGCGCGGCAGCGGGCGGCCGCAGTGCCGCCCAGGATCGTGGTCTGCACGAGGCACCCCTGCATGAGCGCCATGACGGCGGGGGCCAGCACGACGGCCCGTGCGGCCGCGGCCTCCTCGCCCAGCCCCGCACCGCGGGCGAACCACGCGCGCAGGTAGTCCTCGAAGCGCGCGCTGATCTCCGCGAAGATCTCCCGGGCGAGCCCGGCGAATTCCGGGTCGTAGGCCGCCTCGCCCCACACCTGGAGCGCCAGGCCGGCCGTCTCGTCCTCCCCGAGGATCCGCGCGACGAGGCGGGGGATGACCACTGCGGGGGGCTCCGGATCCGCCGCCTCGCTCATCTCCACGAGCTCGCGCAGCCGCCCCTCCATGACGCGCCGCCCCGCATCGACGGCGAGCTCGCCCTTGCCCGAGTAGTAGACGTACACGGCCCCGGCGGACAGCCCCGCCTCCTTGACGATGTCGGACATCGAGGCCCCGGCGAAGCCGCTGCGCGCAATGCAGGCGAGCGCGGCGTCCTGGATGCGCCGCCGCATCGCCGCCCGGTGCTCCTCTGTGACCTTCGGCACTCTGCCTCCCATACGAACGCTCATTCTTGACACGGAACGACCCCATCATAACAATGAACGAGTATTCGTTTTCAATCGGAGGTTTCCCCCATGCCCGAAATCCCCGCGCCGGAGCGCCGCCCCGCGCCCGTCGAATCCCCCGCCGGCTCCACCGCCTCGCACGACGTGCCCGCAACCTCGCGCCTGCACCCCGTCATGTGGCTGCGCGCCATCGGCATCGCCGTCGTCGCCGCCGCGATCGTCAGCCTCGTCCTGCTCGCCTTCAGCTGGCCGACGGTCACCGCAGAGGCGAAGAACCTCCCGGTCGCCGTCGTGGGATCGCAGAAGCAGATCGACCAGCTCGAGGACAGCGCCCCCGACGGACTCCTCGACGTCCGCGAGGCCGACAGCCGCGCCGCCGCGGTCGACCAGATCCGCCACCGCGACGTCTACGGCGCGGTCATCATAAGCGGGGACAGCCCGGAGATCCTCACCGCCAGCGCGGGCTCGCCGGCCGTCGCCCAGCAGCTGAAGACCATGGGCACGCAGATGCAGCTGAAGATCGACGCACAGGCCCTGGAGGGCATGCAGTCGGCCCTGGGCAAGATGCAGAAGGCCATGCAGTCCGCCCAGTCGGGCGCCGGGCAGGGCTCGCAGTCCTCGTCCTCACAGTCCTCGGATTCGAAGTCCTCCACGTCGAAGTCGGCGGCCAAGCAGGAGGTCCCGAACATCACGGTGACGGACATCGTGCCGCTCAACGACAACGATCCGAACGGCTCCGGCCTGGCGATCGCCGGCCTGCCGCTGACGATCGGCGGCATCGTGGGCGGCGTGCTCATCAGCACCCTGGTCCACAGCCGCCGGATGCGCGTCGTGGCCGTCATCGCCTACGGCGCCGTGGGCGGCCTCGCGCTCGCAGGCATCCTCCAGGGGTGGTTCGGCATCCTCCAGGGCTCCTTCGGACTCAACATGCTCGCCGCCGGCCTCGCGATCGCCTCCACGGCTGCGATCGTCAACGGCTTCGTCTCGCTCATCGGCCCGGCGGGCATCGCGCTGGGCGCCCTGCTCACGATGTTCGTGGGCAATCCCATCTCCTCGCTGTCCCAGCCCAAGGAGTTCCTCGCCTGGCACTGGGGTGAGATCGGGCAGTACTTCGTCCCCGGCGCAGCGGGCACCCTGCTGCGCGACCTGTCCTACTTCCCCGACGCACCGCTCGGCCAGGCCTGGTGGACGCTCATCGCATGGACGCTGGCAGGCCTCGTGCTCATCGTCGTGGGGCACCTGATCGCCAAGGCCAAGGAGCGCGGCGCCCACCGCGGCCGGCACTGAGGGGGCGGCGGCCGGCTACCGGTCGCCGCCCGCTCCACCGGAGACGCGGTGGACCTCGGTCAGGCGCAGCGCCTCGGCGCGCTCGCGGGACTCGATCGCGGCGACGAGGTCCGCGTGCACGCCCAGGCGCCGGCGCACATACGGGGCCAGGGGCTCCTCCGGGGCCGGGAGGACAGCCGTCGTGTGCTCCTCGACGATGTCGAGGAGGCTGAGGTAGATCGAGCGCAGCAGCGCGTTCGGGCTCAGCTCCGCGATGCGGCGGTGGAGCTCCCAGTTCGCGCGCACGAACTCCTCCGGGTCCGCCACCGCGGCCTCCATCCGGGCCAGCGCGGCCCGCAGCTCCGCATAGCCCGCGGGCGTGCCGTGCGCGACGGCGTCCTCGACGAGCAGGGGGTCGAGGGCGTCGCGGATCCGCACGGCCTCGCCCACGTCCGCGGCGGCCGCATCGAGGGCGAGCAGCGAATTGCCCAACCGGGCGACCGGGGTGGGCGCACCCGCGAAGAGACCACCGCCGGGCCCTGGGCGCAGCTCGACGGCACCGCTGGCGCGCAGCAGGCGCAGGGCCTCGGCAAACGTCCCCTTGGACACGCCGGCCCGCGCCTGCAGCTCGTCCTTCGTGCCGAGCCGCTGGCCGGGCTCGGCGCCCGCGAGGACACCCCTGAGCGCCTCGACCGCGTCGTCGATCCGCGACATCCGGTCCTCCTTCGTCGAGCCTCGGCTTCGTCGTCAAGCCCCCGCGCCTGCGCCGAGACCCGGCCCCACGGTAGTTGAACTGTTGACAACAGGGGGTGCGGGGCGCAGACTGCTATTCATCATAATCAATCATGATGAATAGCAGTCATGGTGAACAGCGGAGCAATGCACCCGCTCGGCACCGCAGTCTCGCAGCATCGCCGCTTCACGGCACCGCCATTTCGCAGCACCGCCACTCAAAGGAGAGCAACGGTGAACACGACAGCAGCGCACACCCCCTATGACGTCGATGTCCTCGTCGTGGGCGCCGGCCCGGCCGGCCTCACCCTGGCGAACCTGCTCGCCCGCGAGGGGGTGGACGCGCTGACGATCACCAAGTACCCATCGACCGCCCACTCCCCGCGCGCCCACATCACGAACCAGCGGGCCATGGAGGTCTACCGCGACCTGGGCCTCGAGGCTGCCGTGCGGGCCGTGGCCACGGACAACTCGTACCTGCGCAACAACGTGTGGGCCACGAGCTTCGCCGGCCGCGAGATCGCGTGCCTCGAGACCTGGGGCGCCGGCGTCGAGCGCAGCTCCGACTACGAGGCCGCGAGCCCCACCGCCATGTGCAACGTCCCCCAGCACCGCCTCGAGCCCGTCCTGCTCGACGGGGCGCTGGCCGCCGGCGCCCAGGTGCGCTTCGACACCGAGCTCATCGCCGTCGCCCAGGACGAGGCGGGTGTGACGGCGAGGGTTCGCGACCGCCGGACGGGGGCCGAGTCCGCCCTGCGCGCCCGCTACGCCGTGGGAGCGGACGGCGCGCGCAGCCGCGTCGCGAAGCAGCTGGGCTTCTCCTTCACCGGGGAGACGGACCTGGGGGCGGCGCTCAACATCTGGCTCGAGGCCGATCTCACGCAGTACTGCGAGCACCGCCGCGGCACGCTGTACTGGATGGCGCAGCCGGGCAATGACTACTGGGTGGGCTCCGGCACGTGGATCAACGTCACGCCGTTCACCGAGTGGGTCCTCCTCGTCATGTACGACCCGGCCGAGGAGCCGGACATGTCCGAGGAGGCGCTCATCGAGCGCGCCCGCCTGACGATCGGCGATCCGGACGTGGAGATCACCATCAAGAGCGCCTCGAAGTGGTCGATCAACCACCTCGTCGCCGATGACTACCGGCGCGGGCGGGCGTTCCTCGCCGGGGATGCCGCGCACCGCCATCCGCCGGCCAACGGCCTGGGCACGAACACCTCCGCGCAGGATGCGTTCAACCTGGCCTGGAAGCTCGCCGCCGTGCTGCGCGGGCAGGCCGGCGACGCGCTGCTCGACACCTACTCCGCCGAGCGCCAGCCCGTGGGCCGCCACGTCGTCGACCGCGCCCTCAAGAGCGTGGAGGACATGGCCGGGATCTCGCGCGCGCTCGGCTTCGAGCCGGGTCAGAGCGCCGAGGAGGGCTGGGCCGCGCTCGACGCGCTGTTCGGCCCCGGCGAGGCCGCGCGGGCCCGCCGGGACGAGTTCAACACGGCGATCGAGCTGCAGAACCACCAGTTCAACGCGCTCGGCACGGAGATGGACGTCCGTTACGCCTCCACCGCCGTGCTCGCGGACCCGGCCGACGAGGCTCCCGAACGCCCGGCCGACCGCGACCCCAACCTCCACTTCGAGCCCAGCGCCCGCCCCGGGGCCATGCTCCCGCATGCGCGCATCGAGCGCGAGCGCCGGGCCCAGTCGAGCATCGACGTCGTGGGCCACGGCCGCTTCGCCCTCGTCACCGGCATCGACGATGCCGCCTGGCGCCAGGCCGTCGACGAGTTCAATGCGCAGGCCGCCGCCGCGGGCCGCCCGGGACTCGAGCTCGTCCAGATCGCGCAGGGCGGCCAATGGCACGACGTCTTCGCCGAGTGGGACCGGCTGCGCTCGGTGGGCGACGCAGGGGCCCTCCTCGTGCGCCCCGACCGCGTCATCGCAGCGCGGTTCCCCGCCGCCGCCGATGCGGCCGAGGCGCGCGCCCGGCTGGGTGCGGCACTCGACGCCATCCTCGGCACCGCGCGCCTCGCGCCCGCCTGAGCCCGGGCGCCGTGCAGCCCGCGGCCGTATGACCCCGGACGTCAGCGGCCCTGGGCAGGCGGTGGCGGGCCTGGTAGACATGAGCCAGACCCGCCACGCCTACGAAGGAGCACGCATGAGCACCCAGATCCGCACCTCGCACGCGGGATCCCTGCCCCGCAGCGAGGCCCTCATCGCCGCGAACCGCGCCAAGCGGGAGGAGGGCCGGGCACCGGCGGACTTCGGCGAGCTGCTGCGCGGCAGCGTCGTGGAGATCGTCGCCCGGCAGCGCGAGCTGGGCCTCAGCGAGCCCAACGACGGCGAGTACGGGCACACGATGGCCTCGCCGCTGAACTTCGGGGCCTGGTGGCACTACTCGTTCGAGCGCACGGGCGGCCTCGAGCTCGCCGAGGGCGGCCTCTACAACGCCACCCCCGCCCCGGCGGCGGCCGGCGGGCTGGAGCTCACGAGCTTCGAGCAGCGCCGCGACCGCCAGGCCTTCCCCGGCGCCTACCGCGACGAGGCGGAGGCCATCCATCCGCGCCACAACATCGCCTTCCCCACCATCGTCGGCCCGCTGACCTACACCGGCCAAGAGGCCGTGGCCGCGGACATCGCGGACCTCAAGGCCGGCCTCGCAGCGGCGGGCTACGAGGAGTCCCGCGGGTTCCTCAACTCACTCGCCCCGGGCTCGGCCGCGCGGATCGGCAACAGCCACTACGCCACCGACGAGGAGGTCGTGTGGGCGTGGGCGGACGTGCTGCGCGAGGAATACCTCGCCATCACCGAGGCGGGGCTCATCGTGCAGATCGACGACCCGTCCATCGCGGAGAGCTGGGACCAGATCAGCCCCGAGCCCAGCTACGCCGACTACCGCGCCTACATCCAGGTGCGCATCGACGCCCTCAACCACGCGCTGCGCGGGATCGACCCGCAGCGGGTGCGGTTCCACACGTGCTGGGGCTCGTGGCACGGCCCGCACACGACGGACATCCCGTTCGCCGAGATCGTCGACCAGGTCCTCTCCGTCAACGCGGCCGGGCTGACGTTCGAGGGCGCCAACGCCCGCCACGAGCACGAGTGGCGGATCTGGGAGGACACGGCCCTGCCGGACGGGAAGTACCTGATCCCCGGCATCGTCTCGCACGCGACGAACGTCGTCGAGCACCCGGAGCTCGTCGCCGAGCGCATCGAGCGCTACGCCCGGCTCGTGGGCCCCGAGCGCGTCGTGGCCTCGACGGACTGCGGACTGGGCGGGCGCATCCACCCGGAGATCGCGTTCGCCAAGCTCGCCTCCCTCGTCGAGGGCGCCCGCCTGGCCAGCGCGCGGTTCTGATGGCCACCGCGCCGGGCGACCTGTCCCCCGCCGAGGCGCGCGCGGAGTTCCGCGCCGGGCTCGCCGTGCCCACGGCGGGGTGGTCGGCCGGCCACGCGCACGCCAACCTCCTCATCGTGCCGCGCGAGCTCGCGTTCGACGTGCTGCTCTTCGCCCAGCGCAACCCCAAGCCGTGCCCCGTGCTCGGCGTGCTCGACGCGGGCGAGACGACGGGTCCCCTGCTGGCCGGCGGCGACATCCGCACCGATGTGCCCCGCTACACCGTCTACCGCGACGGGGAGAAGACGGCCGAGCCCACGGACCTGCACGCGGTGTGGCGCGATGACCTCGTCACGTTCATCATCGGCTGCTCGTTCACGTTCGAGGCGCCGCTCCTGGCCGCCGGCATCCCGATCGCGCACATCGAGCAGGGCGTCAACGTGCCGATGTACCGGACGAACCGCCGGTGCGCGCCCGCCGGCCGGCTGGGCGGCCCGCTCGTCGTGTCGATGCGGCCCATCGCGCCGGACCGGGTGGCCGATGCCGTGCGCATCACCTCGCGCTACCCCGCCGTCCACGGCGCCCCGGTGCACGTGGGCGACCCGGCGGGACTGGGCATCGCGGACCTCGGAGCCCCGGACTTCGGGGACCCCGTGGCGATCCCGGCCGGCCACATCCCCGTGTTCTGGGCGTGCGGCGTGACCCCGCAGGCGGCGGTCATGGAGTCCCGCCCGGAGCTCGCACTGGGCCATGCGCCCGGCCACATGCTCATCACGGATGCCCGCGACGCGGACTACGCCGTACCCTGACCGCCCAGGGCGCCGGGCACGCGCTGCGGCACCCTGGGGCTCAGCGCACGTCCTTGGCGGCGAGCTGGGCGAACACGGCGGCGAAGAGCACCAGGAAGACCGCGCTCGCCAGGCCCACGAGGCCCACGGTGAGCGCCGCGGCCGGACCCGCGAGGATCCAGCCCACGACGCCGAGCACGGCGCAGCCGCCCGCCGTCCACGGCATGTAGCGCACGTAGAGCATGGCGGCCTCGTGCCCGCGCCGCCACGCCTCGGGCGAGGCCCGCGTGGCGGGCGTGCGGATGCCGAGGAAGCCGTTGGGGCCCAGCTGCCCGCGCGCGGCACGGCGCGTCGTGACGTAGCAGAGCGCGGCCACCCCCGCCTGCGCGACGAGCACCACCGCGGCCGCGATTGCGTCATCCACGCGGCACCGCCTCCGGCCGGTCAGCGCCTGATCCGCCGTGGCCTGGCCGCCCCACCCCGCCCACACCGAGCACGTCGAGGATCCACGCGTACTCGAAGGCGCGCTCGCGCCAGGCGTCGTAGCGCCCGGAGACGCCCCCGTGGCCGGCGACCATCTCCGTCTTCAGCAGCGCATCCGCTCCCACCTCGCGCAGCCGCGCAACCCACTTGGCGGGCTCGACATAGAGCACCCGGGTGTCGTTGAGCGAGGTCAGGGCCAGGATCTTCGGATAGGGGTGCTCGCCGACGTTCTCGTAGGGCGAGTAGGAGCGCATGTACGCGTAGACCTCGGGGTCGTGGAGCGGATCGCCCCACTCGTCCCACTCGATGACCGTGAGCGGCAGCTCCGGCATGAGGATCGAGGTGAGCGCGTCGACGAACGGCACGCCCGCGCTGATGCCGGCGAACCGGTCGTAGCCCATGTTCGCGACCGCACCCATGAGCAGCCCGCCCGCCGAGCGGCCGGTCGCCACGAGGCGCGCCGGCTCGGTGAGGCCCGCGGCGATGAGGTGGTCCGCGGCGGCGATGAAGTCGGTGAACGTGTTCTGCTTCGCCACCGTCTTGCCCTCGTCGTACCACCGGCGGCCCAGTTCGCCGCCGCCGCGCACGTGGGCGATGGCATAGACGACGCCGCGGTCGAGCAGCGAGAGCCGCGGGACGGAGAAGAACGGATCGACGCTCGTCTCATAGGACCCGTAGCCGTAGAGGAGGACGGGCGCCGGGGCGGCGCCGTCCGCCCAGCCGGCGGGCACGGCATCGCGGCACCAGACGAGCGAGATGGGCACCTGCGTGCCATCGGCCGCGGTGGCCCAGCGCAGCGCCTGCTCGTAGGCCGCCGTGTCCACCCCGCCCAGCACCTCCTGGCGCTTGAGCACGGTGCGCTCGCCCGTGGCGACGTCGAGGTCGAAGACGGTCGCCGGCGTCACGAGCGAGCCGTAGGCCAGGCGCAGGGTGGGCTGCGCCCACTCCGGGTTCGCCCCGAGCTCCAGGGTGCCGATCGGCTCGTCGACCTCCACCTCGTCCAAGGGCCCGTAGGGGCCGGCCTCCGCCGCCGAGGCGCCCGCCGGGCGGGCGAGCGCATCCTGGGCGGGCGCATCCTGGGCGAGCGGGATGAGGCCCACGCGGGCGAAGCCGCCGCTGCGGTAGCTCAGCGCCAGGAAGCCCTCGAATGCGTCAACGCCCTCGATGCGCTTGCCCTCGGCGGTGCCGATCACGGGCCGCTCGGGGCCCGTGGGATCGGCGACCGCGACGTCGAGGACGTCGAAGTCGACGCGGTCGCGGTTCGTCGTGATGAGGAAGCGGTCCTCACCCGCGACGACCACGTGCTCGACCGCGTAGTCGACGCCCTCGGCGCGCGGCCAGACAGGCTGCGGCTGCGCCTGGGGGTCCGCGGCGTCGACGAACCACCAACCGGAGGTGACCTTCGACTCGGTCACGAAGAAGACGAACCGCTCGGAGCGGGAGAGGAACATGCCCACGAAGTAGCGCTCGTCGGGCTCGTGGAAGACGCGCACGTCCTCACTCGCCGGGGTGCCCACCCGGTGGCGCCACACGGTGTCCGGGCGCCAGGCGGCATCGACGGTCGTGTAGAAGACGAACTCGCCGCTGCGGTCGAACTCGGCGCCGCCGAACGTGTCGGGGATGGCATCGGGGAGGTCCTCGCCGGTGCGCAGATCGCGCACGCGCAACAGGTAGCGCTCGTCGCCCGTGGTGTCCGCCGCCCACGCCAGACGGGCTCCGTCCGAGCTCAGCGAGAACGAGCCCAGGGAGAAGAACTCGTGGCCCGCGGCCTCGGCGTTGAGATCGAGGACCACCTCCTCGCCCTCCAGCGTCTGCCCGTCGCACAGGGCCGGCGGCGTCCAGTCGCCGGGGACCGCCGGGATGCGGCACTGGACGGGGTAGTCCTTGCCCTCGAACGTGCGCGCGAAGTGCCAGTGGCCGCCGCGGCGCACGGGCACGGACATGTCCGTCTCCTTCGTGCGCGCGCGGATCTCGTCGAACACGTCCTCGCGCAGCGCCGCGAGGTGGGCGGTGCGCGCGGCGGTGTAGTCGTTCTCCGCTGCGAGGTGGTCGAGCAGCTCCTGCGAGTCCTTCTCCCGCATCCACTCGTAGTCGTCGCGGAAGGCATGCCCGTGGTGCTCGCGGACCTGCGGGTGCTTGGCCGCGATCGGTGCCTGCGGTGACTCCGGTGCCTGCGGGGCGGATTCCGTGCGCGCGTCGTCAGTCATGGCACCCACCCTACGCAACGGCGCCGGGTGCCCGCGGCCGCGGGAGCGGGCCCCTTAGCCTGGCCTCACCTCGGCGGCCGGGAGCCGATATGCTGGCCGGGATGAAGACGCGCCTGCTGACCGCCCGGCCCCCGCCGCGCCGGCCCAGAACTCCGAGCCCACCGCCCCGCGCAGCACCGCGCCCGCGCAGGACCCGGCCGCGCGCACCGCCCCGCCCACGCGCCGCGCGCGCGGGCTCATCTGGACGCTGACCGCCGTCTTCATCCTGGGCTGGCTGGCCGTCTCCGGCGTGGGCGGGCCGTACTTCGGCAGGATCGGCGAGGTCTCCACCAACGACCAGAGCTCGTTCCTGCCCCGCTCGGCGGAGTCGACGCGCGCCTCGGACTGGGTGGAGCGCTTCAGCGACAGCTCCGGGCCCCCCGCCATCATCGTCGCCGAGCGGCCCAGCACGAGCTCCCCCAGCGATGCGCGCGCCGCCGACGCGCTCGAGGAGATCACCGAGCGCGCCCAGGACGCCGGGATCGTCGACGAGGCATCGCCCCCGGTGCCGTCCGACGACGAGCGCGCCTACGAGGTCATCGCCCCCATCGTCTCCGAGGATGCCGGCGAGGGGGTCGAGACCCTGCGCGCCATCATCGCCGACGCGGATGTGGAGGGGATGACGGTCCAGGTCACCGGGCCCGCCGCGTTCACCGCGGACCTCGTCGAGGCCTTCCAGGGCATCGACGGCCTCCTGCTGCTCGTGGCCGTGGGCGCGGTCTTCGCGATCCTCGTGGTCGTCTACCGCTCCCCGCTCCTGCCGATCGTCGTGCTCCTCACCTCCGTCTCCGCACTGTCCGCCGCGATCTTCGTCATCTGGCACCTGGCCAGCGCCGGCGTGCTGCCCATCAACGGGCAGGTCCAGGGCATCCTCTTCATCCTCGTCGTGGGCGCCACGACGGACTACTCCCTGCTCTACGTGGCCCGCTTCCGCGACGCGCTCGCGGTGCCGGGCGTGGGCCGCGCACGGGCCACGCTCACCGCGCTGCGCGGCGCGTGGGAGCCGATCCTCGCCAGCGGCGGCACCGTCATCGCCGGCCTGCTGTGCCTCCTGACCTCGGATCTGTCCTCGACGCGCGCCCTGGGGCCGGTGGCCGCAATCGGGCTGGTCATCGCGATCGCGGCCGCGCTCACGTTCCTGCCGGCCATGCTCGCGCTCCTGGGCCGCGCGGCGTTCTTCCCATTCGCACCCAAGCCCGGCCGGGGCACGGCCGCCCTCGGCGTCGATCCCGCGGTCGATCCGGGCTCCCGGGCCCAGCGCGTCGAGGGCCGGGGGCTGTGGGCCTCGATCGCCCGCCTCGTCGCGGCCCACCCGCGGCGGGTGTGGCTGGGCGCGCTCATCATCCTCATCATCCCCGCGCTGTGGGCGCCGCGGTTCTCCGCCGACGGGGTGTCCCAGGCCGACCTCGTGCTGGGGCAGTCGCAGACCCGCGACGGCCAGGCGACGCTCGAGAAGCACTTCCCCGGGGGCTCGGGCTCCCCGCTCCAGATCGTCGTGGACGCCGCTGAGCAGCGCCCGGTCGCCCGCGCCCTCCAGCGCCTGGACACGGTCGAGTCGCTCACGGTGACCTCGGCGGAGATGAAGTCCGGCTCGGCCTCCTTCGAATCCGACGGCCGGCTCACGAAGGTCCCCGAGCAGGCCACCGACCGCACGCCCACCGCGACCGCGTCGGACGCGGGCCCGGGGGCGCGCCGCGGGCCGCCGAAGACCGTCACCCCGAAGCCCACGACGGCGGAGGGCAGGGTGCTGCTCCAGGCTACGCTCGCCCAGGACCCCAACAGCCCGGAGGCGTGGGATTCGGTGGCCCAGGTGCGCGACGTCGTCCACGCCGAGGACCCCGATGCGCTCGTGGGCGGGCCGAGCGCCGTGGCGCTGGACTCCAACGACACGGCCGAGCGCGATCGCACCATCGCCATCCCGCTCATCCTCGCGGTCATCACGCTCATCCTCATGCTGCTGCTGCGCTCCGTGCTGGCGCCCGTGCTCCTCGTGGGGCTGACGGTCGTGAGCTTCGCGACCGCGCTGGGCACCTCCGCGCTCGTGTTCCAGCACGTGCTCGGGCTGCCCGATGCGGACCCGTCCGTGCCCCTCTACGCGTTCGTCTTCCTCGTGGCGCTCGGCATCGACTACAACATCTTCCTCATGTCGCGGGTGCGGGAGGAGGCCGTGCGGGTGGGCACCCGCCCCGGTGTGCTGCTGGGGCTCATGCGCACGGGCGGGGTCATCACGTCGGCGGGGATCGTGCTGGCGGCGACGTTCGCCGCGCTGGCCGTGCTGCCCATCATGTTCCTCGTCCAGCTCGCCTTCATCGTGGCCTTCGGCGTGCTGCTCGACGCGATCCTCGTCCGCTCGTTCCTGGTCCCGGGCCTCTTCTACGACATCGGCCGGGCCAGCTGGTGGCCGTTCGCGCGGCGCATCCGCTGACGCGAACCCCCGCGCGGGCCCCGGCGGGGGGCTAGAGTGGGCCCCACCGCGCACGGGCTCCGCGCGCGGTCCCGCAGCAGACTGGATGTGGATCGACGATGACCGACACTCAGCACACCCCGCCCGGTGAGCCCGCGCGCCCGCAGCCGGAGGGCGGCGGGATCACGCGCCGCCGCCTGGGCGCCTTTGCGTTCGGCGCCCTCGCCGTGGCGTCGGTGGGCACGGCGACGGGCTTCTCCATCAGCTCCGGCACGAAGTCCGGCGATCTGTCCGCCAACCTCACGATGATCGCGCCCGCCGGGGCCGGCGGCGGCTGGGACGGCTTCGTCCGCGAGACCCAGCAGGCCATGCGCCTGGCGGGCGTGACGAACAACGCCCAGGTGGTCAACATCCCGGGCGCCGGCGGCACGATCGGGCTGGGCCGGTTCTCCACGATGGACGGGCAGGCGGACACCATCCTCGCCACCGGCACCGCGATGACGGGCGGCATCGTGCTCAACAAGTCCCCCGTCGGCTTCGACGACGTCGCCCTGCTGGCCCGCGTGGCGGAGGACTACGACGTCCTCATCGCACCCGCGGACTCCCCCATCAAGGACCTCGACGGGCTCATCTCCGAGTGGAAGAAGGACCCGGAGCGCTTCACGTGGACGGGCGGCTCCGCGGGGTCCGTGGACCACCTGACGATCGCGCAGCTGGCCAAGGCCAACGACATCGACCCCGCGGCCTTCACCTACATTCCCAAGGCCGGCGGCGGCGAGGCGATCGCGACCCTGCTCTCGCACACCTCGGACTTCGCCTGCACCGGCTACAACGAGGTCTCCGACCAGGTGGAGGCCGGGCGCGTGAAGGCGCTGGCCATCGCGGCGCCCCAGCGGCTCGAGGGCATCGACATCCCCACCATGACCGAGCTCGGCAGCAAGGTGGACCTGACGAACTGGCGCGGCTACCTGGGCGCCCCCGGCATCACGGACGAGCAGGCGGGGCAGCTCATCGACATCCTCCGGCGCACCCGCGATTCGGCGCAGTGGCAGGACGCGCTGGCGCGCAACGAGTGGACGGACGTGTGGCTCACGGGGCCCGCGCTCGCTGACTTCATCCGGGACGACCAGAAGCAGGTCAGCGAACTCATCGGGGAGCTAAGACTGTGAGCGAGCACGACGAGACCGCGGGCAGCACCAGCGCGGGCAGGGCGAGCGCGCGCACAGGCGCGGGCGCTGGCGCGGATGCCGCTCGCACCTCGGGTGCGGGTGCGGAGCCCGCCCACACCTCGGGTGCGGCGCCCGCCCCCGTGCGCTGGGGCCAGGGCACCTGGTGGGAGGGCCGCTCGAACCTCCTGGTGCCGCTCATCATGGCGGCGTTCTCGACCTACCTCCTCGTCGGCATCCTCGTGATGCCCACCGTGGAGGACGCGGACCCGCCTGGCCCGCGCTTCTTCCCCGCCATCATCATGGTGGCCGGCTACGTGCTCGCCGTGCTCCTCGCGATCGCCTGCATCCGCCATCCCGAGCCGGTCGAGGAGACGTTCCCCGAGCCGGACGCGGACGAGCTCAAGGCCCGCGAGGCCGCCGAGGAGGAGGGCGCCTTCACCTCCCCCCTCACCACCGCGCTGGCCTCCTCGCAGCTCAACGCGCACCCGGAGGAGGGCGAGGCGGGCGGCTCCCACGGCCAGGTGAGGGTGCGCCGCTCGGCCGACCTGCGCCACCGCACGCACTCGGACTTCGCGGCGCTGGGCTGGGCGGCCGGCGGTTTCGCGGCCTTCGCCGCGCTCATCGTGCCGATGGGCTGGATCATCGCCGCGGCCATCCTGTTCTGGTGCGTGTGCCGCTCGATGGGCTCGCGGCGTCCGCTCTTCGACCTGGTGCTCGCGCTGACGTTCGCCTCGCTCGTCTACCTGGGCTTCGATGTGGCGCTGGGGCTCAACCTGCCGTCCGGCATCCTGGGAGGCCTGTGATGCAGTCCGTCCACCTGCTCATCGAGGGCTTCGGCCACGCGCTCACGCCCATCAACCTGCTCTGGGTGGTCATCGGCTGCCTGCTCGGCACCGCCGTGGGCGTACTGCCGGGACTGGGCTCGTCCATGGCGGTCGCCCTCCTCCTGCCGCTGACCTTCGCCCTCGATCCCACCGGGGCGTTCATCATGTTCGCCGGCGTGTACTTCGGCGGGCTGTTCGGCGATTCGACGATGGCGATCCTCATGAACACGCCGGGACAGTCCTCGGCGATCGCCTCGACGTTCGAGGGCCACAAGATGGCCCTGAGCGGGCGCGCCCCGCAGGCGCTCGCCACCGCTGCGATCGGCGCGTTCATCGGCGGCATCGTCTCCTGCGTGGTCGTCGTCTTCCTGGCCCCGCAGCTGGCGGACCTCTCCGCGAGCTTCGGGCCCGCCGAGTACTTCGCGCTGGCGCTGTTCGCCTTCGCCGCCACCTCGTCCGTCGTGGCCGACTCGGTGCTCAAGGGGCTCGCCGCGCTGGTGCTGGGCATCGGGATCTCCGTCATCGGGATCGACTCCGTCTCCGGCACGGAGCGCTTCACGTTCGGCGTGCCGGAGCTGTTCGACGGCGTCTCGCTCGTCACCGTGACGGTGGCCGTCCTGGCGCTCGGCGAGGTGCTCTTCACCGCCTCGCGCATCCGGCGCCAGCGCAACGACGCGACCGTCCGCTCGTCCGGCCGGCCGTTCCTCTCCCGCGCGGAGCTCAAGGAGGCCGCGCCCGCCTGGTTCCGCGGCACCGCGATCGGGCTGCCGTTCGGCGTCATCCCGGTGGGCGGCGCGGACGTGCCGACGTTCATGGCCTACGGGCTCGAGCGGCGCCTGGACCGCCGGCGCAAGGACCCGCAGTTCGGCCACGGCGCCATCCGCGGGCTCGCAGCCCCCGAGGCCGCCGGCAACGCGACGACGGGCACCGCGATGGGCGCGCTGCTGGCACTGGGCCTGCCCATCTCATCGACCGCCGCGATCATGCTCGCCGCGTTCCGGCAGTACGGGCTGCAGCCGGGGCCGCTGCTGTTCGACCGCGCCCCGGAGCTCGTGTGGGGCCTGCTCGCCTCGTTCTTCATCGCGATGGTGGTGCTGCTCATCCTCAACCTGCCGTTCGCGCCGCTGTGGGCGAAGCTCCTCCTCATCCCCGAGCCCTACCTGTACGCGGGCATCGCGGTGTTCTGCGGGCTGGGCATCTACGCGACCTCGTCGTCCGTGTTCGACCTCTTCATGCTGCTGGGCATCGGCATCCTGGGCTTCGTGCTGCGCCGCTACGGGGTGCCGTTGGCGCCGCTCATGATCGGCATGGTCCTGGGACCGCTCGCGGAGACGAACATGCGCGACGCGCTGCTGTCCTCCGACGGCGACTACGCCGTCTTCTTCCAGTCGCCGATCGCGATCGTCCTCTACATCGTGCTGCTGGGCGCGCTCGCCTACACCGGCTGGGGCCGCCTGCGCGCGCGGAGGAACGAGCGGGCGGAGGCCGAGGCGTCGGCGTGAGCCGTGGTGCGAGGGCGTCGGCGTGAGCCGAGGCGCGGGCGTGTGCGCGGGGGCGTCGGCGTGAGCGCGGGGGCGTGAGCGCGGGTCCGGGTTGTCGTGGACAATCGCCGGGTCTGGCCCGGTGCTGGGTGAGGCGCTGGGCACGGCGCTACGGCTGAGTAGCCGAAGTGCTGGGCAGGGTAATCCGGCCGCTCGGCAGTGATCGGCGGCGGGTGCCATGATCGGCGCATCATGACGGCAGAACGTCGCCGAGGAGCGAGAGACATACCTCAGTGCGACGGGGCCGGTGGTGAGGCCCTTTGGACCCAAGCTGCGAGGCACTGTGAAAGCCGTGCAGTGGAAGAGGCGCCGCCACCGGGTGCGCCCAAAGCCACTCACGAGTGCCCACGAGAAGCGCACCGACGATCCGTCTGCTCGTCCGCAGCTCTGGTCGGTTCAGCCCCGTCCGCATGCACCGACGAAACACTCCCACATGGAAAACTTCTCGATCCACAGGCTTCTAACGCGTTGCGATTGGCTTTGTGTTCGATTAGTATTCGTATACCGATCGCGATGAGGCGGTCGCGGCCTCGCGAGTTCCATCAACCTCCTCGAGGACGCGCAGCTCGGCCGTGCACACGCCCTCTGCCGCCATCTCACGACCGCGTACCTGCGCCACAATGCCCCGCTCACGGCCCGCGACCCCGAAGCCCATATCCCCGCCGATTACACACAGCTGCTGGGCGCACTGCCGGAGATCGTCTGGATCGAGCTGGCGTCGGCTCTCGACGTCACCATCTTCCGTGCCCACACGATCGCGGGCCGGGCCTTTGGCGTGACGGCAACCATGCCTCTCGTGCACGCACTGACCGTGGAGCACCGGCTCGGCTTCACCCGGCTCGAATACGCCAGCGGCAAGACCGCGACGCTGCCCCTCGGACTGCGCGGCGAGTTCGATGCACTCGTCAGCGACCTCGACGCCGCATGGGAGTGGAAGCGCTGAAAGAAGGCCGTGGACGACATCTTCGCCGCCCTGCTGCCGCCCGAGGACGCGCTCGACGATGCCCAGCGCAACCGCCGCGTGCGGTTCTGGAACAACGGAGACGGCACCGGCTGTTTGCAGTACACCGGCCCGATCGCGGATGTGACCGCGGCTTGGCGGCGCTCAACGGCATGGGCACACGCCATCGCGCTGTCGCACGCATCGCTGTTCACCGACCCTGAGACCGGGCGCCGGTTGGATCACGCGACCGCCTTCGACGAGGAGCGCTCGATCGATCAGCTGCGCTTCGACCTCGGCCTCTTCACCATCCCGACGCTGCCCCTCGAGGTCCTCGCAGCAGACGGCAGCCGGCGCTCACTCCAGCTCCAGATGCCGACGGCACGCGGCTGGCTGCGCCGACAGGCCGCCGTGTGCGTCACCATCCCATTCCTCTCTCTCATTGGGGAGTCCGAGCTGCCGGGCCACTTCGACGACGCCTCCCCCGTCTCGGCTGCGGATGCCCGGCGGATCGCCGCCTGCGCCCCCTCGATGCGGCGCCTGCTCACCGACCCCGCCACCGGGCGAGTAATCGAAGCGCTCGCCCGCACGTACGCGATCCCGCAGGCCCTGCGGACCACCGTCAACGCGAGATGGGTCTGGTGCACGGTGCCCGGCTGCTCGCGGCGCGCAACAAGCAGCGACACGGACCACATCACCCCGTTCAACCGCAGCGATCCCGCTCGGGGCGGCCCCACTCAGCTCGACAATCTCCACCCGCTCTGCCGCAGGCACCACCTGCACAAGACCAATGGGCTCTTCGCGGTCGAACGCGTGGGCGACGAGCCGGATGGCTCGGTCCGCTGGACATTCCCCGCGCCCCTCGTCGGCCCCGTTGACGCACCCTGTTCCCACATCGACATCGAGCATGCCCGCCGCGTGGCGCAGCTGTGCCGCGGTCGCTCCGAGGAGGCCGGTCGCCCATCCCGGCGAGGTTTCAGAACGGTCGTCCCAGATGATCCCTCGCGCTTATTAGCGGCCAACGGCGCAGAACCACACGAACCCGCGATCGAGGAAGACGATCCACCGCCGTTCTGACATGTTCCATTCCATTCATGGACTGCAACACCGCACTTCCCCCTCGTCGCTTTACTACCTCGAGAGTGGATGACGGGTGCACACAGGACAGCGGAGCGATTGTCTGCAGCGGGCCAACAACGGCTGGCTACGGTGGTGAGGCCCACACACCGTCTCCCGACTCCGACTGCGCACCGTGGACACCCGAAACCGCTCCCCCGCCGTTCTGACCAGCCTCGTTCTCCTCGACCAGCGTTCCGCAGGGCCGCCCAAAACTCCACGCTCCGTACCCGCCCCCACCAGCCCCCGAGCCCACAGCCGGGGCACCCCCGGGTACCGCCGGCGTCAGTCGAGGCCGGCCTCAGTCGAGCAGGTCGTGGCGCACGATGGACTGCTCGCGGTCGGGCCCCACGCCGATGACGGACATCCGGCAGCCCGAGACCGCCTCGAGCGCCAGCACGTAGTTCTGCGCGTTGACGGGCAGATCCTCGAACGTGCGGGCGGCGGAGATGTCCTCGGTCCAACCGGGGAACTCCTCGTAGATGGGCTTCGCGTGGTGGAAGTCCGACTGGCTCATGGGCAGCTCGTCGAAGCGCACCCCGTCGACGTCGTAGGCCACGCACACCGGAATCGACTCGATGCCGGTGAGCACGTCGAGCTTGGTCAGCACGTAGTCGGTGAACCCGTTGACGCGCGCGGCATAGCGGGCCACGACCGCGTCGTACCAGCCGCAGCGGCGCGGGCGGCCGGTGTTCACGCCGAACTCCCCGCCGGTCCTCTGCAGCCGCTCCCCCATCTCGTCGAACAGCTCCGTGGGGAACGGGCCCGCGCCCACGCGCGTCGTGTACGCCTTGACGATCCCCACGACGCGGCTGATCCGCGTCGGGCCGATCCCCGCCCCGATGCACGCGCCGCCCGCGGACGGATTGGACGAGGTGACGAACGGGTACGTCCCGTGGTCGACGTCGAGCATGGTCGCCTGGCCGCCCTCCATGACGACGACCTCGCCGGCATCGAGCGCCTCGTTGAGCAGCAGCGAGGTGTCGGCCACCATGGGCCGCAGGCGCTCGGCGAACTGGAGGAAGTACTCGACGGTCTCCTCGACCTCCGCTTCGCGCCGGTTGTAGACCTTGATGAGCAGCTCGTTCTTCTGCCGCAGCGCGCCCTCGACCTTCTGGCGCAGAATCGACTCGTCGAAGATGTCCTGCACGCGGATGCCCAGGCGGGCCGCCTTGTCGGAATAGGCGGGCCCGATCCCCCGGCCCGTCGTGCCGATCGCGCGCTTGCCGAGGAACCGCTCGGTCACCTTGTCGAGGACCTGGTGGTAGGGCGCCACGAGGTGCGCGTTGGCGGACACGCGCAGCTTCGAGGTGTCCGCGCCGCGGGCCTCGAGCGCGTCGATCTCCTCGAACAGCGCCTCGAGGTTGACCACGACGCCGTTGCCGATGACGGGGGTGACGTTCGGGGACAGGATGCCCGCGGGCAGCAGCTTGAGCTCGTACTTCTCCCCGCCCACCACCACGGTGTGGCCGGCGTTGTTGCCCCCGTTGGGCTTGACGACGTAGTCGACGCGGGTGCCGAGGATGTCGGTCGTCTTCCCCTTGCCCTCATCGCCCCACTGGGCGCCGACGACGATGCTGCTGGCATGGGACCTCATCACTAGCGGTGCTGCGGCGGATGCGCACCCGCCGCACGAACCCCTCGATCCTATCGCGGCAGCCGTCCCGTCAGCTCAACCCTGCCCGTCAGCTCTGCCCGGCCCGTCAGCTCTGCCCGTCCCGTCTGCTTCACCCGTCCCGTCAGCTCCGCCCGTCCCGTCTGCTTCACCCGTCCCGTCAGCTCCGCCCGGCCCGTCAGCTCTGCCCGGCCGCGATCGCATCGAGGGCCGCGGGATCGGACTCGCGCAGGAACTTCTCGATCCGCTGCGCCTCCTCGCCCTCGCCGATCGCCGCCGAGGCGCGGCCGAGCGCGTAGAGCGCGCGCAGGAATCCGCGGTTGACCTCGTGCTCGTAGGGAATCGGGCCGGCCCCGCGCCATCCCGCCGCGCGCAGCGCGTCGAGGCCGCGGTGGTAGCCCACTCGGGCATAGGCGTAGGAGTCCACGCGGCGGCCCTCGTCGAAAGCCTCGTCGGCCAGCAGCGCCCAGGCCAGCGAGCTGCCGGGCAGGTCGTGGGCGACGTCGAGGGGCTCCTCGCCGCCGTCCAGGCGCCGCCGCGCCTCCACATCGGGATGGTCGGCGGGCAGGTACGTGGGCTGGGGGCCCAGCTGGCTCGCGTCGAGGTTGCCGATGCGCTGGGGTCCGCCGATGCTCTGGCTCATGGTCGTCCTTCCTGTCATGGGCCCCGTCGCGGGTCCCGTCGCGGGTGTCTGCCTGGAACGATAGCCCGCCGGGCAGGCGTGGGCTCAGCCGGTCTGCACAGCCGCCGGCGCCACGGCGTAGGGGTTCGCGGTCAGGGCGCCCACGACCCCGCGGTCGGCGAGCCCGCTGAGCTCGTCCTTCGACCCGGCGCCCGTGACCCACACGGAGACGTCCGAGTGCAGCCACGCGTCCAGGTCCTTCGCATCGTGGGCGACGGCGGCCATCGTGATGCCCTCCGCGTGCAGGCGCTGCGCACCCACCGCGGCCGGGCCCGTGTAGAGGCCGGCGAGGCCCTTGTTCGCGGCGGCCTTGAGCACGGAGACCTCCGCCGAGCGGATGATGACGGAGTCTTTGGCGCCGTGGCCCTCCACCGCGCCGGCCACCGCGTCGAGGGTGCGGGCGTCGTCGACCTGGGGCACGAAGACCGTGTCGTCGCCGTACTCGTCCAGGGCGGCCTCCCAGGTCATGGGCGTCCCGGAGCCGCTGCCGTCCTTCGGCCCGGGCACCGAGGCGCGCTGGAAGTCGGCGGTCGAGGTCTGGTCGAGCGGCTTGGCAAGGCCGAGCGCCCGCTGCGCGGTCCGGGCGTCGGCGAGGACCACCGTGCCATCCGCGTCGAGGGCCGTGTCCACGGCCGGGAGGTAGCCGAACTTCACGTTCTCCCCGATCGCCTCCTTGGAGTTCGCGGGGTAGACATCGGAGCCGGCGCCCAGCGCGGCCACGGCGGGGTGCTGCAGGCTGTCGACGGTCAGCCGCTGCTTGGGCGCCAGCAGGCTCCACGCCACCACCGCGATCACCGCCACCACGGCGATCGCTCCCGCGAGCAGCGGGGCGTTGAAGCTCCGGCGGCTCATCGGCTGCGGTCCGCCGTGGTGCCGGCGCCCCGCAGCAGCCCGCGCAGGAAGCCCGCTCCCCAGCACAGGTGCATGGTGGGCAGGATCGCGAGGTACCACGCGCGCTCCCGCAGGCCGAGGTCCCGGGCCCGCGCGACCTCGGCGAGCAGGCCCAGCACGTAGCCGGCCGGCGCGACATAGACGAGCGAGGTGAAGCGGCGCAGGAACTTCGGCCAGCGGCGGGTGGTGCCGCTGAGCTGGGCGAGCGCCTCGAGCCCGGCGGCGGCGAGCCCGAGCACCAGCAGGGGCGGGGCGAAGTAGCGCAGGGAGTTCTTCGCACCGTGGCGGCGGATGAGCTCGGCGCGCCAGATGCCGGTGGCGCGGAACTGCTGGGCGATCTTCTTCCAGCTGGTGCGCGGCCAGTAGGTGACCTGCAGGTGCGGGTCGAACCAGATGCGCCCGCCGGCCTCGCGGATGCGCAGGTTGAGCTCCCAGTCCTGGCCGCGGCGCAGCGTGGGGTCGAACCCGCCCAGCTCGTCGAAGACCTCGCGGCGGAAGACGCCCAGGTAGGCGCTCTCGGCCTCCTGGGCGGCGTCCCCGGAGTGGTAGGCCGGCCCGCCCAGGCCCACGGGCGACATGTAGGCGCGGGCCGCCGCGCGCTGGAACGGGGTCCGGCCCCGGGCCACCATGAGCCCGCCGACATTGGCGGCGCGGGTGGTGCGCAGCACCTCGACGCCGGCGGCGGCATAGTCGGGGGTGAGCTCGGAGTGGGCGTCCACGCGGATGATGACGGGGTGGCGGGTGCGGGCCACGGCGAGGTTGAGCCCGGTGGGCGTGTCGCCCGCCGGGTTGTCGACCACGACAATGCGCGGGTCGTCGGCGGCCAGCGCGCGGGCGATCTCGTTCGTGCCGTCCTCGGAGGGGCCCAGTGCGAGGACCACCTCGCGCTGGCCCTCGTAGTCCTGCGCGAGGATCGTCGCGACGGCGGCGGAGAGGCTGTCCTCCTCGTTGAGCACCGGCATGATGAACGAGACCCCGGGCAGGGCCGCCAGCTCCGGCAGCGCCTCGGGGGCCAGCGCACTGCCCGACCGCCGCCGGGACCGGCTCTCAGACCGGCTCTCAACCCGGGTCTCGGACCGGCTCACTTGTGCTTCTCGTATTCGTCGACGACGTCGTCGGTGGCGCCGTCGGCGCGCATGTCGCCCTTCTCGATCCAGATCGTGCGGTTGCACGTGTCGCGGATCGAGCGCATCGAGTGGGAGACGAGGAAGACGGTGCCCGCCTTCTCGCGGATGCCGCGGATGCGCGCCTCGGACTTCTTCTGGAACTCGCGGTCGCCCACGGACAGCGCCTCGTCGACGATGAGGATCTCGTAGTCCTTGGCGGTGGCGATCGCGAACTTCAGGCGCGCGGACATCCCGGAGGAGTACGTGCGCATGGGCATGTCGATGAAGTCCTTGAGGCCCGTGAACTCGACGATCTCGTCGTACTTCGCCTCGATCTCCGTCCGGGTCATGCCCATGGCCAGGCCGCCCAGGATGATGTTCTGGCTGCCGGAGAGGTCGTTGATGAGCGCGGCTCCCACGCCCAGCAGGTTGGGCCGGCTCGTGGCGAACACGGCGCCGCGGGTGGGCGGGATGAGGCCCGTGATGGTCTTCATGAGCGTGGACTTGCCGGAGCCGTTCGTGCCGATGATGCCGATCGACTCGTTGGCACGGGCGACGAACGAGACGCCCTTGAGGGCGTGCACCGACTTCATCGTGCGCTTGCGCTGGAGCAGGCCCTTCGCGGTGCCGCCGTTGACGCGCTTGCCGGTGGCCAGCGTCTTGAACTCGATGTGGACGTCGTCGCAGACGACGACGGGCTGGCTCTCCGCGGGCCGGTTGGGATGGTCCTCGACCGCAGGGCCGGTCTCCTCCGGGCCCGTCTCCGCGGAGCGGGCGGGCTCAGCTGTCTCGGCCATAGCGCTCCTCGGCCTGCCAGAAGTACACGATGCCCGCGACGATGAGGACGACGGCCCAGATCGCGAGCTTCCACCAGTAGTCCACGGGCACGGTGTAGCCCGGCAGCAGCAGCCCGCGGGCGATCGTGAGGACCTCGATGAGGGGGTGCCAGTCGATGATGCCGCGGATCGTCGGGTAGTTCTCCACCATCCTGTGCGGATCGAAGAACACGCCGGAGGTGTAGAAGACCATCCGCGAGATGAAGGGGATGAACTGGCTGAGGTCGCGGAAGTGCACGGTGAGGCGGGCGAAGATGAGCCCCACGCCCTGGTTGAAGATCCAGAACAGGATGACCATGGGGATGAGCAGCAGCCACTCGAGCGAGGGCCGCGCCCCGCCGAACAGCGTGATGACGATCATGAGCACGAGCGTGGGCAGGAAGTTCAGGAGGTTCTGCGTGACGGTCGCGATCGGCAGCACCATGCGCGGGAACGGCAGCGACTGGACGAGCGAGGCGTTCGTCACGATCGACTTGGCGCCTGCGTTCATCGAGGTGTTGAAGAACTCCATGCAGAAGACGCCCACCACAACGAAGGGCACGAAGTTATGCGGCCGCGCGCCCGCCAGCACCAGGCCGAACACCAGGGCGTAGACCCCGGCGGAGAGCGTGGGGCGCAGGAGCACCCACAGCATCCCCAGCCGGTTGCGCTCGTTCTCGCTCTGGATGCGGTAGCGCGCCAGCAGGAAGGTGAAGTCCCGGCGCTGCCAGACCTGTTTGAGGTAGGCGAGGAGGGGAGGCCTGGCTCCGACTCGGCCCAGATTGTTCTGGGCTGCGATTTCGGACAGAGTCATGAACGCAAGAATACTTCCGGTCGGTGCCGTGGACACGGCAATCCTATGCGACGCGGGCCGCGCGGGGCCGCAGACGCCCTAGCCTCGGTGCGCCCTGGCCCACTGGCGCAGGTCGAACCCCTCCCGTGCCGCCTCCCCGCGGGTGAGCTGCGCCCGGCCCTCTCCCGCACCGCCCTCGAGGCGGGCGGCGAGCACCCGGCGCGCCGCGGTGTGCGCCGGCGGCGGTCCGAGCGTCTCCGCGCCTACGAGCTCGGCGTCGTCGCCCCGGGACTCGAAGAGCAGCGCCTGCCCCCGTCCCACCGAAAGGTCGCCGACGATCACCGCGTCCGGGTCCGCGGAGCTGGCCGGCATCCCCGCGGTGAACACGCGCACGGGCCCCTGGAATGACCAGTGCCAGGGCACGTCGGTCCAGGCGGCCACGGCCTCGCCAGCACCAGGCTCGTCGGGGCCTGGCTCGTCACCGCCGCCGAGGCGCGGGTCGGCCAGCCGTGCACCCAGCCAGGCGCCCTGGGACAGTGCCACGGACTCGGCTGCCGTGGGCGGATAGCCGGCCATGGGGCCGCGCAGCACGTGCGCGGCATCGCCGATCGCGTACGCGCGCCCGCCCGCGCCAATGATGCGCAGCCAGGCGTCCACTTCGGCGAAGCCGCGAACATCGGACTGCCACCCCTGGGGCAGCGGGGGCAGCGCCGGCTCCGCGCCCACCGCCGCCAGCCACAGCGGGTGTGCGGCCGGGGCCGGCTCCGGATCGTAGGGCGCGAAGCGCACACCGGCCGCGGCGTGGAGGTCGCGTACGGCGCGGGCGGTGTGCGGGTGCAGCCCCGGCAGCGGGAGGGCGCCGCGCAGGTGCACGGTGGGGGTCAGCCCGGCATCCGCGGCGCCGCGGGCAGCCTCGAGCGCCAGGAAGCCGGAGCCCAGGATGCCGAGTTCGCGCCCGGGCGCCTGTGCGCGGAGGCCGCGGGCGGCCTCGGCGTCGGAGACCAGGTGCGCGCCGCGCAGCGCGGGCGGGGCCGGGCGGGGCCGCAGCCCCGTCGCGAGCACGAGCGTGCCGTAGGGAACGGCGGTGCCGTCGGCGAGGTGCACGGCGTCCTCGGCGATGCGCTCCACGGTCCCCGCAAGCGCCTCGATGCCGGGCAGCTCGCGGGGGTGGGGCCGGAGGTCGAGGTCGTCTGCGAACAAAGACTTCGACAGTGGCGGCAGCTCCGCGGGCTCCGGGCGCGCGTCGATGAGCACGGCGCGCCCGCCCGCCGCGCTCAGGGCCTGGGCGCACGCCGTTCCGGCGGCTCCCCCGCCCACGATGACGATGCCGCCGCGCGCATCAGTGCTCTCGGCCATCGCGTCAGTAGTCTCCGCCATCGCGCTCTCCCCTCTGCCTGCTCCCAACGTACCGCCACGCCTGCGCGCGAGGGCGGGGCTGGGAGAATCGCGCCATGAGCACTCACCGCGCCAGCACCGCCACTCCCGCCAGCGCCGACGCCTCCGCCGTGGTCTTCGTCTGCACGGGCAACACGTGCCGCTCGCCGCTGGCGGAACGGCTCGCCGCGCACCTGGACCCGTCCACGGCGTTCTCCTCGGCGGGCACCCACACGATCGTCGGACAGCCCATGGACCCCGGCATGGCCGCGCAGCTCACGCGGCTCGGCGGCGACCCCGCGGGCTTCGCTGGCCGGCTCCTCGACGAGGGGATCGCCGCGCGGGCTCGGCTGCTCGTGGGCCTCACCCGGTCCCACTTCGACCTCATCACGGGCGCGTTTCCCGAGGCAGCGGGCAGGACCGTCGTGCTCAAGCCCTACGCGCGCCTCGCGGCGGCGGGCGCGGTGGCACCCTGGGAGGCGCCCAGCCTCGAGGTCCTGCGCGGCGCCGCGGGCCGGCCGGCGATCACCGGCACGGCCGACGACGACATCGCCGACCCCTACCGGCTGGGCTGGGAGGAGGCGGCCCGCGCCGCGGACGAGATCGACGCGGCGCTGCGGATGATCGTGGGCGCGCCGGGCGAACCGGCCGGCGCCTAGCGTGCGCCGGCCCGCAGCCGCTTAGCGCGCGCCGGCGCGCAGTTCCCGGGCGACCTCGCGCCGGGCCGCCTGCTCGACCGGGTCCGGGACCGGCAGCGAGGCGATGAGCCGGCGGGTGTAGTCGTGCCGGGGGCTGCCGAGCACCTGCGGGCCCGTCCCGGACTCCAGCAGCTCGCCGCGGTAGAGCACGCCGATCCGGTCGGAGAGCATGTCGACGACCGCCAGGTCGTGGCTGATGAAGAGGGCCGCGTAGTGGAAGCGCTCCTGGAGCTCCCGGAACAGGTCGAGCACGCGCGCCTGCACGGAGACGTCGAGCGCGGACGTGGGCTCGTCGGCCACGAGCAGCTCCGGATCCAGGCTGATGCCGCGGGCCAGGGAGGCGCGCTGGCGCTGGCCGCCGGACAGCTCATGAGGGTAGCGCGCGGCGTAGTCGCCGGGCAGCTGGACGGCGTCGAGGAGCTCATCGACCTTGCGCCGGCGGTCGGCGGCGGAGATGTCCGCCCGGTGAACGGCCAGTGGCTCGGCGATGCACTCGCCGATCGACAGGTGCGGGTTGAACGAGGCAGCGGGGTCCTGGAAGACGAAGCCGATCCGCTTGCGCAGGGGCCGGAAGCCCCTCTCCTTGAACCCGACCATCTCGTGGTCGAAGACGCGCAGCGAGCCGCCGGTGGCGCGCGTGAGGCCCGCGATCGCGCGCCCGATCGTCGTCTTGCCCGAACCCGATTCGCCCACGAGGCCGTAGACCTCGCCCGGGCGGATGTCGAAGCTCACGCCGCCCACCGCCTGGAAGTCCTTCTTGCCGAAGCCGCCGGGGTAGACGATCTCGAGGCCCTCGGCGACGACGAGCGGTGCGGCATCGGGGCGCGCGGGCTCGGCGGGCGCCTCGGGTGCGGTCTGGACCCGCGCCTCGGGCGCGGTGGTGGCAGGGGCGGTGGTGGAGGCGATGTCCGCGCTCGCCAGGCGCGGGACCGCGGCGAGCAGGCTGCGGGTGTACTCGTGGCGCGGGCTGGCGAACAGGTCGCGCACCCCTGCCGTCTCCACGAGGTCGCCGCGGTACATGACGGCCACGCGGTCGGCGAGGTCGGCGACGACGCCCATGTTGTGCGTGATGAGCACGATCGCGGTGTCGAAGTCGTCGCGCAGCTCGCGCAGCAGGTCGAGGATCTCCGCCTGCACGGTGACGTCGAGCGCGGTCGTGGGCTCGTCGGCCACGATGAGCTTGGCGCCCAGGGCGAGTGCCATGGCGATGACGATGCGCTGCTTCTGGCCCCCGGAGAACTGGTGGGGGTAGTAGTCGTAGCGCTCGGCGGCGTCGGGGATGCCCACCTTCTCCATCGCCTCGACGGCGCGCGCCCGCAGCTCCTTGCGGCCCAGCTTGGGATTGTGGGCGCGCAGGCCCTCCGCGATCTGCCAGCCCACGGTGTAGACCGGGTTCAGTGCGGTGGAGGGCTCCTGGAAGACCATCGCGGCATCCGAACCGCGCAGCCGGCGCAGGGCCGCCGGCCCCGCGGTGAGCACCGAGCCGCCCGCGAGCACGACGGCCCCGTCGACCACCGCGGTGTCCGGCAGCAGGCCCAGGATCGAGCGGGCCGTCACGGACTTGCCGGAGCCGGACTCCCCCACGATCGCGAGCACCTCGCCCGGCGAGACCGCGATGCTCAGGTCGTTGACCGCATGGACCTCGCCCGCGTCCGTGGAGAAGGTGACGTCGAGGTCGTCGATGGTGAGCAGGGGCGCCTGCTGTGCGGCTGACTTCTCTTCTGCCATCTCAGGCCTCCTTCGCTGCGGTGCGGCCGGTCCGGGCGCGCTGGGCCCGGGCACGGCGGGAGCGGCGCGGCTTCTTGCGCAGCCGCAGGCGCGGATCGTTGAGGTCGTTCATCGACTCGCCCACGAGCGTGATGCCGAGGACGGTGAGCACGATCGCCAGACCCGGGAACAGGGCCGTCCACCAGATCCCGGAGGTCACGTCGGACAGCGCCTTGTTGAGGTCGAAGCCCCATTCGGCTGCGGACGTGGGCTCGATGCCGAAGCCCAGGAAGCCCAGGGCCGCGAGCGTGAGGATCGCCTCCGAGGCGTTGAGGGTGAAGATGAGCGGGATGTTGCGGGTGGCGTTGCGGTAGATGTGGCGGGCGATGATGCGCGGCTTGGACACGCCGATCACCTGCGCGGACTCCACGAAGGGCTCCGCCTTCAGGCGCACCGCCTCCGCCCGCACGACGCGGAAGTACTGCGGGACGAACACGACCGTGATCGAGATCGCCGCGGCCATGACGCCGCCCACCACCTTCGACTGCCCGCCGGAGATGACGATCGTCATGACGATGGCCAGCAGCAGCGAGGGGAACGCGTAGATCGCGTCCGCGACCACCACGAGGATCCGGTCGAGCCAGCCGCCCAGGTACCCGGACACGAGCCCCAGGACGACGCCGATGATGAGCGAGATCGTCACGGCCACGACGATGACGAACACGGCCGTCCGGGTGCCCCACACCACGCGGGAGAAGACGTCGAAGCCGCCCACCGTGGTGCCCCAGAGGTGGGCGGCGCTGGGCGCCTGCTGGGTGCCGAAGTCCCCGTTCGCGTCATTCATCTGCGCGAACCCGTAGGGGGCGATGAGCGGGGCGAAGAGGGCGCACAGGAGGATGAGCGCGCAGATCACGAGGCCGCCCAGCAGCATGCCGCGCTGCAGGCCCACGGCCTGGCGGACGTGGCGGACGATCGGCAGGCGGCGCAGCGGGGACTCGCCTGCGCGCTTGGCCGCACCGGGCAGCGGCGCGGGGCCCGCGGCGCCTGGGCCGGTGGGCTGGACGGGGGCAGCGGTGCTCATCAGTACCTCACTCGCGGGTCGATGAAGGCGACGATGATGTCGACGATGAAGTTCGTCACCGCCACGATGACGGCGAGCATGACGACGATGCCCTGCACCGCCACGAAGTCGCGCGCCTGGATGTACTGGTAGAGCTGGAAGCCCAGCCCCTTCCACTCGAACGTCGTCTCCGTGAGCACGGCCCCGGCCAGCGACAGCGCGATCTGCATGCCCATGACCGTGATGATGGGGATGAGGGCCGGGCGGTAGGCGTGCTTCGTGACGAGCCGGAACTCGGAGACGCCGCGGGAGCGGGCGGATTCGACGTACTGCGAGCCCAGCGTGCCGATGAGGTTGGTGCGCACGAGCCGCAGGAACGTGCCGGCCGTGATGAGCCCCAGCGCGATCGCGGGCAGCACCGCGTGGCGCAGCACGTCGCCGGCGGCGGACATGCTGCCGATCCGCAGCGAGTCCAGCAGGTAGAGGTGCGTGGGGTTGATGACGCCGCCCAGCAGCAGCTCGGTGGCGGTGTTCGCACGGCCGGCCACCGGCAGGATGGGCCACAGGATGCCGAAGACGAGCTTGAGCAGCAGGCCGATGAAGAACACGGGCGTGGCGTAGGCGAGGATCGCGAGGATGCGCAGCACCGCATCGGGCCAGCGGTCGCGGAACTTCGCGGCGACCATGCCGAACGGGATGCCCACCGCGAACGCGACGACCAGGGAGAAGAGCACGAGCTCGAGGGTGGCGCTGCCGTAGTCCGCCAGCACCTTCGTCACCTGCTGGTGGTCGGAGACCGTGGTGCCGAAGTCGCCGGTGAGCAGCCGGCCCATGTACTCGAAGTACTGGACGATCAGCGGCCGGTCGTAGCCCGCGTCGTGCACGCGCTGGGCGAGCTGGTCCTGCGTGAGCCGGCCGCCCTGGGAGGCCGTGATGGGGTCGCCCGTGATCCGCATGAGGAAGAACACGAGGGTGGTGAGGATCCACACCGTGGGGATGATGAGGAGGAACCGGACGAGGATGTAGCGGCCCAGCCCGGAGGGGGATCTGGGGCTCTTCTTCACGGGTCCCGCCGCGAGCTCGGGGACCTCGACGCTTGCTGTCATACCGTCGCAATCTGCTGGTGGGCGGCCTGCCGGTGGCGGCTGCCAGGTGGGCGGCCTGCCGGCGGGCGGCCTGGTGGGGGCCGTCGGCGGCCGGGGCACGGAGCGGGGCCCGGAGGGGTGTCCTCCGGGCCCCGGCCCGCTCAGCGCCGTGCGGCGCTGGGAGTGGGCATCACTTGCTCAGCATCGCCAGGCGGAACTGGAACGAGGGGTCGAGGGTCTCGTCGATGCCCTGGACGTCCTTGTTCGCGATCGCGATCTGGTTGCCCTGGAGCAGCGGCAGGGTGGGCAGCTGCTTGGCCAGCTCGTCCTGGATCGTGCCCAGCGCCTGCTCGCGCTTGCCGGAGTCCGCGATCGACGCCTGGTCGGTCAGCTGCTTGTTGATCTTCTCGTCGCGGAAGTGGTTGGCGAGGAAGCTCTGGGTGTCCTTCGTGTCGTAGAAGAACGGCACCAGGTAGTTGTCCGCGTCCGAGTAGTCCGGGAACCAGCCCAGCTGGTAGACCGGGTAGTTGTCCGCGGTGCGGTCCTTCGAGTACTGCACCCACTCGGTGGACTGCAGGTCCACCTTGAACAGGCCGGTCTTCTCCAGCTGGTCCTTGACCTTCGCGTACTCATCGCCGGAGGACGGGCCGTAGTGGTCCGGGTTGTACTGCAGCTTGATGTCGACGGGCGCGGTGACGCCGGCGTCCTCGAGGGCCTTCTTCGCCTTCTCCGCATCGGCACCGCCGTCGCCGTTGCCGTAGGCGCCCTTGAGCGCCTGGTTGGCACCGGGCAGGCCGTCCGGGACGAAGCTGTAGAGCGGGGTGTACGTGTCCTTGTAGACGTCCTTGGCGATCGCCGAGCGGTCCACGGAGTCCGCCATCGCCTGGCGGATCGCCAGCGCCTTCTTGGGGTCCGGGGAGCTGGACTTGGCGCCGTAGGGCATCGTGTCGAAGTTGAAGACGATGTAGCGGATCTCGCCGCCGGGGCCCTTGTGCACGGAGAGCTTGTCGTCCTTGCCGAGGTCCTCGATGTCCGTGGCGGACAGGGAGCGCCAGGCCACGTCGATCGAGCCCTGCTGCAGGTCGAGCTTCATGTTGTTGGCGTCCGAGTAGTACTTCATCTGGACGCTGTCCGTCTTCGCCTTCTCCAGCGGTCCCTTGTAGTCCGGGTTCGCGGCGTAGGAGACGAGCTTGTTGAGGTCGTACGAGTCGATCTGGTACGGCCCGCCGAACGCCTCGGCCTTGACGATCTCGTCGTCCTTCGTCACCTTCGTCGGGGAGAACGCCTCCTCGTCGACGATGGGCCCGGCCGGGCCGGCGAGCACGAGCGGGAACGTCTGGTCGTTCGGGCGGCTGAGCTCGAACTGGACGGTCTGGTCATCCGGGGTCTTCACGGACTTCAGCGAGCCCAGCAGCGAGGAGGGGCCGTTGGGGTCGGCGATCTTCTTCTGCCGGTCGAAGCTGAACTTCACGTCCGACGAGGTCAGCTCGTGGCCGTTGGCGAACTTCAGGTCCTTCTTGAGCTTGACCTCGTAGGTCGTGGGGTTGGTGAAGTCCGCGCTCTCCGCGATGTCCGGCTGCGTCTCCGCGGTGCCCGGCTTGTAGGAGGTGAGGAAGGGGAAGACCTGCTGCATGACGAGGAACGATCCGTTGTCATACGAGCCGGCCGGGTCGAGGGAGGTGACCTTGTCCGTCGTGCCGACGGTCAGCGGCCCGCCGGAGCCGGAGTCGCCGTCCTTCTGCGTGGTCGAGGACGAGCAGCCCGACAGCACGAGGGCCGTCGCGCTCAGGGCCGCGGCTGCGGCGACGATGGTGGGCTTGAGTGCCATGGTGGGGGTGACTCGCTTTCGTCCGTGCGCTGCGGGAGCGTGCGCGGTAATGGAGGAAAGATTAAGCCAGCTCACAGCGTGTGACCTATCCCTCGTGCGCGGGACCGGACATCGAGACCGAATCGACACACAAATCCGGACGGGTGCCCCGGCCCGCCCCGGAGCCGGGTGCCCGGCCCACCCGGCTCCGGGGGCCGACTCGACTACGGAACCACCCCGGCGACGGGGGCCACCCCGCCGCCGAGGCGCGGGCCGGCCCCCGCTCCGGCCTCGGCTCAGCCCTCGCTCTGGCCCGCGGAGCCCAGGCGCTGGCAGGCCTCGACGATGCGCTGGGCCATGCCCGCCTCGGCGGCCTTGCCCCAGGCGCGCGGGTCGTAGGCCTTCTTGTTGCCCACCTCGCCGTCGACCTTGAGGACCCCGTCGTAGTCGCGGAACATGTGGTCGGCCACGGGGCGGGTGAACGCGTACTGCGTGTCCGTGTCGATGTTCATCTTGATGACGCCGTAGGACACGGCCGCCGCGATCTCGTCGGCCGTCGAACCGGAGCCGCCGTGGAAGACGAGGTCGAACGGGCGCTCGCGGCCCACCTTCGCGCCCACCTCGTCCTGGATCTCCTGGAGGATCTCCGGGCGCAGCTTCACGTGGCCCGGCTTGTAGGAGCCGTGGACGTTGCCGAACGTCAGGGCCGTCATGTAGCGGCCCTTCTCCCCCAGGCCCAGCTTCTCCACCGTCGCCAGGCCGTCGGCCGCGGTCGTGTAGAGCTTGTCGTTGATCTCGCCGGTGACGCCGTCCTCCTCGCCGCCCACGGCGCCCACCTCGATCTCGAGGATCTGCTTGGCGGCGTGGGTGAGCTCGAGGAGCTCGGCGGCGATGTCGAGGTTCGCCGGCACCTCGATCGCGGAGCCGTCCCACATGTGCGAGTTGAACAGCGGGTCCTCGCCGCGCTCCACGCGCTCGCGGCTGAGCGCGATGAGGGGCTTGACCCAGTCCTCGACCTTGTCCTGCTGCGCGTGGTCGGTGTGCAGCCCCACCGTGACGGGGTAGTTCTGCGCGACCGTGCGGGCGAATTCGGCCAGCGCCACGGACCCGGTGATGCGGTCCTTGACGGTGGAGCCGGAGGCATATTCGGCGCCGCCGAACGAGAGCTGGAGGATGCCGTCCGAGCCGGCCTCGGCGAAGCCGCGCAGGGCCGCGTTGATCGTCTGGGACGAGGTCACGTTGATGGCGGGGTAGGCGAAGCCGCGCTCCTTGGCGCGGTCGATCATCTGGGCGTACTGCTCCGGGCTTGCGACGGGCATGGCTCTCCTTCGACGGCCTGTGGCCCCCGGCTGCGCGGCGCTTGGGTCCGCCGCGCGGCGGGCGCGGGGTTCGTGCCTCCCATACTTCCATCACCGCTGGTGGCGCGCCAGCCCGCGCGAGCCCATAGAGTGCCCCTATGACAGAGGCGTCCGCACTGCCGCGCACCCGCCGGCGCACCATCATGGCGTGGGCGCTGTGGGACTGGGGCGGCTCCGCGTACTCCGCGGTCGTCGTCACGTTCGTCTTCGCGCCCTACCTCACCTCCGCGGTCGCGGCGGACAAGGACGCCGGGGCCGCCCAGCTGGGCTGGACGATGGGGATCGCCGGCGCACTCGTGGCCATCGTGGCCCCGGCGGCGGGCACTCGGGCGGACGCCGGCGGCCATCACCGCCGCTGGCTGGCCATCAACACGGGCCTCGTCGTGGCGTGCGTGCTGTGCATGTTCTTCATCCGCGACGAGCCGGCCTTCCTGTGGCCCGGCCTCGTCCTGCTGGGCGCGGCGAGCATCTTCTACACCCTCGCGGAGGTCTCCTACAACGGCCTGCTCACCCGCATCGCCACCCCCGCCAACACCGGCCGGATCTCCGGGCTGGGCTGGGGCCTGGGCTACCTGGGCGGCCTGGCGATGCTCGTGTTCGCCCTCTTCGCCTTCATCCGCCCGGAGGTGGGGCTCTTCGGCGCGGTGGACGCCGGCGGGCTGCGCTACCGGATCGTCGCCGCGGCCTCCGGTGCGTGGTTCCTGCTCTTCGCGCTGCCCATCGTCTTCCTGGCCCCCAGGGACCGCAGCGCGCCCACCGCGCCCGAGGCGGGGGCCCGGATCCGCTCGCGTGCCGGGCTCGGCTCATGGCTGGAGAGCTTCCGGCTCGTCGTCGAGCGGATCGTCGCCCTGTGGCGCGAGGACCGGCCCACGCTCATGTTCTTCGCCGCCGCGGCCGTCTACCGCGACGGCCTCACGACGATCTTCTCCGTGGCCGGCGTGCTGGCGGCCGGCTCGTACGGGTTCTCCGCCTCCCAGGTCATCTACTTGGGCGTCGCGGCGAACCTCGTGGCCGGGCTGGGCTGCCTGGCCTCGGGCTGGTTCGACGACCGGTTCGGCCCGCGTGCGGTCATCCTCACCGGCCTCGTGTGCCTCATCGCCGGCGGCCTGCCCATCGCCTTCGGCGACTCCCAGGCGCTGTTCTGGGTGTGCGCCATGTGGCTGTGCCTGTTCGTCGGGCCGGTCAACGCGTCCTCCCGGTCGTACCTGGCCCGCATCACCCCGCCCGAGCGCGCCGGGGAGGACTTCGGGCTCTACGCGACGACCGGGCGCGCGGTCAGCTTCCTGGGGCCCACGTGCTTCGCGCTGTTCATCACCCTCTTCGGCTTCCAGCGCGCCGGGGCGCTGGGGATCGTGCTCGTCCTGGCCGCCGGCCTCGTGCTCATGCGGTGGGTGCCGCGGGCGGGCGCGCGGTGAGCCCGGCCGGGCGCCCCGGGCCGGGGGCGGGGGACAATCGGGCCATGGATCCCCGCTTCCTCGTCATCGGCGAGGCGCTCATCGACATCGTCGAGACCGCCGACGGCGCGCGCGCCGAGCACCCCGGGGGCAGCCCCGCCAACGTCGCGCTCGGGCTCGGGCGCCTGGGCCACCGCGTCGAGCTCGCGTGCGCGCTCGGCGCCGATGTCCGCGCCGAGCGCATCGCCGCGCACCTGGCCGCAAGCGGCGTGGGGCTGGGCGCCTCGCTCGGGGCGATCGCGCGGACCTCGACCGCGCACGCCCGCCTGAATGCCGCCGGCGCCGCGGACTACGCGTTCGACCTCGAATGGCGCTTCGACGCAGTCGCAGCGCCGGCCGCCGACCACCTCCACACCGGCTCGCTGGCCGCCCAGCTCGCACCGGGGGCCGACGCGGTGCTCGCGCTCCTGCGCGCCCGCAGGGACGCAGCCTCCATCAGCTTCGACCCGAACATCCGCCCGGACCTGCTGGCCGACCGCGCGGCGGCCCGCGCGCGGTGCGAGGAGATCGTCGCACTGGCCGACGTCGTCAAGGCCAGCGACGAGGACCTCGCCCACCTCTACCCGGGCGTGCCCGTCGACCGGGCGCTGGCCGACTGGGCCGGCAGGGGCCCGGTGCTGGCGATCGCCACGCTGGGCGCCCGCGGGGCGCTCGCGTGCCTGCCGGGCGGTGAGCCCACTGCGCTGCCGGCGCGGCCCGTGGCGGTCGCGGACACCGTGGGCGCCGGGGACTCGTTCATGGCCGGGCTGCTCTCCGGCCTCGCCGACGCCGGCCTGCTGGGAGTGGGGGGCGGCGGGCTCCGGAAGCCGGCGGGCGCCTCGGCGGCGGGCGCGTTCACGGCGGCGCTCGGGCGGGCCACCGTGTGCGCGGCCCTCACCGTTGCCCGGGCGGGAGCGGACCTGCCCACCCGGTCCCAGCTGCCCGGCTGAGCGCCGCTGGGAACGGGCGCGCAGGCCGGGGCCGCGGCTGTTTCCCCTTACCGCCCGTACGCTCTACACTCGGAATGAACCCTTCACTGAACGAACGATCGAGGGAGATCATGGACAATCTGCTGAGCCCAGAAGAGCTCGAGTTCGCGGAGAAGATGCGCGAGTTCTACCGCACCGAGATCCCGGAGGACATCCGGTTCCGCAACGCCACCGGCCAGGAGCTGTCGAAGGACGACATCGTCACGACGCAGCAGATCCTCAACAAGCACGGCTACGCCGTGCCCAACTGGCCCGTCGAGTGGGGCGGCCAGGACTGGACGCCGGTGCAGCGCCACATCTGGCTCGAGGAGATGCAGCTGGCCAACGTGCCCTCTCCCCTGCCGTTCAACGCCTCCATGGTGGGCCCCGTCATCGCGACGTTCGGCAGCCAGGAGATCAAGGAGCGGTTCCTGCCCAAGACCGCGAACATCGACATCTGGTGGTCGCAGGGCTTCTCCGAGCCCAACGCCGGCTCGGACCTCGCCTCGCTCAAGACCACGGCCGTGAAGAAGGGCGATCACTACATCGTCAACGGCCAGAAGACGTGGACGACACTGGGCCAGTACGGCGACTGGATCTTCATGCTCGTGCGCACGGACCCGGACGTGAAGAAGCAGGCGGGCATCTCGTTCCTCCTCATCGACATGAAGTCCCCGGGCGTCACGGTGCGCCCCATCGAGCTCATCGACGGCGGCCACGAGGTCAACGAGGTCTTCTTCGACAACGTCGAGGTGCCCGTGGAGAACCTCGTGGGCGAGGAGAACAAGGGCTGGACGTACGCGAAGTTCCTGCTGGGCAACGAGCGCACCGGCATCGCCCGCATCGGCCAGTCCAAGGTCAACCTGGCCCGCGTCAAGGCCTACGCCGCGACGACGAAGACCGCCCGCGGCACCCTGCTGGACGATCCGCTGTTCTCCGCGCGCCTGACGAAGGTCGAGGCGGAGCTCACCGCGCTCGAGTTCACCCAGCTGCGCATGCTCTCCACCCAGGTGGCGGGCTCGGAGAAGCCGGACCCCCGCTCCTCGGTCCTCAAGCTGCGCGGCTCGCAGCTCCAGCAGGACATCACGGAGCTCCTCGTCGACGTGCTGGGCCCCCAGGGCCTCGACTTCGTCGACGACGCCCGCCTGCCGGGCGGCTTCACGGACCTGCCCCCGGCGGCCGTGGACGCGCTGCGCACCTACTTCAACTACCGCAAGGTCAGCATCTACGGCGGCGCCTCGGAGATCCAGCGCGGCATCATCAGCAAGGCCATCCTGGGCCTGTGAGCTTCTGAGGAACTGAGGAGAGAACCATGGATCTTGAACTCAACGACGTCCAGCGCGAGCTCGGCTCGACCGTCCGCCGGCTGCTGCGCACCAAGTACAACGCCGAGGCCCGCGATGCGCTGCTCGCCTCTGAGCAGGGCTTCAGCCGCGACATGTGGAACCAGTACGCGGAGCTGGGCCTGCTCAGCCTGCCGTTCGCGGAGGAGTACGACGGCGCGGGCATGGGCTTCGCCGAGGTCGCCGTCGTCATGGAGGAGTTCGGCAAGGCACTCGTGCTCGAGCCCTACCTCTCCACCGTCGTGCTGGGCGGCGGCCTCGTCGCCGCCGCTGGCAGCGATGCGCAGAAGAAGGACATCCTCCCGGGCATCGTCTCCGGCGAGAGGCTCCTGGCCTTCGCCGGCTACGAGCCGGCCGGCCGCTACGAGCTCAGCGCCCCGGCCACGAAGGCCGCCGAGTCCGGCGAGGGTGCGACCATCACCGGTGAGAAGACCGCCGTGCTGGGCGCCCCGGACGCCGACCTCTTCGTCGTCTCCGCGGCCACCGACTCCGGCGTGGGCCTGTTCCTCGTCGAGGCCGGCGCCGGGGGCGTGACCGTGAGCCCCCGCGTCCAGGCCGACGGCCTGCGCACCGGCAGCGTCCTGTTCGACGGCGCCCAGGCGCAGCGCCTGGGCTCCGGCGATGCGACGGCGGCGATCCAGGCCGTCATCGACACCGCCAACGCGGCCCTGGCCGCCGAGGCCGTGGGCGCGATGGAGGCCTCGCTCATGATGACCGCGGACTACCTGAAGACCCGCGAGCAGTTCGGCGCGCCGATCGGCCGCAACCAGGCGCTCCAGCACCGCGCCGCGGATGCCTACGCCACGCTCGAGGGCGCGAAGAGCATGGCGCTCTACGCCAAGCTCGCGATCACCGGCGCCGAGGGCGACGGGGCGGCCTCCGAGGCCGGCAAGGACCGCCACCGCGACATCCTCGCCGCCAAGCTCGTCATCGACCAGGCCGCGCACGAGATCAGCCAGGAGTCCATCCAGCTCCACGGCGGCATCGGCATGACGATGGAGTACCCGATCGGCCACTACGCCAAGCGGCTGACCGTCATCCCGCGCACGTTCGACGACCAGGACGGCGTCACGCAGGAGCTCGCGGCCCTCGGCGGGCTCATCGAGCCCAGCGCCATGGACGTGTGAGGAACTGAGCGGCGCTCACCCGAGCGCGGTGCGGCAGGGGCCGCGGGGAGCCAACCCCGCGGCCCCTGCCGTGTCGGCGCGGCGGCTGCCGTGTCTGGGCGCCCGCGCCCTGCCCCGCGGAGCCCGCTGCCAGCCGATGCGCGTAGGGTCGCAGCCACACGAACCGACTTCCGAGGAGTACCCCATGACGATGAACCAGCGCTATCTGCTCGCCAAGCGCCCCGAGGGCGCGCCCACCCCGGACGACTTCGCCCTGGACGAGGCACCGGTGCCCACTCCGGGCGAGGGCGAGGCGCTGCTGCGCACCCTCTACCTCTCGCTCGACCCGTACATGCGCGGGCGGATGAGCGATGCGAAGTCCTATGCCAAGCCCGTCGAGCTCGGGCAGGTCATGGTGGGCGCCACCGTCGCCGAGGTGGTGGAGACGAACTCCGACGCGGTCGCCCAGGGCGACATCGTGCTGGCCTACGGCGGCTGGCAGACCTACAGCGTGCAGGCCGCGGATCAGCTGCGCGTCCTCGACCCGGACTACCTGCCCGTCACCACGGCCCTGGGCGTACTGGGCATGCCCGGGTTCACTGCGTACTCGGGCCTCCTGCGCATCGGCGACCCGCAGCCCGGTGAGACCGTCGCCGTGGCCGCTGCCACCGGCCCCGTGGGCTCGGCCGTGGGGCAGATCGCGAAGATTAAGGGCGCGCGCACAATCGGGATCGCCGGCGGTGAGAGGAAGGTCGCCCAGCTGCGCGAGTTCGGCTTCGACGCGGCCCTCGACCACCGCGGCGACGACCTGCGCGGGGCGCTCAAGGCCGCGGCGCCGGACGGCATCGACGTCTACTTCGAGAACGTGGGCGGACCCGTCTGGGAGGCCGTCAAACCGCGTCTGAACACGTACGCCCGCGTGCCCGTCTGCGGCCTCGTCGCCACCTACAACGGAGCCGCCGACCCCAGCCCTGCCGGCTCCGCCGAGCGGCTCATGGGCCTCATCCTCACGAAGAGCCTCACGATCCGCGGCTTCATCCAGACCGAGTTCGTCGCGAGCATGGAGCGCCAGTTCCTCACGGAGATGGGCCAGTGGGTCCACGACGGCAAGGTGACCTACCTCGAGGACATCACGGGCGGCTTCGAACACACGCCGGAGACGTTCATCGGCATGCTCGAGGGCAGGAACTTCGGCAAGACGATCGTGCGCGTGGCCGACTGAGGCCCGCACAGCACGACGGCGCCGAGCCAGGCTCGGCGCCGTCGTGCATCGCGGGGCGGCTGGGCGGGTGCCTCAGGCTCCCGAGGGGCCCTGGCCGCCCTGGTTCCAGCCCTGGTTCCACCCTTGGTCTCCCGGCTGCTGGCCGTAGCCGGGCTGGGCGCTGCCATAGCCAGGCTGGGCGCCGGGGTTCTGGCCGTAGCCGGGCTGCGCGCCCTGGCCGCCATAACCGGGCTGGCCCGTGCCCTGCTGGCCATAGCCGCCCGGCTGCTGCGGGTAGCCACCGGGCTGGGCGCCCTGGCCGTAGCCCGGCTGCGAGCCGTACTGCTGGGCGCCGGGGAAGCCCCCACCGGCGGCGGGTGCGCCGTAGCCACCGGCCGCACCTGGGCCGTAGGCGCCCGGGGCGGCGGCCTGGCCGCGCTTCTTCTTCCGCCCGCGGGCGATCATGAGGATGACGACGAGCGCGATGATCGCGACGAGCACGATGCCGCCGATGAGGAAGAGGATCCACCACGGGAAGCCCGAGGCCTTCGCCGTCGCGCTGAGCTCGTCGCCGTCGAACGTCTTGAGGTCCCACGTCGCGGACTTCCCGCTGACGTCCGCACCCGGCGCGCTCTCGACCTTGCCGGGGAAGGAGAGCTTGAGCTTCGCCTCGTCGATCTGGTCCTTCACCGCCCCGCCCATGCTCGCGCCGGCGGACGACGAGGAGCCGACGCCGCCCATGCCGCCGGCCGCTGCCAGGGGGTTCTTCATGTGGAACGTCAGCGCGTTGCCGTTCTTCTGGATCTCCGGCGCGATGCCGCTCGTGCCGATGTCGCTGGGCTGGACGTGGTCCATGGTGACCTCGACCCCCACCGACTGCCCGTCCTCGATGACCTTGCCCTTGAGGCCCTTGACCGTGTCCTTCGCGACCTCCTGGCGCAGCTTCTCGGCGGAGGTGTCCGCCGACTGCCCGTAGGCCTCGATCACCGAGCGGTCGAACAGGATCGTGTACTTGCCGCTCAGCGTGGCATCGGCTTCGACGTCGAGGTCGCCGGTGAACTTCCCGCACCCGGTCAGCACGAGGGCCAGCAGGAGCAGCAGCGCTCCTGCCGCCAGCTTCGTGACCGGCCGGCGCGCGGCTGCGGGGACTGCGGTTGTCATGGGAAGGGCCCTCCTGGTGACGTGCGGCGCCGCTGGCGCGGCGCGGAAACGGTCCGTGCTGGGCTCCACGCTATGCCGAAACTCGGCAAAACGACAGTGCCGCCGCCCTCTCAGCCGGAGGCCGCCTGCCCGAACTCCCAGCGGCGCACCCAGGCGTGCATCGCGATCGCGGCCGCCGCGGCCGCGTTCATGGACCGGGTCGAGCCGAACTGCTCGATCGACAGGACGGCGGTGCAGGCGGCATGGGCCTCGGGGCTCAGCCCCGGGCCCTCCTGGCCGAAGAGCAGCACGCACTCGCGCGGGAGTGCGTACGTCTCCAGGGGCACGGAGTCGGGGAAGTTGTCGACGCCGATGAGCGGCAGGCCCCGGGCGCGGCACCAGTCGGCGAGTCCCGCGAGGTCCGCGTGGTGCTCGAGGTGCTGGTAGCGGTCGGTGACCATGGCGCCGCGGCGGTTCCAGCGCCTGCGGCCCACGATGTGCACGCTGCCCGCGTTGAAGGCGTTGGCGGTGCGCACCACGGAGCCGATGTTGAAGTCGTGCTGCCAGTTCTCCACCGCCACGTGGAAACCGTGGCGCCGCGTGTCGAGGTCCGCGACGATCGCCTCGAGGCGCCAGTAGCGGTAGCCGTCCACCACGTTGCGGCGGTCCCCGTGCGCCAGCAGCTGCGGATCGTAGCGCTCATCGTCCGGCCAGGCGCCCTCCCACGGCCCCACGCCCACCGGCGCGGCGTCCCCGGTCCCGGCAGCGGAATCGGGCGCCCCCGCGGCTGCGGAGGCGCCCGATGTCCCGGGTTGCGCTGCGGTCACTCGTCCGCGGCGGCACTGGGCTTCGCGCCCTTCGCGGCCGCCGAGGTGCCGCCCGCACTGGGCTTCGCCTTCGCCTTGGTCTTGGTCTTGGCGTCCGCGTCCTCCGCCGTGGCGCTCTCGTCCTCGGCGGCATCCGCGGGAGCCGCGTCCGCCTTGGCAGCGCCGTTCTTCGCGTCGCCGGCCTTGGCCTTGCGCGCCTTCTTCGCGGTCACGGCCTTGCCCGCCCGACCCGTGCCGCGCAGCAGGTTCGCCCGGTAGGCCGCGGCGGCCGCGGCGAAGACGATGAGCCCGGCGACCAGCGCGATCGCCACGGCGATGAGCGCCTCCCACCACTGCGCCTGGTTCGCGAAGATGCGCAGCGGCATCGCCACGGCGGAGGCGAACGGAATGTAGGAGAGGATGCGCAGCACTTCGGCGGACTTCGCGAAGACCATGGGCACGAGCACTCCGGCCACCGCGAGCACGACGGTCAGCCCGAGGAGGAAGCGCGCCGCGCGCTTGCCGGTCAGCGTGCCGGCCCACAGGAAGAGGGCCAGCGACAGGAAGACCGTGCACAGGTAGAGGCCTGCGAACCAGCCCAGGCCCGGCAGCATCGCCACGGCGAGATCGGTCTCGCCGATGATCGACATCCCCAGCAGCGCAACGCCCGCCGCGATGACGAGGTAGCCCAGGCTGAGCACCGTCAGGCCCCACACGCGCCCCCACGCCGCGGCGCGCGGCGAGATCGTGGCGGCGAGGATCTCGGTGATCCGATTCCTGCGCTCGGTGCGCAGGTTGCCGTACAGGGCGGCGCCCAGCGTGAGGATCGCAGCGAGGGCGAGCCCGCCCATCGCCCAGGCGAGCGGGACGGCCACCTCGGCCTTGACGGCCGGCTGCTCGAGGTAGGTGACGTTCATCTTCGGCTGCAGCTTCTCCATCACCGCCGTGGGCTCGGAGTTGAGCGCGATGAGCGTGGCCTCGCCCTGGCCGGTGGGATCGGAGACGTAGGCGGCGTCCACTCGGTGCTCGCGCACGAGCTTCTGCGCCTCCTCGACCGACTGCACATCCTGGACCTTGATGCCCAGCTGCTGCTCGATCATGGCGGCCTGGTCGCCCGCGCCCACGGTCGCAAGCGTGGTGTCACCGCCCTGCGGGTCGGACTTCTGGCCCACGCCGATGATGAGCCCGGCGATCACGGCCAGGCCGATGACGAGCGCGGTCACGTAGAACAGGGGGCTGCGGGAGACGACGCCCGTCTCCCGGTTCGACACGAGCCAGGCGGCCTGTCGGCCGCTCAGCTCGCGGAACTCGGCGACGAGGCCCGTCTTGGGCTCACGGCCGGCAGCGGGCGCCTCCTCGCGCAGCTCGAAGGGCACATCCTCCGAGTACTCGACGATCTCGATCTCCTCGTCATGGGGCCCATCGGCCGCCGCGCGGTCGGCGGCCGCGTCGGCCTGCACACCCGGCTCGTCGACGACGGTGTCGTCGGACCGGCCCAGACCGGCCGCGCCGATGTCCGCGGGATCCTGCGAGCGCTTGGGACGGCCGGGCTTGCGCTGGCTGTCATTCGTGCGGTCGGTCAAGTTACACCCGCTCCTTGAAGAGTTCTGCCAGGTCAGGGCCTGTGGTTTCGAAGCTGAGCACACCGGACTGGCGTGCGATGAGCGCGGCGGCGGCGGCCGCATCGGCCGCCGGGAACGCCACGTGCGCGCCCTCGGCGCGGGCGCTGGGAATCTGCGCGGCGGCCTTCTTGGCCCGCGCGCCCGATTCGAACTCCGCCCGGCACTCCACCCCGCCGCGCTGCAGCTGGGCCAGGGTGCCCGCCTCGGCGATCGTGCCGTGGCTGAGGATCGCGAAGTCGTCCGCGGCGGACTGGGCGAGCTCCCAGCGGTCCGTGGTGAAGAGGACCGGCACCCCGGAGTCGGCGTGGTCGCGCAGCAGGTCGAAGACGAGCTCGGCGCTCACGGCGTCGAGGCCGTCGAACGGCTCGTCGAGGACGACGACATCCGGATCGGCGGCGAGCAGCGCGGCGATGTCGACGCGCGCGGCCTCGGTGCCGCTGAGCTGCGAGAGCGGGGCGTAGCCGCGGTCGGAGAGGTCAAGGCGCGCGAGCAGCGTGATCGCGTTGCGCTCGGCGGCGCCCATCGTCATGCCGTGGAGGCGGGCGAAGAACACGATCTGGTCGAGGACCTTCATGTTCGGGTAGCCGCCGCGCTCGGCCGGGAGGTAGCCGAAGTTCTGGCGATCGCCGAAGCCCAGCTCCTCGCCCTCGAGCGAGATCGTGCCCGCGGCGGGCTCGATGAGGCCCACGATGGCGCGGGCCAGCTCGGTCTTGCCGGAGCCGCGGGGGCCCACGACGCCGGTGATGCGGCGCGCGGCGGCGGTCAGCGAGACGTCGTCGAGCCAGGTCTTCGAACCGGACTTCACCGTCAGATGGGAGATGTCGAGCACTGATCGTCCTTCGCGTAGCGGATTGAGCGCGCCTCCCAGTCTGTCGCGCGGGGGGCCCCTGGTCCAATCCCGGCCCGCGCAACCGGCGCACTCTGGGGCGACTCCCAGCCGCCGCGAAACGGCGCGCGGCCGGGCGCCCGCCTCAGTCCAGGCCGAGGTCTGCCGTGGTGAGCGCGGCCAGGTAGGGGATCCCCTCGGCCTCCACGCGCTCCTTGGCGCCGGTGCTGCGGTCCATGACGACGACGACGGCCACCACCTCCGCCCCGGCCTCGCGCAGCGCCTGGACGGCGGTGAGGACGGAGCCGCCGGTCGTCGAGGTGTCCTCGACGGCGACGACCTTGCGCCCGGCGACGTCAGGGCCCTCGACGCGGCGGCCCATGCCGTGCTTCTTGGCCTCCTTGCGCACGACGAAGGCGTCGACGGGGGCGCCGCGCAGCACGGAGCGCTGCATGGCGGCCGTGCCGACGGGATCGGCGCCCATCGTCAGCCCCCCCACGGCCGAGACCTCGGCCAGCAGCCCCGCCTCTTCGAGCACGTCGAGGACGAGGTCGCCCACGAGCGGGGCCGAGCGGTGGTCGAGGGTGATGCGGCGCAGATCCAGGTAGTAGTCGGCCTGCCTGCCGGAGGACAGGGTGACCGCACCACGGACCACGGCGAGTTCGTCGATGAGGGCCAGCAGCGCGGCACGGGTCTGCGCGGGAGATGATGAAGCCATGGGCCAATCCTATGGGGCCCCTGCGGGCAGCGCGCGGGGGAATGGGAAGAGGCCCGAGCGGCGCGAACGCTGCACTCGGGCCTCGCGGCACTCCCCTCGAGTACCTGGACGCATCCCCATACGCCCATTATCCGCCCGATCCCCACCGGACGGATGCCCCTATCCTGCGGCCCATCCCAATAATCGGACAAGTCTGCAGCGTCACGTTTCCGTCACGTCCGACGGCCGGACAGGGCTCCCTGCGGCCCGCCAGGGCGGGGATTGCACAGGGCGCCCTTGCCCGTGCGAGCACCGCGGAGCAGCAGGCGCCCCTGCCGCTTATGAGACCGGGGCGGCGCGCGCGGCGCGGTCGAATCCGAAGCCGGCGCTGGCCCAGCGCACGAGCGGCCGGGGCACCAGCGGGGCAACCGCCGCGAGGACCCGGTACTGGGCGCCGGGCACGCAGGTCACGGCCCCGCGGCGCGCGGCGGCCAGCGCCTCGCGCGCCACCTGCTCGGGACGCAGCCACGCGAGCCGCGGGAAGGCGGGCCGCTGCGCGCCCATGGCCGCGTGGAACTGCGTGGCGACGAAGCCCGGCAGCACCGCCGTGGCGGTGACCGGGGTGCCCGCGAGCTCCGCGGCGAGGCTCTCGGTGAAGACGGTGGCGGCCGCCTTGTCCGCCGCGTACTCCCCCATGGTCGTGAGCGCTGCCAGCGAGGTGACGGTGACGATGCCGCCGCGCCCGCGGTCGAGCATCCGCCGGGCCGCATGCCACGAGAGCACCTGCACGGCGCGCAGGAGCACCGTCGACATCGCGGCGAGCTCGGCCACCGGGGTCTCGAGCGCGGAGCTCGCCAGCCCGTAGCCCGCGTTGTTGACGAGCACGTCGATCCGCTCGGCGTCGATGACCTCCGCGACGGCGGCGATGCCCGCCTCGGTCGCCAGGTCGGCGGGCACCGCCGAGGCGCCGATCCCCCAGCGCTCGCGCAGCTGCGCGGCCTGCGCCTCGAGCCGCTGAGCGCCGCGGGCGACGAGCACGAGGTCATAGCCCTCCTGGGCGAGCTGCGCGGCGAATGCGGCGCCGATCCCGCTCGTCGAACCGGTGATGAGCGCGCGCGGGGCCGTCTCGCGCGGCGCGGCCGTGTCCAGGGGCTCTGTGTCCTTGGGGGCTGTGTCCATGGGCCCAGCGTAGGCGCGCGCTCGAGGCGGGCGCGAGGCGCCGTCCGCTAGAGTCGGCAGCGTGCGCATCGCTACCTGGAACGTCAACTCGATCCGAGCCCGAGCCGAGCGGGTGGGGGCCTTCCTCGACCGCTCGGACGTCGACGTGCTCGCCATCCAAGAGCTCAAGGCGAAGGACTCCCAGTTCCCCCGCGAGGTCTTCGACTCGCGCGGCTACGAGGTCGCCTTCCACGGGCTCAACCAGTGGAACGGCGTCGCCATCGCCTCCCGCGTGGGCCTCGCGGACGCCCGGATCGGCTTCGAGGGCATGCCCGGCTGGGGCGAGGACGACGCCGCCGAGGCGCGGGCCATCTCCGCGCTCTGCGCCGGGGTGCGGGTCCACTCGCTCTACGTGCCCAACGGCCGGGAGCTCGACCACCCCCACTACGCCTACAAGCTCGCGTGGCTCGACCGCCTGCGGGAGGCGGTGGCCGCGGAGCTCGCGGCCGATGCCGCTGCCCGGCTGGTGCTGTGCGGGGACTTCAACGTCGCCCCGCGCGACGAGGACGTGTGGGACATGGCGGAGTTCGAGGGCGCCACGCACGTCTCGCAGCCGGAGCGCGACGCATTCCAGGCGCTCCTCGACGCGGGGCTTGCCGAGGTCACCCGCGCGCACACGCCGGGCGCCTACACGTTCTGGGACTACCAGCAGCTGCGCTTCCCCAAGAAGCAGGGCATGCGGATCGATTTCCAGCTCGCCTCGCGGGCGCTGGCCGAGCGGGTCGCCGATGCGCGGATCGATCGCGAGGAGCGCAAGGGCAAGGGCGCCTCCGACCACGCCCCGGTCATCGTCGACTACGCGGACTGACGCCGCCTTCCCCGCGCGCGGGCGCACCCCGTAGGCTCGGGGCATGACCCAGCCTCCCCGCCCCGACGGCCAGCCGCGCTACCCGCAGGGCCCGCCGCCCGCCTCGGCGGCACCGGGCTTTCCGGGACAGGGGCCCGGCCCCGGGCCGCAGCCCTCCTACCGCCAGGATCCCTCCTACCGGCAGGATCCCTCTCAGCAGCAGGATCATTCTCAGCAGCAGAGCGGCTTCCAGCAGCAGGGCGGCTACCACCAGGGCTCCTACCCGCAGCAGGGCGGCTATCAGCAGCAGCCCTACGGCGCCTACCCGCCCGGAGGCGCCGCGGGCCTGCCCCCCGCGGGCCCGCGCAGGCGCCGCGGCGGGCTCATCGCCATGCTCGTCATCGCCGGCGTCATCGTCCTGGGCCTCGTCGCCGGCGGCGGCCTCGCCGCGGTGCGCGCCCTGAGCGGCCCGTCCGGTGACGAGCCGCAGGCGGGGACCGGCCCGAGCGCAGGGCAGGGCGGCGACTCCGACGAGGGCGCCTCGGGCGCGGGAGGCTCCGGCCGGGCCACCGTGGCGCTCGGCGCGCTCCAGGTGGGCGACTGCATCGCGGAGAAGCCCGGCAGCGTGCAGACGGTGGAGCGCATCGAGTGCACGCAGCCCCACTACGGCCAGGTCTACGGGTCCAAGCCCCTGGCGACGAGCTCCTACCCGGGCTCCTCGGCGCTCAAGCAGGAGGCCACGAGCTTCTGCAGCAAGCAGGCCAAGGGCGCCGTCGACAGTTCCAAGGCCGCCGGGGGCAACTACATCAGCCAGTTCAGCGCCCCGAACGAGGCCGGCTGGCAGAACGCGGAGAGCCGCGCCATCGTCTGCCTCGTCACCCGCGGCGACGGCCAGAAGATCGACGAGAACCTGCTGCCGGCCTCCTGAGCCGGCCCGCACTCAGCGAGCGGCGGGGCGCCGATCTTCCGATCGGCGCCCCGCCGCTCGCTGCGCTGGGCCTGCGCTGGGCGCTCGGCTCAGTCGTCGACGACCTCGGCGTCGACGACCCCGTCATCGCCGTCGTCGGACTGCGCACCCTCCTGGCTGTCCTCCCCGCGCGTGGCGGTCACGCTCAGGCCCACGTCCGTGGCACCGCCGGAGTGGTCGACGAGCACGGTGTCGCCGTCGTGGATCTCCCCGGAGAGGATCTCCTTGGCCAGCCGGTCGCCCACCTCGCGCTGGACGAGGCGGCGAAGCGGGCGCGCGCCGTAGGCGGGATCGTAGCCCTCGATCGCCAGCCACTCGGAGGCAGCCGGGCTGACCCGCAGCGTGATCCGCCGGTCGCTCAGGCGGCTCTGCATGGACTGGATCTGCAGGTCCACGATGTGGGCGAGGTCCTCCGTCGTGAGCGCCTCGAACATGACGATGTCGTCGAGCCGGTTGAGGAACTCCGGCTTGAAGGACTGGTGGACGATGTCCATGACCGCCCGCTCCTTCTCCTCCTTGTCCATGGACGCATCGACCATGAACTGCGAGCCCAGGTTCGAGGTGAGGATGAGGATCGTGTTGCGGAAGTCCACCGTCCGGCCCTGGCCGTCGGTCAGGCGGCCGTCGTCGAGCACCTGGAGGAGGATGTCGAAGATGTCCGGATGGGCCTTCTCCACCTCGTCCAGGAGGATGACGGAGTACGGGCGCCGGCGCACGGCCTCGGTGAGCTGGCCGCCGGTCTCGTAGCCCACGTAGCCGGGGGGCGCCCCCACGAGGCGCGAGACCGAGTGCTTCTCGCCGTACTCGCTCATGTCGATGCGGATGAGCGCGCGCTCGTCGTCGAAGAGGAACTCCGCGAGCGACTTCGCGAGCTCAGTCTTTCCCACGCCGGTGGGGCCCAGGAACAGGAACGAGCCGGTGGGGCGGTCCGGATCGGAGACCCCGGCCCGCGAGCGGCGGATCGCATCGGCCACCGAGTGCACGGCATCGCGCTGGCCGATGAGCCGGCGGCCCAGGAACTCCTCCGCGTAGAGCAGCTTCTCCCGCTCGCCCTGCAGGAGCTTGCCCGCGGGGATGCCCGTCCAGGACGAGACGACCTCGGCGATGTCATCGCCGGTGACCTGGTCGCCCACCATGGGCTTGGCGTCCTTGTCCTTCTCCTTGTCCTCCGGCTGCTCCTCGGCCTCGGCGGCGGCGATCTCGCGCTCCACAGCGGGGATCTCGCCGTAGAGCAGGCGCGAGGCCTCCGCGAGATCCGTGTTGCGGCGCGCGGCCTCGGCCTGCGAGCGCAGGTCGTCGAGCTTCTTCTTCAGCTCGCCCACGCGGTTGAGTCCCGCGCGCTGCGATTCCCACTGCGCGTTGAGGCCGGCGAGCTCCTCCTGCTTGTTCGCCAGGTCCTCGCGCAGGTGCGCGAGGCGCTCGCGGGAGGCGTCGTCGGACTCGTTGGCGAGCGCCATCTCCTCCATCTTCAGGCGGTCCACCGAGCGCTGCAGCTCGTCGATCTCCACTGGCGCGGAGTCGATCTCCATGCGCAGGCGCGAGGCGGCCTCGTCGATGAGGTCGATCGCCTTGTCCGGCAGCTGGCGGCCGGTGATGTAGCGGTTGGACAGCGCGGCGGCCGCCACGAGGGCGCCATCGGAGATCGTCACCTTGTGGTGGGCCTCGTAGCGCTCCTTGAGCCCGCGCAGGATCGCGACCGTGTCCTCGACGCTCGGCTCGCCCACGTAGACCTGCTGGAAGCGGCGCTCCAGGGCGGGGTCCTTCTCGATGTTCTCCCGGTACTCGTCGAGCGTTGTGGCGCCCACGAGCCGCAGCTCGCCGCGGGCCAGCATGGGCTTGAGCATGTTGCCCGCGTCCATGGCGGAATCGCCGGTGGCGCCGGCGCCCACGACCGTGTGGATCTCGTCGATGAACGTGATGACCTGGCCGTCGGAGTCCTTGATCTCCTCGAGCACGGCCTTGAGGCGCTCCTCGAACTCGCCGCGGTACTTCGCGCCCGCGACCATCGCGGACATGTCGAGGCTGATGAGCGTCTTGTTGCGCAGCGACTCGGGCACATCGCCCGCGACGATGCGCCGCGCCAGGCCCTCGACGACCGCGGTCTTGCCGACGCCGGGCTCGCCGATGAGCACCGGGTTGTTCTTCGTGCGCCGCGAGAGCACCTGCACGACGCGGCGGATCTCCTTGTCGCGGCCGATCACGGGATCGAGCTTGCCCTCACGGGCCTGCTCCGTGAGGTCGACGCCGAACTTCTCGAGCGACTGGAAGGTGTCCTCCGGGTTCTCGCTCGTGACCTTCTTGCCGCCGCGGACCTCCGGCAGCGCCTGCAGGAGGGCATCGCGGGTGACGCCGGCGGCCTTGAGGATGCGGCCCACCTCGCCGGTGTCGGAGGCCGCGGCGATGAGCAGGTGCTCGGTGGAGAGGTACTGGTCGCCCAGCGCCTCCATCTCCTTCTCCGCGTTATTCACGAGTTCGAGTGCGGAGCGCGAGAGCTGCGGCTGGGACACCGACGAGCCCGAGGCGGCGGGCAGGCCGGCGATGACCCGCTGGGCCTCGTCGACGATGTCCTGGGGCTTGGCGCCCAGCGCCGTGACGAGGGCCGCGGCGATGCTGTCCTTCTGGCTGAGCAGGGCGGCGAGGATGTGGGCGGGCTCCACCTGGGAGTTGCCCCGGGCGACCGCGTCCTTGACGGCCGTCGAGATCGCCTCCTGCGACTTCGAAGTGAGCTTGGCGTCCATGGTGGACTCCTTTCTGACGTGCGAATAAGTCTCTTCTCCGTGTACAACGCGCCAGACTTGAGTCTATTCCGCTCAACTTCTGGACCGGTGCTGCGGAGGCTGCGCGCTCGTGCTGCCCTCAGTCTTGCTCGCGCGCGGCGCCCGCGCCACCCCCCGCGGCCCCCGGCTGCGGCCAGTTCTCCGGCCGCTCGCGCACGAGCGGGAGCATTCCCGTGGGCTGGTCGAGCAGGGCGGTCTGGAGGTCGAGCCGGTGGAGGACCTGATCGGCGGCCGCGGGATCGACCCCGCGCTCGGAGCGGGCCCGCAGCACCTCGGCCCGGGCGGCCTTGAGCGAGAGCGCCTGCATCTGCCTGAAGGCGCCGCGGTACTGCTGCAGCTGCTTGATGGCGCCGGTGCGCTGCCCCTCCTCGTCCTCGCCCGCGAGCCGGCCCTCGAGCTGGTGCATGCGCTTGCGCAGCTCCTCGCGGACCTCCTCGGGAACGTCCGGGGCGTGCTTGAGGGCGCTGAGCGAGGCGCGCCGGGCGCGCGCGGCGATCCGCGCCTCCTGCGCGTGCTCCTTGGCCCCCGTCAGGCCCAGGCGGTTGACGAGCGCGGGGAACGTCAGGCCGGCGGCGAGCAGCGTCGTGGCGAGCACGGCGACGACGACCATGAGGATGGACGTGCGGGCCGGGAAGGGGCTGCCGTCGTCCGTCGTGTACGGCAGGGACAGGGCGAGCGCCAGGGTGGCCAGTCCGCGCATGCCGCCCCACGTCATGACCACCGTGCCCTTGAGGTAGTCCGCGAACGACCGGCCCCGCTGGGCCCGCGGGTCGATGAGGTAGGTGCCGGCGAACAGCCACGCGAACCGCGTGACGAGCATGACGGCGGAGATGACGAGGCCGCCCACGATCGCCTGGACGATGTTCGCGTCCGTGCCCATGAGGGTGATGCGCAGCTCCAGGCCGATGAGGCCGAAGGCGACGCCCGTGATGAGCATCTCCAGCACCTCCCACGTCGCGTTCTGCATGAGCCGCTCCTCGACCTGCTCCGCATCGTCGTGCTGGCGCATCTCCAGCGCCGCGACGACCACGGCGATGACGCCGGAGGCGTTGACGTGCTCGGCCACGAGGTAGACGGCGAACGGGAGGACGAGGTGGGCCATTGAGCGCGCGACGCTGTTCTGCGTGAAGCGCAGGAGGACGCGCAGGCCCAGGGAGAGGACGAGGCCGACGACCACCGCGAGCACCGCGGAGACCACGAAGCTGAGGAGCAGCTGGCCGAAGTCCACCCGGGAGCCCTCCATCGTCGCGGCCACGGCGAACTGGAAGACGACGAGGGCCGCGGCGTCGTTGAACAGGCCCTCGCTCTGGAGCACCTGGAGGATGCGCCGGGGCAGGGAGACGGACCCGGAGACCGCCTCGACGGCCACGGGGTCCGGGGGCGCGACCATGGCGCCCAGCGCGATCGCGGCGGAGAGGGTGATGCCGGGGATGAGCCACAGCGCGGTGGCGGTGACGACGGCGACGGTCGCGCCGACCAGCCCGACCGCGAGGAAGAGGATGGTGCGCCAGCGGCTGCGGAACATCGTCCAGGAGGTGCGCTGGGCGGTGGCGAAGAGCAGCGGGGGCAGGAAGAGGGGGAGGATGAGATCGGGGTCGATCTCGATGACCTCGAGGCCCGGGATGAGGGCCACCGCGGCGCCGAGGAAGACCATGAGCGCCGGCCACGGCAGCCGCAGGCGATCGCCCACGCCCACCACGAGCACCGTGCCCATGCCCAACACGATGAGCAGGATCATCATCTCCACGCCGGGCCTCCTCGGTTCTTCCGCTCCAGTATGGCAAAGGCCGGCCGGCCACGGGCCGGTGTCCGCGGGCGGGCGGCGCCCGGCTGGACTGCCCGCGGGCGGGCCGGGCGGCGGCGCTAGGGTGGCGCCATGGCCGGCCGGGGGAAGACGCTGTCGATCGCCGCCGGCTTCGCCGCCGCGATCGGCGTGGGCCGCTTCGTCTACACCCCGCTGCTGCCGCTCATCGGCGCGGACACGGGGCTCGCCCCGGCCGCGGGGGCTGCGATCGCCGCGGCCAACTACCTGGGCTACTTCGCCGGCGCGGCGCTCACCATCGCGGTGCCGCGCACCGGCGACCACCGCGGACTCCTCCGCGCCTCCCTCCTCGCCATCGTGGCCAGCGAGGCGGCCATGGCCCTGGAGCTGGGCGCGGCGAGCGTGCCCGTGTGGTGGCTGCTGCGGTTCGCCGCCGGGCTGGCCAGCGGGATCGTCTTCGTCCACTGCTCCCGGGCGATCGGGTCCAGTGCGCGCCTGGCCCGCGGGTTCGCGGGAGTGGGGGCCGGTATCGCGGCCTCCAGCTGCCTCGTCATCGCCGGCCGCGCGGCCGGGCTGAGCAGCGCGCGGCTGTGGCTCATCGCGGCCGGGCTCACCGCGATCCTCGGGCTCCTCGCGCTCCACCCGGGCCTCGCCGAGCGCGCGGCCGACGCTCCGCCGCGGGCGGCCCCGCG
>NZ_WWEQ01000059.1 GCF_009857845.1 Brevibacterium rongguiense | reverse complement strand
TCTCCCGCCCCGCTCCCGAGGTGCCCGAGCCGTTCGGGCCGCCCCGCGGGCGGCGGGTGCGCGCCTCGGGGCCGGAATCCGACAGCGAGCGGGCGAGGATGTCGGCGCCGCGGCGCAGGCCCACGCGCACGGCCCGGCGGGCCAGGGAGGAGAAGTCCATGGCGCCAGGCTAGCCGCTGCGCGCCGACGCGTCAGGCGCGCGCCCGGTGGGTCGGCGCGGCCGGAGTCGCCGCGGTCGGGCGAGGGCGCCCGGCAGCGGGCTCGCCGGCATGGGACAATGGACCGTCAGTCCACCGCCGCCGGAAGAGGGATGCCGAATGCCACAGGTCAGCGACGCCATGAAGGATTCGATCGCCGTTGCGGCGACCGCCCCGGAGCTGATCCGCAATTTCTGCATCATCGCCCACATCGACCACGGCAAGTCCACGCTGGCCGACCGGATGCTCCAGATCACCGGCGTCGTGGAGCCGCGGGCCATGCGCGCGCAGTACCTCGACCGGATGGACATCGAGCGCGAGCGCGGCATCACCATCAAGTCCCAGGCCGTGCGCATGCCGTGGGAGGTTGACGGCAGGGCCTACGCGCTCAACATGATCGACACCCCCGGTCACGTCGACTTCACCTACGAGGTCTCCCGCTCGCTGGCCGCCTGCGAGGGCACCCTGCTGCTCGTCGATGCCGCCCAGGGGATCGAGGCGCAGACGCTGGCCAACCTCTACCTGGCGCTCGAGAACGACCTCACGATCATCCCCGTGCTCAACAAGATCGACCTGCCCGCCGCCCAGCCGGAGAAGTACGCCGAGGAGCTGGCGGGCCTCATCGGGTGCGAGCCGGAGGACTGCCTGCGCGTGTCCGGCAAGACAGGCGAGGGAGTCGAGGCGGTGCTCGACCGGATCGTGGCGGAGACCCCGCACCCGGTGGGCGACGCGGACGCACCGGCGCGCGCGATGATCTTCGACTCCGTCTACGACACCTACCGCGGCGTCGTCACCTATGTCCGCGTCGTCGACGGCAAGCTGGCCCCGCGCGAGAAGATCGAGATGCTCTCCACCGGGGCCACCCACGAGCTGCTCGAGATCGGCGTCTCCTCGCCCGAGCCCACCCCCTCGAAGGGCCTGGGCGTGGGCGAGGTGGGCTACCTCATCACGGGCGTCAAGGACGTCCGCCAGTCCCGCGTGGGCGACACCGTGACGAATGCGAAGAAGCCGGCCACCCAGGCGCTGGGCGGCTATCGCGATCCCAAGCCGATGGTCTTCTCCGGGCTCTTCCCCATCGACGGCTCCGACTACCCCGCGCTGCGCGATGCGCTGGACAAGCTCAAGCTCAACGACGCCGCCCTCGTCTACGAGCCGGAGACCTCCGCGGCCCTGGGCTTCGGCTTCCGCTGCGGGTTCCTGGGCCTGCTCCACCTCGAGATCGTCCGCGAGCGCCTCGAGCGCGAGTTCGGCCTCGACCTCATCTCCACCGCGCCCTCGGTGGTCTACCAGGTGACGATGGAGGACCGCTCGGAGTTCGAGGTGACGAACCCCAGCGAGTACCCCGCGGGCAAGATCCGCGAGGTCCGCGAGCCCATCGTGCGCACCACGGTCCTCACCCCCAGCGAGTACGTGGGCGCCGTCATGGAGCTCTGCCAGTCCAAGCGCGGGCAGATGAAGGGCATGGACTACCTGTCCGAGGACCGCGTCGAGCTGCGCTACACGATGCCGCTGGCGGAGATCGTCTTCGACTTCTTCGACCAGCTGAAGTCGAAGACGAAGGGCTATGCGTCCCTGGACTACGAGAACGACGGCGAGCAGGCCGCGGACCTCGTCAAGGTCGACATCCTCCTCCACGGCGACCCGGTGGACGCGTTCTCCGCGATCGTCCACCGCGACAAGGCCTACGCATACGGCGTCATGATGGCCGGCAAGCTCAAGGACCTCATCCCGCGCCAGCAGTTCGAGGTGCCCATCCAGGCCGCGATCGGCTCGCGCATCATCGCCCGCGAGACGATCCGCGCGATGCGCAAGGACGTCCTGTCCAAGTGCTACGGCGGCGACATCAGCCGCAAGCGCAAGCTGCTGGAGAAGCAGAAGGAGGGCAAGAAGCGCATGAAGATGGTGGGCAGCGTGGAGGTGCCCCAGGAGGCCTTCATCGCGGCGCTGTCCTCCGACGATGCCAAGGCCGACAAGAAGGGCGACCGCTAGGCGGCTCAGTGCCCGATGAGGCCCTGCGCCTGCGCCACCTGCATGCGCAGCCCGGCAAGGGCCGCCTGGCTGCCCACTGGCACGCTCGTGGCGAAGTGCATGCCGGGTCCTCGCACGACGAGGTCCACCGACCCCGTGACCCGCTGCTCCTTGGCCAGCAGGAACAGCAGGCTGAAGATCGTGAGGACGAAGAACCCCACGATCGCCAGCACGATCGCCCAGGTGGGCGTCGCCCGGGTGATGGACACCCGCTCGCCGGCGCTCAGCGAGCACTGCGCGCGCGGCGCCGCGCCGGAGGGGGTGATGACCCAGTGCTGCGTGATCGTCACCCCGGGCAGGGAGACGAGGGCGGGCTCGGAACCGGGCGGCCCGGCCTGAGCGGGCTGCGGGGAAGCGTAGGTCTGCGGCCCGGGTACGCCGCCGGGCGTCGAGTAGCCGCCGGGCGCTGAGTAACCACCGGACTGCGGGTAACTACCGGGCGCTGAGTAACCGCCGGACTGCGGGACGCCGCCGGGCCCGGGGGAGGCCTGCTGACCCGGCTGCGGACCCGAGCCGTAGACTTGCGGGCCGGACCCGTACTGCGGTGCGGGCGGACGATCGTAGGGACTGGACATGGCGCCTCCTTGCGGGTGTGATTCGCATCCTATGCGAGGCCCTCGGCCCTCGCCGGTGCCGGAGCCGCCCGCGGCGGTGCGGAGGAGGCAAGATGCCGGCACAGCCGGAGGGCGAGGCGCCCCCGCGCGACGGCGCGCTGCCCGCCGGCGCCACCGCGGACGCCGCCGGCCGCCCGCTGAGCCTCTACGTCCACGTGCCCTACTGCCGCGTGCGCTGCGGCTACTGCGACTTCAACACGTACACCGCCGAGGAGCTCGGGCCGGGCGCCTCGCGTGCGGACTACCGGCCCACCCTCGCCCGCGAGGCGGACCTGGCACTGCGGGTGCTGGGGGCCCACGGTGCGCCTCCGCGGCCGGCCGCCACCGTGTTCTTCGGCGGCGGCACGCCCACGCTGCTGCCCGCCGAGGTGCTGGCCGGGGTGCTGGGGGACCTGCGGGCGCGCTTCGGGCTGGCCCCGGACGCGGAGGTCACGACGGAGGCGAACCCGGACACGCTGACCCCCGAGGGGCTGGAGGTCCTCGCCGCCGCCGGGTTCACCCGCATCTCGATGGGCATGCAGTCGGCCGTCCCGCACGTGCTCGCGACCCTGGACCGGACGCACGACCCCGCGCGCATCCCGCAGGTGGTCCGGTGGGTCAAGGAGGCTGGCATGCAGGTCAGCGTCGACCTCATCTACGGCACGCCCGGGGAGTCGCTCGAGGACTGGCGGCGCAGCCTCGAGGTGGCCTGCGCGGTCGCCCCGGACCACGTCTCCGCATACTCGCTCATCGTGGAGCCGGGCACGCGGCTGGGCGCCCAGGTGCGCCGCGGGCAGCTGCCCATGCCGGACGAGGACGACCTCGCGGACAAGTACGAACTCGCCGACGCGGCATTCCGCGCGGCGGGGCTGCACTGGTACGAGGTGAGCAACTGGGCGACCGGAGCGGACACGCGCTGCCGGCACAACCTCGCGTACTGGGCGGACGCCGACTGGTGGGGCTTCGGGCCCGGGGCGCACTCGCACATCGGCGGGGTGCGGTTCTGGAACGCCAAGCACCCGCTGGCCTGGACGCAGCGCCTGGCCGAGGGGCTCTCGCCGGCGGTGGGTCGCGAAGTGCTCGACCCGCAGACCAGGGAGATCGAGCGCATCATGCTCGCCGCCCGGGTGCGCCGCGGCCTGGCCCTCGACTCCCTGCCCCCCGGAGCCCAGGACCTCGTGGCCGGCTTCGGGGCCGCCGGGCTCCTCGAACCCGACGGCCCCTGGTTCGCGCCGACGCTGCGCGGCCGGCTGCTGGCGGACTACATGGTCCGCGAACTCACCGGGCTCATCGCCTGAGCGGCCTCACTTGACCATGTCGAAGGCCATGGGCGGCTTATAGCCCTGGCCGGCATTGGCCTTCATCGCGCCCATGATCGCGATGACGATCTCGAAGACCCACAGCAGCGGGGTGGTGAGCAGGCCGATGAGGACGTAGATGAGCACCGCGCTGAGGGTCATGGCGATCACCATGACGATCGAGAAGTTCAGGCACTGCCGGGCCTGCTCGCGCACGTAGGGCGAATCGCCCTTCGTGAGGAACATGATGAGCGGCATCACCCACCCGATGAGCAGCGTGCCGAGCCACGTCCACATCGCCAGCTGGCGCTCGTCCTGCGAGGCGTTCCAGAAGCGCTCGGAGCCGTCGCCGTAGGCCTGCGGGGGATAGGGGCCCCGGGGCACCGGCCGGCCGCCGGGCCCGGGCGGCGGGCCCGGGTAGGTGTGCGGCTGGCCGGGATTGCCCGACGGCGGGCCATACCCCTGCGAACCGGGCGGCACCTGCTGCGCGCCGTAGCCCTGCGATGCGGAGGGCTGCGAGGCGCCCTGCGAACCATAGGGCTGCGCGCCGTAGCCCTGGGACCCGTAACCGTGAGACGCATAGCCCTGCGAACCGGGGGGCTGCGAGCCGTAGCCCTGCGGGCCGGAGGCCTGGGGGCCGGCGCCCGGCTGGGGGGCGGCGGAAGCGGGGTAGCCCGAACCGGGGTGCGGTGCGCTCGGGGGGCGGTTGTAGTCCGGGGGCATGGGCCGACCGCTGGGCGCGGTATCCGGTGCCACCTGGGACGCAGGCTGACCGGGCGCGGGCTGGCTGGGCGCCGGCTGCTGGGCCTGGTTCTGCGCGTTGAGCTGGGAGTGGGGCCCGAACTGGGGCACCTGGGAGCCGGTGGTCGGCGGCGGCTGGGAGCCCTGGTACGGCTGGTCCGGCTGCTGATCGTCCTGCTGCGTCATGGTGCCTCATCTCCTCGAGTCCGAGTGGGGTCCTGCCGGGCACGACATTACCGAACGTGGCCGGGCGCGCCAGGGCGCCGCGGTGCAGATCCGCCACATCGGGATCGCGGGACGGCGCAGGCAGGCGGCGCAGGCGGGCGGCGCCACCGGGAGGCGTGGGCTCCCGCCCACTGCGGCAGTGGGCGCGCCGGCGGCAGCGGAGCGCACCCCGAGCCTCGGGGCAGCCCGCCGGTTCCCCCGGAGTCCCGTTGGGTCCCGCCGCGGCGCCGCCCCGGCAGTGCCCGGGCTCAGCCCTGCGGGCCGCCGTCGACCGTGACGAAGTCGATGAGCTCCTCGACCCGGCCGGCCAGCGCCGGCTCGACGTCGGCCATCCGCCTCACGCGGCCGAGGATCGTGGCCCAGGCCCGCGCGGCATCGCGGTGGTCCGCGTGGGGCCAGCCGATGCGCTTGAGCACCCCGAGCTTCCAGTCCTCGCCGCGCGGGACGTCCGGCCAGGCCGCGATGCCCACGACGGCGGGCCTCACGGCCTGCCAGATGTCGATGTAGGGGTGGCCGATGATGTGCACGACGCCGCGGTATTCGCGGCGGGCGAGGATGTCGTGGGCGATGCGCGTCTCCTTCGACCCGGCCACGATGTGATCGGCGAGGACCCCCACCCGGTGGGCCGGGTCCGGCCGGAATTCGGCGAGCTTGTCGCCCAGCAGGTCGAGGCCGCCCAGCGGCTCGACGACGACGCCCTCGATGCGCAGGTCATCGCCCCAGATCCGCTCGACGAGCTCCGCGTCGTGCTTGCCCTCCACCCAGATCCGCGAGCCGATCGCGGTGCGCGCGCGGGCCTCGGGCACCGCGATGGAGCCCGAGGCGGTGCGGCCGGGCGCGCGCGGCCCCGGTGTGGCCGCGCGTTCGGGGCGCGTGAGCTCGACGGGTCGGCCGTCGAGGAGGAAGCCGTGGCCGAGCGGGAACGGGCGCACCCGGCCCGCCCGGTCCTCGAGCCAGACGGAGAAGCCGGCCGAGGTCTTCTCCACCTTCGTCACGGCACCCACGTACCCGCCCTCCACGACCTCGACGACGAGGCCGGGGGCCGCGGGGCGCTTGGGCACGGGCGCGCGGCGCAGCGTGCGCGGTCCGGAGGAGAGGACATCGGAGCCATAGGGATCGCGGAAGACCATGGTCCCACCGTACGCACGGTGCGCCCCGGTGCCCGGCAGCGACGCGGGGTGCGGCAGGCACCGGTGCAGGGTTGCGGCCGGCAGCGACGCGGGGTGCGGCCCAGTCCGGGCAGCGGCGCGCACGGGCACCGGTCGTTGAGCCGGCCCGGGGTCAGGCGTAAGGTTGGCACTCGTTGCCGGTGAGTGCCAGCGAGGGCCGACCGACCCGGGGCCGCGCGAGCAGAACCCCTAAGCGGGGCCCGTCCCCGCGGGGCCGCCCTGCACCCCCGGCGCACATCCGCACATCAGAGACGCGAAGCGAGCACGGCGAGGAGGGCACTGCGATGAGCGACGAGCGCCGGACCCGCGTGCTGCGGGCCATCGTCGAGGACTACGTGGCCACGAACGAGCCGGTCGGCTCGAAGGCCCTCGTGGACAAGCACGAGCTGGGGGTGTCATCGGCGACGATCCGCAACGACATGGCCGCGCTCGAGGCGCAGGGCCTCATCGCCCAGCCGCACACCTCGGCGGGGCGGATCCCCACCCACATGGGCTACCGGGTCTTCGTCGACCGGCTCGACGAGATCAAGCCGCTGACCGCGGCCGAGCGCCGCGCGATCGCTCGGGTGCTGTCCGGTCCCCTCGACGTCGACGAGATGCTCGAGCGCACGGTGCGCCTGCTCTCCGGCCTCACCCACCAGGTGGCGCTCGTCCAGTACCCCACCGCGACGAAGGCCGCGCTGCGCCACATCGAACTCGTCGACCTGGCCCCCGGGCGGGTCCTCGCGGTCCTCATCACCGACTCCGGCCAGGTCGAGCAGCGCCTCGTCGACCTCGGCCAGACGGTGGGCGAGGACGACCTCGCGGGGCTGCGCGACGCCTTCAACCGCGAGCTGCGCGGGGTGCGGGTCACCGCGGTGGCCGCGGCGCTCGCCGCGGTCACGGCGGCTCCCGAGCTGGCCGCGGCCCGCGCGGCGATCGCCCAGGCGATCGCCGAGCTCGCCGCGCTCGTGCGCCAGGAGCGCCTCGTCATGGCGGGGGCGGCTAACCTCGCGCGCGCCGGCCGGGAGCTCGGCGAGCACATCGGCCCGCTGCTCGAGGCGTTCGAGGAGCAGGTCGTCATGCTGCGCCTGCTCGCATCGATGGCCGATGAGCCGGACCGGGTGAGCGTGAGCATCGGCTCCGAGAACGCCCTCGAGTCCTTCGCCACGACCTCCGTCGTCGCCAGCAGCTACGGCGTGGACGGAACAGAAGCCCGCCTCGCGGTGTTGGGCCCCACGAGGATGGACTACCCCACGACCATGTCCGCGGTGCGCGCCGTGGCCCGCTACATCTCCGTCATCCTGGCGGAATAGCCCACAGGCAACCGGCGCGCGGGCCGTCGGCCGGAGGGCCGTGCCCGCCGCCCGGGCCCCGTGGGGCCCGCCGAGCGAATGAGCGAACGAGCAGAAGGAATCACGTGAGCGATCACTATCAGACCCTGGGCGTGTCCAAGGACGCCTCGGCGGAGGAGATCAAGCGCGCCTACCGCAAGATGGCGCGGAAATACCATCCGGACGTCAACCCGGGCCACGGCGACGAGTTCAAGGCCGTGGCCGTGGCCTACGAGGTCCTCTCCGATCCCGCCAAGCGCCGCAACTACGACATGGGCGGCGGCCAGTACGGGCAGGGCTTCGGCGGCGGGGCCGGCGCGGACTTCGGCTTCTCCGACCTGTTCGAGACGTTCTTCGGCGGCGGCGGAGGGGCAGGCGGCCGGCGCAGCACCGGGCCCGCCTCGCGCAAGCGCCGCGGCAAGGACGCGCTCATCGGCATGACGATCGACCTCAAGACCTCCGTGTTCGGCGGCACCGAGGACCTCGACATCACGACCGCGGAGGTGTGCGAGACCTGCGGTGGCGAGGGCACTCGGCCCGGCACCCACCCGGAGACCTGCGGGCTGTGCCACGGCCAGGGCTCCGTCCAGCAGATGACGCGCACCCTGCTCGGGCAGATGGTGACGAACCAGACCTGCACGAACTGCGGCGGCTACGGCACCGTCATCAAGGACCCGTGCAACAGCTGCAGCGGCGAGGGCCGCGTGCGCGCCCGCCGCACCCTCAGCGTCAAGGTGCCCGCCGGTGTCAAGGACGGCACGCGCATCCTGCTCGCCGGCAAGGGCGAGGTGGGCCCCGGCGGCGGCCCGGCCGGCGACCTGCACCTCGAGGTCACCGTCAAGGAGGACCCCGTGTTCCGCCGCGACGGCGACGACCTGCGCGCCACGCTCACCCTGCCCATGACGGCCGCCGCGCTCGGCACCACGATGACGCTCGACACGTTCGACGGCCAGCAGAGCCTCGAGATCCCCGCCGGCACCCAGTCCGGCTCCGTCGAGCGGCTGCCCGGCCTGGGCGCGACCCGCCTGCGCCACGGTTCGCGCGGCGACCTCCTCGTCACGATCGCGGTCTCGACCCCCGCCAAGCTCGACGACCGCCAGCGCGAGCTGCTCGAGCAGCTCGCCGAGGCGCGCGGGGAGCAGTCGCCCGAGCCGGTGCTCGGCGAGCCCAGCGCCAAGAGCCGCTTCTCCCGCTTCAAGGAGAGGTTCGGGCGGTGAGCCTCCCCGTCTTCCGGGCCGCCCGCGAGGAGATCGCGGCGGCCCGGCCGGGCGGGAGCGCCGACTTCGGGCCCGAGGTCGCCGGCCACGCGGTGCGGGTGCGCCGGATGCGCGCCGGCGAGCGCCTCGAGCTCGTCGACGGTGTCGGCACGCGGGTGCGCGGCGCCCTCGCCCGCGCCGAGCCCGAGGCGATCACGGTCGACGTCGAGGCGGTTGAGCACGAGCCCGCGCAGGAGCCGGCACTCGTGCTCGTCCAGGCGCTCGCGAAGGGCGACCGGGACCTCGCGGCGATCGAGGCCGCCACCGAGGTGGGCATCGACGCCGTCATCCCGTGGGCCGCGCAGCGCTCGATCGCGGACTGGCCGACCAAGAAGGCGCAGCGCATGGCCCGCCAGTGGGACAACCTGCTCACGGCGGCCTCCCTGCAGGCCCGGCGCAGCCGCTTCCCGCAGCTCCTGCCCCTTGTGCGCGGCACGGCCGCCGCCGGTGCCGTGCGGCCCGGCGATCGCGCCATCGTGCTCCACGAGGCCGCCGTGGAGCCCTTCGCCCACGCGCTCGCCCGCCCCGTCGCCGACGGGGACGGCGCAGCGCCCGGAGCCGCGGCGGCCTCGACCGCGCATCCTGGGCGCATCCTCGTGTTCGTGGGACCGGAGGGCGGGATCGCCGAGGCGGAGCTCGCCGCGCTGCAGGCGGCCGGGGCGCGGCCCGCCGTGCTCGGCCCCACGGTGCTGCGCGCCTCGACGGCAGGCCCCGTCGCCGCCGCACTCGCCCAGCAGCTGCTGGGCCGCTGGGACCTCGGGGCCGGCCCCGCGCCCGCCGGCGCCCGGTAGACTGGCGCCAGCCCGCCCGTGCGGCGGGCACCCACGTTCGCCCCGCCGCGCGGGGCAGGAGAGGACACGCCCTGCTCAACCCCGACAGCCAGGCCGACGCCCCGGGCACCGCCGCCCCGGTCCGCGAGGAAGCAGCCGCCGCCGGCGCGCCCGCGGACGGCGGGCAGGAGGCGCGCGTGCGCATCGCGCTCCCCGAGGACCTCGACCTCACGGGCCTCTACGGGCCCGCCGACGTCAACCTGCGCACCCTCGAGGAGCTTGCACCCGGCACGCGCATCCACGTGCGCCAGCGCGACATCGCCGTGAGCGGCCCGCGCGCCGAGGTGGACGCGCTCGTCGAGACGCTCGGCCAGCTGCGCGCGATGGCCGTGGGCGGGGCCCGGATCGACCCGGAGACCGTGCGCCGCATCCACCGGATGGACGCGCGCGGGGCCCGGCCGGCCGATGTGCTGGGGGCGAACATCCTCTCCCACCGCGGCACCTCGATCCGGCCCAAGACCTTCGGCCAGCACGAATACGTCCGCGCCATCCGCGAGCACACGATCACCTTCGGGCTGGGGCCCGCGGGCACGGGCAAGACCTACCTCGCGATGGCGATGGCGGTGAGCGCGCTGCAGCGCCGCGAGGTCTCGCGCATCATCCTCACCCGCCCCGCGGTGGAGGCAGGCGAGCGGCTGGGCTTCCTGCCCGGCACGCTGGGGGAGAAGATCGACCCCTACGTGCGGCCCCTCTACGACGCGCTCCACGACATGATCGAGCCGGAGAAGATCAAGCTGCTGCTGGACTCCGGGGTCATCGAGGTCGCGCCGCTGGCGTACATGCGCGGGCGCACGCTCAACGACGCGTTCATCATCCTCGACGAGGCGCAGAACACGACGGCCGAGCAGATGAAGATGTTCCTCACCCGGCTGGGCTTCGGCTCGCGCATGGTCGTGACCGGCGACACGAGTCAGGTGGACCTGCCCGGCGGCACACGCAGCGGGCTCATGGTCGTCCAGTCCATCCTCGCCGGCGTGGAGGATATCGCGTTCGAGGAGCTCACGAGCAAGGACGTCGTGCGCCACAGCCTCGTCACGGCCATCGTCGACGCCTACGACCTCTACGGCGCCCGCGCGCAGCGGCCCGCCGGCGGTGCGGACCGCGGCCCCGAGGGCCACCGTGGCCACCGCGGCCAGGGCCGGCGCGGTGCGGCCCGCGGCGCGGACAGCCGCGGGGGCGACGGCCAGGGCGGGCGCGCGTGAGCATCGAGATCGGCAACGAGACCGCCGCCCCGCTCGACCTCGAGGAGGTCCGGGAGCTTGCGGCCCACGTGCTCGCCCAGATGCGCATCCACCCGCTGGCGGAGGTCGCGATCCGCTTCGTCGACGAGCCCACCATGAGCGAGCTGCACGTCCAGTGGATGGACCTCGAGGGCCCCACCGACGTCATGTCGTTTCCCATGGACGAGCTGCGCCCCGACGGCGAGGAGGGCATGCTCGGCGACATCGTCGTGTGCCCCGCGGTCGCCGCGGCCCAGGCCAAGGCCGCGGGCCACTCGACGATGGATGAGGTGCTGCTGCTCGTCGCGCACGGCCTGCTGCACCTCATGGGCTACGACCACGCCGAGCCCGAGGAGCGCGCGGAGATGTTCGACCTCCAGCGCCACCTCCTGCTGACCTGGTTCGCCGAGCGCGAGCCGGGCCGCACCTCGGTGCCCGAGCCCACCGAGGACTGAGCGGACAGCGCCATGGAGCTCTTCGGTTTCCTCATCGCCGCACTGGCCTGCCTCGTGCTCGCCGCCGTGCTCGCGGCCGCCGACGCCGCCGCCTTCGTCGTCTCCCACCACGAGGTCTCCGAGGCCGCCGAGGAGGGCCGGCGCGGCGCCGCCGCCGCGCAGGGAGTGCTCGCGGACCTGCCCACCCACATCAACGTCATCGCGTTCGTCCGGCAGCTCTTCGAGGCGCTGGCCACCGTGTGCGTCGTCATCGGATTCTCCACCGTCTGGCCGCTGGGCTGGCAGCTCATCGTCGTGAGCGTGCTCGTCTCCGCGATCGCGGTGTTCACGATCGCGGGCATCTCGCCGCGCACGATCGGCCGTCGCCGCCCGCTGGCCGTCATGCTCCTGCTCGCGCCGCTCGTGGCGCTGCTGCGCCGAGCACTCGGCCCGGTCGCCCGCGTGCTCGTGTGGCTGGGCAACATGCTCACCCCGGCCCGGGTGTACCGCGATGGCCCGCTCGTGACCGAGGAGCAGCTGCGCGACCTCGTCGAGCGCGCCTCGGCGGGCAACATCATCGAGGACGAGGAGCGGGACATGATCGAGAGCGTCTTCAAGCTCTCGGACACCCGCGTCAACCGCGTCATGGTTCCCCGCACGGACCTCGTCGCCGTCCACGCCGGCACGAGCCTGCACAAGGCCGCGAACCTCTTCTTCCGCTCCGGGTTCTCCCGCGTGCCGCTCATCGACGGCGACCTCGACGAGGTGACCGGCGTGGTCTACCTCAAGGACGTCGCCCGCCGGCTCCACCAGCACCCGGAGGCCGCGGACGACCCCGTGGACGAGATCGCCCGGGGCGTGGTCTTCGTGCCGGACACGAAGCCCGTCGACGAGCTGCTGCGCCAGATGCAGCTGGAGAGCACGCACGTGGCCGTCGTCGTCGACGAGTACGGCGGCACGGCGGGCATCATCACGATCGAGGACATCGTCGAGGAGATCGTCGGCGAGATCGACGACGAATACGACACGGCCGAACCGGAGATCGCGGAGCTCGACGGCGGGGTCTACCGCGTCGACGCGCGCATGCAGATCGAGGACCTCGCCGACTTCTTCGACGTCCGCATCGAGGCCGACGACGTCTCGACGGTCGGCGGCCTGCTCACGACTCTCATCGGCCGCGTGCCGATCGCGGGCTCGCGGGCCGAGATCGAGGGCCTCGAACTCGTCGCGGAGCCCGGCCGCGGGCGCCGCCACAGGATCGAGCACGTCGATGTCGCCCGGCTCGAGGCGCCCACTGACCCGCCCGCAGAACAAGGAGACCCCACATGAGCCAGCCGCACTTTCCCGAGGTCCCCGGCGACTTCCGCGCGGGCTTCGCCTGCTTCGTCGGCCGGCCGAACACGGGCAAGTCCACGCTGACGAACGCGCTGGTGGGGCAGAAGATCGCCATCACCTCGGCGAAGCCGCAGACCACCCGGCACACGATCCGCGGGATCGTCCACCGCCCGGACCACCAGCTCATCCTCGTCGACACCCCCGGGCTGCACCGGCCGCGCACGCTGCTGGGCGCCCGGCTCAACGACCTGGTGGCGGCCACCCTGGCGGAGGTCGACGTCATCGGCTTCTGCCTGCCGGCCAACGAGAGGATCGGGCCGGGCGACCGCTACATCGCCGAGCAGCTGGCCGACATCGCCGGGCGCACGCCGGTCATCGCGCTCGTGACGAAGGCCGACACCGTCGACCGCGAGCGCCTCGCCCAGGCGCTGCTCGCGGTGGGACAGCTGGGCGATTTCGCGGACATCGTGCCGGTCTCCGCGCCCGACGACTACAACGTGGCCACCGTCGACGAGGTGCTCGCCTCCCACCTGCCGCTCAGCTCGCCGCTCTACCCGGACGGCGACATCACCGATGAGCCCGAGGAGGTCCTCGTCGCCGAGCTCGTGCGCGAGGCCGCGCTCGAGGGCGTGCGCGACGAGCTGCCCCACTCCCTGGCCGTGCAGGTCGAGGAGATGGCCCCGCGCGAGGACCGGCCCGCCGAACGGCCACTGTGGGACGTCCACGTGAACCTCTACGTCGAGCGCGACAGCCAGAAGGCCATCATCATCGGCAAGAAGGGAGCGCGCCTCAAGGAGATCGGCTCGCAGGCCCGCCGCGGGATCGAGGCGATCCTCGGCACCCCTGTCTACCTCGATCTGCACGTCAAGGTGGCCAAGGACTGGCAGCGCGATCCCAAGCAGCTCGGCCGGCTCGGATTCGACTTCTCCTGACCCGCGCCTCGGCGGGCGCTGGCGCACGACGGCCGATCCGCGCCCCGGCGGGCGCGGGACGGCGCGCGCAGTGAGCCTGGCCTTGGGTAGAGTGGGCGCCCGTGAGCGAAACCGTGCATCTGACTGACCGCAATCCCCGCGTGAGCCCCGACGAGCTCGTCGACGACCTCGTCCCGCCGCCCCACTTCTCCACCGTCTCGTTCGACTCCTATCGCCCCGATCCCGCGCAGCCCACCCAGGCGCAGGCGTGCGATGCGCTGGCCGCGTTCGCCGAGCAGCCCGCCAAGCGCGGCTTCCTCTCCAAGCTCATGGGCAAGGAGGACCGGTCGAAGGGCATCTACCTGGACGGCGGCTACGGCGTGGGCAAGACCCACCTCCTGGCCTCCGCGTGGCACCGGGCGGAGAAGCCGGCGGCGTTCGGCACGTTCGTCGAGTACACGAACCTCATCGGCGCCCTCGGCTTCCCGCGGGCCCGCGACGTCCTCACCCAGATGAAGCTCGTGTGCATCGACGAGTTCGAGCTCGACGACCCGGGCGACACCGTCATGATGTCGCGCCTCATGCGCGAGCTCACCGACGCCGGCGTGCGGATCGTCGCGACCTCGAACACCCTGCCCGGCGCACTGGGGGAGGGGCGGTTCGCCGCGCAGGACTTCCTGCGCGAGATCCAGGCGCTGTCCGACCAGTTCGACGTCCTCCACATCGACGGCGACGACTACCGCCACCGCGACCTCGACACCCCGCCGGAGCCCGTGTCCCGCGAGGAACTCGACCGCCTGGAGTCCGAGGCGCAGGGCGTCGTGGCCCGGGACGACTTCGCCGGCCTGCTCGACCACCTCCAGAGCGTCCACCCGTCGAAGTACCGCCGGATGATGGACGATGTCTCCGAGGTGCTCTGGGACTACGTCGTGACGATCGACCACGAGGGCGTGGCACTGCGCTTCGTCGCGCTCGTCGACCGGCTCTACGACCGCGGCGCCGCCATGCACAACTCGGGGGTGCGCACGGACGCGATCTTCACCGACGAGATGCTCCACGGCGGCTACCGGAAGAAGTACATGCGCTGCCTCTCGCGGCTGACGGCGATGGCCAGCGGCGCGGAGCGCTGAGCGCCGCGGCGCCGAGCGCGGCGCGCTCAGCGCAGCGGGCCGGAGGCCGAGCACCGCACGATCGCCGCGGCGGTGCTGAGACGCGGTTGACACGGGGCCCTGCCGCGGCTGTGATGGAGGCCACCCTCCCGCACGCAGACGCCGCGGAGGCACACGAGAGGACACCGCCGTGTCGATCCGCGACTTCGAGCGCTACCCGCTGACCTTCGGACCCAGCCCCGTCCACGAGCTGCGCCGGCTGTCCGCGCACCTGGGCGGGCCGCGCATCTTCGCCAAGCGCGAGGATGTCAGCTCCGGCCTGGCCTACGGCGGCAACAAGACCCGCAAGCTCGAGTACATCGTCCCCGACATCCTGGCCTCCGGTGCGGACACGCTCGTGTCGATCGGCGGCTACCAGTCCAACCACACCCGCCAGGTCGCGGCGGTCGCGGCCCACCTGGGGCTGAGCGCCCGCCTCGTGCAGGAGCGGTGGGTGGACTGGGACGATCCGGTCAACGACAAGGTCGGCAACATCGAGCTCTCCCGCATCATGGGCGCCGACGTCCGGCTCGACGACCACGGCTTCGACATCGGCATCCGCTCGAGCTGGGAGGAGGCGCTGGCCGAGGTCGAGGAGGCCGGCGGCAAGCCCTATCCCATCCCCGCCGGTGCCTCCGAGCACCCCCTGGGCGGCCTCGGGTTCGCGAACTGGGCCTACGAGGTCGCCGAGCAGGAGGAGGCCACCGGTGCCTTCTTCGACACGATCGTCGTGTGCACCGTCACCGGCTCCACCCACGCGGGCATGATCGCGGGCTTCGCCGCCCTCGAGGACGCCGGCGGCCGACCGCGCCGCATCATCGGCATCGATGCCTCCGCCACGCTGGACAAGACGATCGCGCAGGTCACGCGCATCGCCAACCACACGGCCGAGCTCATCGGACTCGGCCGCGCGCTGCGCGACGACGAGATCACCGTGCTGCCCGGCTGGGAGGGCCCCGCCTACGGGATCCCCGACGAGCGCACGGTCGCGGCGATCCGCGACTGCGCCCGCCTCGAGGGCGTCATCACCGACCCGGTCTACGAGGGCAAGTCGATGGCGGGGCTCATGGACCTCGTGACCCGCGGCGACATTCCCGCCGATGCCACCGTGCTCTACGCGCACCTGGGCGGCCAGCCCGCGCTCAACGCCTACGCAGGCATCTTCGACTGATTTCGGCGCCCGCGGTTCGTGCGGGCTGCGGAGCGAGGTGCTCGTGGGGTTCGGCGCGGCTGGGGGCGACGTGCCCCGCCGCACGGGCTGGATACGGGCCGGGCTTGCCGACTGCGCTCTCAGCCGATGGGCGGGGGAGGCGTGCGTGTCCCCTGGATCCGTGGGCGGATCCGTCGGCGCGGCGCCGAGGCACCGAGTCCGCGGGCCCACGGTCCGTGTGCGAGCGCCAGAAGCACGCGGGCGATGGGCAAGACCCCAGGGCTTGGCGCTGGGGTGAGGGTCGGGGCAGCAGGAGGGACTCGGTGCACTTGGAGGGGCAGCGCAGTTGGAGCGCCAGCGCAGTTGGAGGGGCAGGGCAGCAGGAGGGTCAGCGCAGCAGGAGGGTCAGGGCAGCAGGAGGAGCTGCCGTGCCCACCCGGGCGTCCAGCCGGGCACTCCCGTCAGGTGCAGGCTCAGCCACACCGCCCCGCACACGCACGCACACGTCGCAAGTCCCAGCAGCGCCCCGATCGACCAGTGCGAGCGGCGCACCCACCGGCTCCACGCCTCGAGCCTGAGGCGGCCCCAGTGCAGGAGCCGCGAGGCGAAGTGGAATTCGCTGGCGATGATCGCCACCCCGCAGAACACGATGAGCCAGCCGGGACCGGGCAGGGGCACGAGCACGAGGCCCAGCAGCACGACCGCAGTGCCGAGGCCGCCCACGAGCGTGCGGTAGACCGCCGAGGTGTGGGGGTTGCGGTGCACGAGGCGCCGCCAGCGCAGGAAGCCCAGCCGCGTGCGGCGCACGGAGCGCCTGCGGTGGGCGTGGGGACGCACCCGCCGCGCGGGCTCGGCAGAACGCTGCCCGGTGCCGGCCGCAGGGTGCTGCGCGCTGGACTCCGCGGACCGCCCCCTGGCAGGCTCCGCGGCGGTGTCCGCGTCCGACCCCGGGGCGGGCATGGGCGCCGGGCGCGCTGCGGCGGGGGAGGGTGCTGTGGCGGATGCGGGGGGCACCGGGCCAGCCGGGCGCGGTGCGGAGCCCTCGGCCCGGGCGCCGAGGCGCCGGGTCCGGTGCGAAGCGGGCGAGCGCGGCATGGCCCAAGTATAGGAAGCGCGCCTGCCCGCGGGCTGACCGCGGGCGTGCCGGCGGTACGCGCGGCTGTGAGCAGGGTCACCGCGGCTCCGATTTGGCGCAGCCGGGGTGAGCGTATAGAGTTAGTTCCCGTTGCACGGGGAACCGGGCAGCGTGCGGATGTGGCTCAGTTGGTAGAGCATCACCTTGCCAAGGTGAGGGTCGCGGGTTCGAGTCCCGTCATCCGCTCGGAGACAGGCAAGGCCGTCTTACGGTGGAGTGGCCGAGAGGCGAGGCAGCGGCCTGCAAAGCCGTATACGAGGGTTCGAATCCCTTCTCCACCTCGACCGGGTAGCACCGGATCGAGCGCGATTGGCGCAGCGGTAGCGCGCTTCCTTCACACGGAAGAGGTCACTGGTTCGATCCCAGTATCGCGCACGCAGCCTCCGGGCTCGCAGCACAACCGAATAGCTCGCATAGAAATATGCGCGATTGGCGCAGCGGTAGCGCGCTTCCCTGACACGGAAGAGGTCACTGGTTCGATCCCAGTATCGCGCACAGCAGGCGGCGGCGCCGGGTTCGATCCCGGCGCCGCCGCCTTTTGCGCGTGGCCGTCCTTCGCGGTCTGCCGCACGATCCGGTTGAACGAGTCGGTGCGCCGATTCGCGGTGTTTCTGCCGCCGTTTCGGGGCGTGGGGAGCCGGGAGCCTAGTACGGTTGCAGGACAGGTTTTCCCGCGACGATAGGCGAGAGCATGTCCACCCCCCACGATCCGAACGATCTGAACCGGCCCGACGGCTCCCAGGGAGCCTCCGACGGCCAGGCCAGCCCCGGCTCCCAGCCGAACTTCGATCCGCCGCGCGATCCGTACGCCCAGGGATCGTACGGCGGTTCCCAGGGCGCCTACGGCGGTGGCGCCTACGGCGCCTCCGGCGGCGAGCGCGGGGGACAGGGCATGGAGGGCCCCGGGTCCGCCGGGGGCACCTCGGGCTACTCCGGCGGTGAGGGCTACCCCGGCTCGCAGCCGGGTGCGCAGGCCGGGCAGGGCGCGGGCGAGTCGAACCGCTACGCCGCGGGCAACGATCCGCTGGGCTCGCAGGGCGCCGGGCCCTACGGGGACGACCCGTACGCTCCCGCCGCGGGTGGCGACCGGTCCGCCCAGGGCGATCCCTCCGCGCAGGACGGGCAGTACGCCCAGGGTGACAACCCCTATGCCCAGGGCGACTCGTACGCCCAGGCGGGCCAGTACGCGCAGCAGGGGCAGTACGCCCATGACGGCCAGTACGCGCAGTCCGATCCCTACGCCGGCTCCGCCACCGATCAGGCCGACCCGTATGCGGCCGGCTACGCGGGCGGGCCGGGAGCCGGACCCAGCGGCACGGACAAGAACTGGATGGGCCTGACCGCGCTCATCACCGGCATCGCCGGCTTCTTCACGAGCGGGCTGGGCAGCATCGCCGCCATCATCTTCGGCTTCATGGGCCTGAGTGCGGCGAAGAAGGGCCAGGCGAACAACCGCGGTATGTCGCTCACGGGCGTCATCCTGGGCTTCGTCTTCATCGCCCTGTGGATCATCGCGTGGATCCTCATCATCGTCCTCGTCATCGCCGCGGGCTCGCAGGCCGGCTCCTCGGCCATCCCCAACGACCAGCCGCAGTCGTCCTCGACGGCGGGCGCCAGCCCGGGCTCGGGCAGCACCGCCGGCGGCAGCGGCTCCGGGTCCTCCGACGGCGCCGCGGGCGGTTCGACGCTCACCCTCGCAGACGGCTTGACGATGACCTCGTCGGTGCGCACCGCGACCGTGTCGCAGAGCGCCTCGCCGGCCAATGTGCGGGGCAAGTCGATGGCCGTCGTGACGATGAGGCTGAAGAACGCCTCGTCGTCGTCCATCACACCGGCCTCCCCGATCGCGAACGCCACCGTCAACGGGGCGAGCGCGCCACAGGTGTTCGACCGCAGCCTCGACGAGACGCTGGGCTTCAGCGAGGCGATCCCGGCGCACTCGACCAAGACGATCAAGGTGGGGTTCGCACCGGTCACGGCCGCCCAGCTCAACGACCTCAAGGTCACCCTGAAGTTCGCGGGCACGTCCGGCGACGCCAAGGGCGACTTCACCCTCTCGGCGCACTGACCCGCATGCCTGCCCGGCCGCGGGCCGGCGCCCGGCACGTACGCCGGGCCGGCGCCGCCGCGGGGCCGGCCGCCGCGCCCG
>NZ_WWEQ01000058.1 GCF_009857845.1 Brevibacterium rongguiense | reverse complement strand
GCCGCCCCGGGCGCCGGGCCCGCCCGGGGCGCACTGGCCGACCCACCGGATGAAGGCGGGCGGTTCGAGCAGCGGGCCGCGCACCGGCGCCCGGGCCGGGTCGCGGGCGGGGGCGAGGTGACCGTCGTGCTCGGGTGCCGGATCGGGGCGGGCCCGGCCCTCACCTTCCTCCTCGCCGCAGAAGTGGCGGCGGCATCGATGCGTGGCGATCCCCTCGTGAGCGTGCGGATGGACGACCCCGACGCGCTCTGAGCCCGCCGCGGCGGGGCGGGCGGGTAACCGCCGGAACGGGGCGGCCCGTAGACTGTGCGGGTGAGAATCCTCTTCGCGGGAACCCCCGAGCCGGCCGTGCCGTCGCTGCGCGCCCTGAGCGCCTCGGGCCACGAGATCGCCGCCGTGCTCACCCGCCCCGATGCCCCCGTGGGCCGCAGGCGCACGCTGACCCCCAGTCCCGTCAAGGCGGCCGCGCGCGAGCTGGGCCTCCCGGTGCTCGAGGCCGCGCGGCTGCGCGGTGAGATCCTCGCCGAGATCGAGGCCCTCCGGGTCGACGCCGCGGCCGTGGTCGCCTACGGCGCGCTCGCGGGCCCGCGCGCCCTGTCCGCCGCGCGCCTGGGCTGGTTCAACCTGCACTTCTCCCTGCTGCCCGACTACCGCGGCGCCGCCCCCGTCCAGCGGGCGCTCATCGACGGCCGCACCGTCTCCGGACTCACCGTCTTCCGGCTGGACGAGGGCATGGACACCGGCGACATCGTCGCCCAGCGGCAGCTGCCGCTGCCGCCGCTGCCTGCCGGCGACGTCCTCGCGGACTACGCCCGGCAGGGCGCCCCCCTCCTCGTCGAGGCGCTCGACGCGGTGGCCGCCGGAACCGCCCGCTACGCGCCCCAGCCGTCCGCGGGCACCCCGGCGCCCAAGATCGAGCCCGCCGAGGCGCGGCTCGACTTCTCCCGCCCCGCCGCGCGCCTCGCCGCGCTTGCGCGCGGCACCTCGCCCGCACCGGGCCCCTGGGCGCTGCTGGACGGACAGCGCACGAAGGTGCGCGGCGTGGCGGAGCTGCCGGACGCGCCCGGTGGGCCCGACCTCGAGCCCGGGGAGCTCATCGACGTCGACGGCACCGTGTGCGCCGGCACCGGAGCGGGAATCCTCACGCTCGAATCGATCCAGCCGTTCGGCAAGCCGATGATGTCCGCGCAGGCGTTCCTCCGGGGCCGCCCCGGCGCGCGCTTCGACGCGGTGCCCGCAGACGTACCGGAGGACAGGACCGCCCATGAGTGAACCGAATCGCCACCGCGGCGCCCACGGCGGGCCAGACGATGCCGGGCGCCCCCACCGCGGGCGCGGTGCGCCGCGCGATGGCAGCGGTCGCGGCGATCGCCGGCCCCGCGACCGCGGTGAGCGGAGCGGCAGCCGCGGCGAGCGCCGCGCCGAGGGCCGCGAATCGGCCCCCCGCGCCCCCCGGCCCAACCTGCCGCGCCAGGTGGCCTGGGAGGTCCTCTGCGATGTCGCCGAGCGCGACGCCTACGCCAACCTCGTGCTGCCCGGCCGCATCGCCCGCGCGCACATGCAGGGCCCGGACGCGGGCATGACCACCGAGCTGACCTACGGCACGCTGCGCGCCCAGGGCTTCTACGACGCGATCATCTCCGTGGCCGCGGACCGCCCGGCCGAGTCGATCGACCTGCCCGTCCTCGCCGCCATGCGGATGGGCGCCCACCAGCTGCTCAGCACACGGATCGCCCCCCACGCCGCAGTGAAGGAGACCGTCGGCGTCATCCGCGCCTCGGCGAGCTCCCGCGCGGCGGGCTTCGTCAACGCGGTGCTGCGCCGGATCGGCGAGCGCGACCGCGCGGAGTGGGCCGCGCTCGTCACCGAGGGCCTCGACGAGCGCGACGCCCTGGCGCTCACCGCCTCGCACCCCCAGTGGATCGCCCGCGCGCTGCGCCAGGCGCTCAGCGCCCACGGGCGCGATCCTGAGGAGCTGGGCGACCTGCTCGCCGCCGACAACACCCCGGCCGCGGTGTGCCTGACCGCACTGCCGGGCGCCGTGGACCGCGACGCGCTGGCCCGGGCCGTGGGCGAGCCCACCCCGCTCTCGCCGATCGGCGTCGCGCTCTCCGGCGGCAGCCCTGCCGCCGTTCCCGAGGTGGCGCAGGGCCGCGCCCGCGTCCAGGACGAGGGCTCGCAGCTCGTCGCCCTGGCCCTCCTGGGCGCCGCCGCCCCCGCCGACAGACCCGGGTCCGCGTGGCTCGACATGTGCGCCGGCCCGGGCGGCAAGACCGCCATCCTCGCAGCCGCCGCGCAGCGCGACGACCGCGCGGTCGAGGCGCTCGACAGCTCCGAGCACCGGGCGGACCTCGTGCGCGACTCCACCCGCGCGTTCGCGGACCGGGTCCGCGTGGACACCGCCGATGCCCGCGAATTCGGCGCCGCGCACCCCGGTGAGTACGCCCGGGTGCTCGTCGACGTCCCCTGCTCCGGCCTGGGCGCCCTGCGCCGCCGGCCCGAGGCCCGCTGGCGGCGCAGCGCCGCCGACCTCGGCGGGCTCGGTCCCATCCAGCGCGACCTCCTCGCGGCCGGGTTCGACGCCGTCGCGCCCGGGGGAGTCCTCGCCTACACCACGTGCTCGCCGCACCTGGCCGAGACCCTGCTGGTCGTGGGCGACTTCGCGAGGAAGCGGGGGGCCGACGTCGAGGTCCTCGACGCGCCCGAGGTGCTGGCCGAGGTGACCGGCGAGCCCGCCGCGAGCTTCGCCTCGGGCTCCGTGGGCACCCCCGAGCAGGGCGCCCGCGCCGCCGACGGCACCCGGGCCCAGGGGCGCGCCGCCCAGCTGTGGCCGCACGTGCACGGCACGGACGGCATGTTCCTCACCCTGCTGCGCAAGCCCGCAGCCGCACCCGACGCCCAGGAGGCCCCATGAGCATCCGCATCAACCCGAGCATCCTGTCCTGCGACTTCGCCGACCTGCGCGGCCAGCTCGCGCTCATCGCCGACGCCGACATGGCCCACGTGGACGTCATGGACAACCACTTCGTGCCGAACCTCACGTTCGGGCCCCCGGTCGTCGAGCGGATCCGGGCCGTGTCCCCGGTGCCCATCGACGCCCACCTCATGATCGACGACGCGGACGCCAACGCCCCGGTCTACGCCGAGCTGGGCTGCGAGTCGGTCACCTTCCACGCCGAGGCGGCGAAGGCGCCCGTGCGCCTGGCCCGGGAGCTGCGCCGGCTCGGGGCGAAGGCCTCGATCGCGCTCAAGCCGGCGACCCCCGTCGAGCCCTACCTCGACATGCTCGGGGAGCTTGACCAGGTGCTCATCATGACCGTCGAGCCGGGCTTCGGCGGTCAGTCCTTCCTGGACGTCTGCCTGCCCAAGATCCGCCGCGCCCGGCAGGCGATCAGCGCCTCGGGCCTCGACATCCTCCTGCAGGTGGACGGCGGCATCTCGCTGCAGACGATCGACCGCGCGGTCGACGCCGGGGCGAATTCGCTCGTGGCCGGCTCGGCGGTCTACGGCGCCGAGAGCCCGGCGGCCGCCATCGGCGCACTCCGGGAGCGCGCCGCCGCGCACGCCCACTGACGGCCGCGCCTGCTGCCGGCCGTCTCGGCCGGTCGCCGCGCCCGCTGCCGGCCCTGCCGAGCCGATGACCGCCCACCGGAGCAGCGCCAGTCGGCGCCGGGTCGAACGGGCACCGCGCTGAACCGGCCCGGGGCTGCGACGTCGCCGGGGCGAGCTCAGCCGGCCGCGCCGCGCGCCAGCCAGTCGAAGTGGAACTTCTCCGGCCCGTCCACGGTGACCCGCACGGTGAACGCGATGTCCACCTCCTCCTTCTTCGTCTCCCAGGTGCCGAACGAGTCGTACTGGTACTGCAGCGTGGCCTTGCCCGGCGTCTTGGAGGAGATCGTCCCGACCCCGTCGCCCTCGTATTCCGGCTCCTCGAGCGTGGGCCGGCTCGTGAGCGTCCAGTGGGGGTCGCGGTAGGACGAGCTGCCGTCGGAGGCCATGAGCGACTGGTTCGGGCACCGCGGCGCCGCGAACGCCTTGCGCTTGATGCACAGGTCCACGTGCTTCTGGATCTCGTTGTCCGCATCCGCGATGAGCGCCTGGGAGAAGTTGTCGCTGAACGTCAGCGCGGCATTCCCGCCGTCCTCGGCGCCGGCGCCCTGGTCCTCGGCATCCGCACCGGGGGCGTAGTCGAACGTCTGAGCGGAGCCGTAGCCCAGGAACTTCGACTTGGGCGGCACCTCGACCGCATAGCGGCCGGGGAGCACCACAAGATCGGCTGCGATCCGCTCGGCATCCCCCTCGTCCGGCTTGAACTCGGGGCTCACCCCCACCCCGTTGACCGTGACCTTCGACACGCCCGTGGGCACCACCACATGCACGGTGGAGGTCAGGGGCTCGTCGAGTTCCCAGTTGTGGAGCACGAGCGCGCTGTTGGCCACCCGGTGTGCCCCGAGCTCGACGGTCGACGTCTTCTCGTCCTGGGTGATCTCCACCCGCACCGTCGCACTGCTGCCCGAGCTGTGCGCGTCGACGACGCGGTAGCCCGTGATCCTGTGCTCGGCCCGGTCGTAGACCTCCTTCGTCAGCGCGCTGCGCTCACTCGAGTTCGCCCGGGGATCGGCGAGCTCGTTCGCCCGGTCCACATCGCCGCCGCGCAGCGCGTCGAGGTAGGCCTCCACCGCGCGCTGCGGTGAGTGCGCGGTCGCGTTGGCGACTCCCACGGCGAGGGCGCCGCCCGCGATGAGCAGCACGAGCACCGCGAGGCTCGCTATGGGCGTGCGCGTGCGGCGCCGCTTGGGCCGCGGCGCCGCCTGGCCCGCCCCGTCCGGAGCGCCCCAGGACTGACCGGTGCCGCCGCCGGGCGGTGGGCCCGCGGCGGCGCCGTGCCCGGCCGCTCCGGCGGCGTACATCGGTACCCCGCCTGGCCGGCCGGAACCGGGCGCGCCGGAATGCTGGCCCTGCGGCGCACCGGTCTGCTGTCCCTGGGGCGCGCCGGGTGCAGCAGCGGCACCGCCGGGCTGGCCGCGCCCCTGTGAACTCGGGAACTGCGAACCGGGGAACTGAGCCCCCGGGAACTGCGAACCGGAGGGCTGGGAACCGGAGGGCTGGGAACCGGGGGGCTGGGAAGCGCCGAACTGCGAGGCCGAGAGCTGCGCGCCGGCACCCGGCTCACCGGTCCGCTGTGCGCCGGGGCCCTGTGAACCGGGGAATCGCGGATTGGCCCCCTGTGGTCCGGTCGCCTGCGCACCGGGGAACTGCGAACCGGGTTCCCGCGGGTGCGGTTCGGGGCCGGCCGGCCCGTGCGCTCCGGGCCGGGGATTCCCACCCGGCTGCGGCCGTCCGCCCGGAGCCCCGGAGACCGGAGGCCCGGAGGCAGGAGGCCCGGAGGCCGGCGTCCCGGAGACCGGAGGCCCGGAGGCCGGCGTCCCTGCGGTCGGTGACCCGAACGCCGGCGAGCCGGTGGGCGCGGAGCCCTGCCGGTCGATATCCGCACCCGGGGGAGGGGCGGCGGCACCGGTCGCACCGAAGGGCGAGAAGTCCGGGGCCGGGGACTCCCCGCGCACCGGTGGGAATGCCGCGGTCGGCTCCTCCTCGTGCGCCCCGCCCGGTGACGAGCCGAGCGGCTCGAAGGCGGCGGTGGGCTCATCGACGGCACCGGAGGGGCGCGGGGCGCCGTCGGGGCCGTGCGCCTGAGGCTTCCCGTCGGCGGGCTCTGAACGAACGGACGGGTCCGCGGTGCGAGTGCCCCCGGCACCGCCATCGCCGCGCGCACCGCCATCGCCGCGGGCCCCGTCGCCTTCCCCGGTGCCTGCGGCCTCCGCGGTGCCCGCGGTGCCTGCGCGAGCCCTGTCATCAGCCCCGGCATCGTCGTTTTCCCCGGCATCGCCCGCGGTATCTCCACGAGTCTCGGCATCGGCGGCGGCGTCAGCGCTCGCCTCGTCCGCTGCCTCCGTGTGGGGCTCACCCGCTCCGGATTCCTCCCTGCGGGAGGCGCCTGCGCGATCCGGGGCGCCAGTGTCGCCGGCGGTAGGCGCAGCGGCGGCGCCCGTGTGGTCGGAGGTGCCTGCTTGCTCGGAGGTGCCAGTGCACTCGGAGGTGTCTGCGTCATGCGAGGCGCGGTCGTCATGCGAGGCAGCAGGCTGAGCGGAGGCCGCAGTGTGATCGGCTGGGTCGGTGTGCTCGGCGCTGCCGGTGTCAGCTGGGGTGGCAGTGCCACCCGAGATGACGGTGCCGTCCGAGGTGCTGTTGCCGTCCGCGGTGACAGTGCCGTCCGAGGTGTTGGCCCCTCGCGTGCCTTCCGTCGCGTCGTCCCCCTCGGCAGCGCCCGCGCTGCCAGGGGCGCGGGGGTCGTCCGCGGTGGCCGGGCGCTCCGCATCATCGGCGCCGGTCGGCGCAGCCGTCGAGCTCGCGGGGCCCCCCGGTGATCCGCCCTCGGCGGCGGTGCCACCGTGCGGTTCCTCCGGGTGCGCCGCCCGCGCACTCGTCCGCTGGTTCGGGTCGGCTGCTGATTCGGGGCCGGCCTCACCGGTCTCGCTGGGCTCCTGCGGGTTCGACATGTGGGGCTCCTCACGTTGTGCTTTCCGTAGTATCACGAACTGCGGGCCCGCGGAGCCCGCATTCCCGCATGCGGGCGGCCGGCCCCGGCAGCCGAGGACCGGCCCGCCGGGCGCGAGGTGCGCGCAGCGCGCGCTGTGCAACGGGCCCCGGTCCAGACCGGGGTGCCCCACCGCCGCGGGGCGCTAGCATGGAGTCCCGCCCCACAGGCCCCCGAACACCCGCCGTCGCGGCGCGGAGAAGGCAGCGCGTTGGAATTCTTCACCTGGCTCAACACCCCGGTCTTCGAGCTGCTCGGCAAGCCCGTGCCCTGGTCGGACTTCCTCGGCAACATCTGCGCGCTGGCAACCGTCTACCTGGCCCTGCGCCGGCTCATCTGGTCCTGGCCCGTGCAGATCCTCGGGTCCGTGCTCCTCTTCAGCGCGAGCGTCTCCGCCCACCTGGGCGGCAACGCCTCCCGGCAGGTCGTCATCATCGCCGCGGCGATCTGGGGCTGGACGACGTGGCGGCGCTCGCAGCAGGAGAAGGGCGAGATCCGCGTCCGCTGGGCCACCTGGCCCGAGCGGATCGGGCTCATCGCCGCGCTGGTGCTCGGCACCCTCGGGTTCGGCTATGTCCTCGCCGTGGGCGGCTGGTCGTGGAACCCCTACCCGGACGCCTACATCTTCATCGGCTCGCTCGTGGCCATGTACGCCCAGGGCCGCGCCATCGTCGAATTCTGGTTCGTCTGGCTGGCCGTCGACCTCGTCGGCATCCCGCTCGCGGTCATGGGCGGCCTCGTCTTCTCCGGCGCCGTCTACTTCGTCTTCCTCGTCATGGTCATCGTCGGCATGGTCGACTGGGCCCGGCGCTCCCGCCAGACGATCGCGAGCCCCACCTCGGGCGCGGCCACGCTCGACGGGCGGGAGGACCCGCCGGGCGCCTGAGCCGGGGCCGGGCGCTGCAGCGCCGTGTACTACCCTGATCGGGTGAAGACCTTCGACGAGCTGTTCGCTGAACTTGAGCACAAGGCGCGCACGCGCCCCGATGGTTCGAAGACCGTCGCCGAACTCGACGCCGGGGTCCACGCCATCGGCAAGAAGGTCGTCGAGGAGGCCGCCGAGGTGTGGATGGCCGCCGAGTACGAGTCAGACGACGAGCTCGCCGGTGAGGTCTCCCAGGCCCTCTACCACCTGCAGGTCATCCTCCTCGCCCGCGGGCTCACGCTCGACGACGTCTACCGCTGGCTCTGAGCCGCGCGGCCCGCCGCCGCCCGATCCATTCGCCGCCCCGCCAAGGAGGCCCCCGCCATGCTCCGCGTTGCCGTGCCCAACAAGGGCTCCCTGTCCGAAGCCGCGACCACGATGCTGCGCGAGGCCGGCTACGCGCTGCGCACCTCGGCGAAGTCGCTCGTCCACCAGGACACGGCCAACGGGGTCGAGTTCTTCTTCCTGCGCCCCCGCGACATCGCCGTCTACATCGGCCGCGGCATCCTCGACCTCGGCATCACGGGCCGCGACCTGCTGCTCGAATCCGAATCGGAGGCCGTCGAGGTGCTGCCGCTGGGCTTCGGCCGCTCGAGCTTCCACTACGCGGGCCCGGCCGGCCGCTTCACCGACCCGGCCGAACTCGACGGCGCCACGATCGCGACCTCCTATCCGACCCTCGTGCGGGCAGACCTCGCCGCCCGCGGCCTGAGCGCCGCCACCGTCAAGCTCGACGGCGCGGTGGAGGTCTCCATCCAGCTGGGCGTAGCCGATGCCATCGCCGACGTCGTCGAGACGGGATCGACGCTGCGCGCCGCGGGCCTCGAGACGTTCGGCGAGGCGCTCCTCGAGTCCGAGGGCGTGCTCATCGCCCCGGCCGCGGCCCAGCCCAGCCGCGAGACCGCCGCCGCGGCGGACATCCTCATCCGCCGGCTCGACTCCGTCATGGTCGCCCGCAACTACGTGCTCATCGACTACGACGTCCACGAAAGCGCCCTCGAGGCGGCCTCGGCGGTCACGCCGGGCCTCGAGAGCCCCACCGTCTCCCCGCTCCAGGACCCCGAGTGGTTCGCGGTGCGCTCCATGGTGGAGGCCAAGGCCGTGCACGAGGCGATGGACCGCCTCTACGCGGCCGGCGCCCGCGCGATCCTGGTGACGAACATTGGCGCCTGCCGCATCTGAGGTCATCCGGCCGCGCTGGACGCGCCTCATCACCCGGATCCTCGCTCCCGTCATCGTGGCGTCGTTCGCGCTGCTGTCCTTCGGGCTGTCTCAGCTCCACTGGGAGACGTGGCACCTCTACGACGCCATCTGGATGAACCTCCTGGGTCTCGCCATCGCCGGCGTGCTGTGGCGGCTGGGCTCCGTGCGCGCCATCGTCCGGCCCGAGCGGCTGGTCGTGCGCAACCTCGTGCGCACCCACCGCATCGAGTGGGCGCAGATCGTGGGCGTGTCCTTCAATCCGCGCATGGGCGAGCAGTACGCCTCGCTCGACCTCAGCGATGGGCAGACGCTCCACGTCCAGGCGGTGCAGGCCGCCGACGGTCCACGCGCCGCAGCCGCCTGCACGCGATTGCGTAGACTCGCAGACGAATACTCCCGCCCTGCAGAAAGGCCCGACGATGGCATCTGACACCGCCGCACCCACCAGCCCGGAGGGCGCCGCCGCCGCGCCGGCAGCCGGGCCGCTGGCCGGCTACACGGTCGTCGACCTCTCCCGCGCACTCGCCGGCCCGCACGCCGGGCAGATCTTCGGAGACCTGGGGGCGCGCGTCATCAAGGTGGAGAACCCCGCCGCCGGGGACGACACCCGGTCCTGGGGCCCGCCGTTCGTGGGGCCCGAGGACGACCGCCAGGCCACCTACTTCCTCTCCTGCAACCGCAACAAGGAGTCGATCGCCCTCGACCTCAAGTCCCCGGACGGCCGCGAGACCCTCGAGGCCCTCATCGCCCGCGCCGATGTGCTCGTCGAGAACTTCCGCGGCGGCGTGCTCGACCGCCTGGGGTTCTCCACCCAGCGCTGCCTCGAGCTCAACCCCCGCCTCGTCATCCTCTCGATCACGGGCTTCGGCCACGACGGCCCGGACGCCCAGCGCGCCGGCTACGACCAGATCGCCCAGGGGGAGGGCGGGCTCATGTCGCTGACCGGCTCCGGGCCGGATGACATGCAGCGCGTGGGCGTGCCGATCGCGGACCTGCTCGGCGGCATCCACGGGGTCCTCGGCGTGCTCGCGGCCCTGCTCGAGCGCGAGCGCACCGGCCGCGGCAAGGTCGTGCGCACCTCGCTGCTGGCCGGGATGATCGGCATCCACGCCTTCCAGGGCACCCGGGCGACCGTCGCGGGGGAGACGCCCGCCCCCGGCGGCAACCACCACCCGTCGATCAGCCCGTACGGGCTCTTCGCCTGCCGCGGCGGCGCCGTCCAGATCTCCGTGGGCAATGAGCGGCTGTGGCAGAAGCTGTGCGCCGCGTTCGGCCTGGACCCGGCCGCCGAGGGCATGGCCGACAACGCCGCCCGCGTGGCCAACCGGGCGGCCGTCACCCGCGCCGTGGAGGACGCGTTCTCCGCCTACACGGCCGATGAGCTCATCGCCAAGCTCGCCGAGGCCGGCATCCCCTCGGGCGTCGTCGCGAACCTTCAGGAGGTCTACGCCTCCGAGCAGGTGGCCTCGCAGGGGCTCAAGATCACCGTCGACCACCCCGTGCTCGGCGCGATCGACCTGCCCGGGCCGCCGCTGCGCTTCTTCGACGTGGGCGCCGACGGCGAGGTCGAGACGACCCTCACCGAGCACTCGGCCCCGCCCCTGCTCAACGCGGACGCGGACACGGTCCGCGCCTGGCTGGAGGCCTGAGATGGCGCAGCGCCTGGACTCCCGCGGCCTCATCGACATGGTCGTCGACGACTCCACGTTCGTCAGCTGGGACGAGGAGCCGATCGTGCCCGGCGCCGGGATCTCCGAGTCCTACGCCGCGGACCTCGCGGCCGCCCGCGAGAAGTCCGGCGTCGACGAGGCCGTCATCACGGGAGAGGGCCTCATCCACGGCCGTCGCGTCGCGGTCGTCGCCTGCGAGTTCAAGTTCCTCGCCGGCTCGATCGGCGTCGCCGCGGCCGAGCGCCTCGTGCGCGCCGTCGAGCGGGCGACCGCGGAGGGCCTGCCGCTGCTGGCGGGTCCCGCCTCCGGCGGCACCCGGATGCAGGAGGGCACCGTCGCGTTCCTGTCGATGGTGAAGATCACCGCGGCCGTCAAGGCCCACCGCGATGCGGGACTGCCCTTCCTCGTCTACCTGCGCCACCCCACCACCGGCGGGGTGTTCGCGTCGTGGGGCTCGCTCGGCCACTTCACCGTCGCGGAGCCCGGCGCCCTCATCGGCTTCCTCGGGCCGCGGGTCTACGAGCAGCTCTACGACCGGCCGTTCCCGGAGAACGTGCAGACGGCAGAGAACCTCCAGCGGCAGGGCATCATCGACGCGGTCATCGGGCCCGAGCGGATCCCGCACGTCGTCTCGAAGGCCCTCGACATCCTCATGGGCGCCCGCGAGGTGCCCGCCCCCGTGCCGGACCCGGCCACGCGGCCGGACCCGGAGCCCCGGGGCACGGATGCGTGGGAGGTCATCACCGCCTCGCGCCAGCCCAAGCGCCCGGGCGTGCGCGAGCTGCTGCGCTACGGGGCCACGAAGGTGTTGCCGCTCAACGGCACCGGCGAGGGCGAGAAGGACCGCGGCCTCATCCTCGCGCTCGCGACGTTCGGCACAGCGCCGTGCATCGTGCTCGGCCAGGACCGCTACCGGCAGCGCTCGCACGAGCCCATGGGCCCCGCCGCGCTGCGCGAGGCCCGCCGCGGGATGCGCCTGGCCCGCGAGCTCAACCTGCCGCTCGTCACGGTCATCGACACCCCCGGCGCCGCCCTGTCGAAGGCCGCGGAGGAGGGCGGGCTCGCCGGCGAGATCGCCCGTTCGCTCGGCGACCTCGTCACGCTCGAGGCGCCGACCGTCTCGCTCATCATGGGCGAGGGCAGCGGCGGCGGCGCGCTCGCGATGATCCCCGCCGACCGCGTGCTCACCGCCGCCAACGGCTGGCTCTCCCCGCTGCCGCCCGAGGGCGCCTCGGCGATCGTCTACCGCGATGTCGACCACGCCCCGCAGATGGCCCAGCAGCAGGAGGTCCACGCGGAGAAGCTCCTGGCCAACGGCGTCGTCGACCGCATCATCGCCGAGCGCCCGGACGCGTCCGCCGAGCCGGAGGAGTTCGCGCGGCGCGTGGGCGCCACGCTCGAGCACGAGATCATCGACCTCATGCGCCAGCCGGGCTCGCGCCGCTGGCACGCGCGCATCGAGCGCTACCGCAGGCTGGGCCTGTGAGACGGGGGACTCCATGACGCTGGCAGTGCGGGTCATCCCGTGCCTCGATGTGGCCGAGGGCCGCGTCGTCAAGGGGGTGAACTTCACCGGGCTGCGCGATGCCGGCGATCCCGTCGAACTCGCGCGCGCCTACGGCGCCGCCGGGGCCGACGAGCTCACGTTCCTCGACATCACCGCCTCGAGCGGGAACCGCGCCCCCACGTTCGACATCGTCGCCCGCTCCGCGGAGGAGGTCTTCATCCCCCTGACCGTGGGCGGCGGGGTGCGCAGCTGCGCCGACGTCGACGCGCTGCTGCGCGCCGGGGCGGACAAGGTGGGCGTCAACACCGCGGCCATCGCCCGCCCCGCGCTCATCGGCGAGATCGCCCAGCGCTACGGCAGCCAGGTCCTCGTGCTCTCCGCCGACGTCCGCCGCGTGCCGGCGGGAGACCCGGCCACCGCCTCGGGCTTCGAGGTCACCACCCACGGCGGGCGGCGCGGCACGGGCCTCGACGCGCTCGAATGGCTGGTCCGCGCCCGCGATCTGGGCGCCGGCGAGGTGCTGCTCAACAGCATGGACGCCGACGGCACGAAGGCGGGCTTCGACCTCGAGCTCATCGCCGCGGCCCGCGCCGTCATGGACCTGCCGCTCATCGCCTCCGGCGGGGCCGGCGCGGTCGAGCACTTCCTGCCCGCCGTGCGCGCCGGCGCCGATGCGCTGCTGGCCGCGAGCGTCTTCCACTTCGGCGACTTCACGGTCGCCGACGTCAAGGCCGCGCTGCGCGCCGCCGGCATCGAGGTCCGGTGAGCGCCACCGAGGCCGGTGACGCCTCGGCGGCCCTCCTGACAGGCGGGGGCGCGCCCACGGCCGAGGAGCTGTCCGGCATGCTCGCGTTCGGCGTCGGCGGGCTGCTGCCCGCGGTCGTCCAGGAGGCGCGCACCGGCGAAGTGCTCATGCTCGCCTGGATGGACGCCGAGGCGCTGGCGCGCACGCTGCGCACCCGCCGGGCGACCTACTGGTCGCGCTCGCGCGGCGAGTACTGGGTGAAGGGGGAGACCTCGGGGCACACCCAGCGCGTCGAGGCCGTGCGCATCGACTGCGACGCCGACACCGTCCTCCTCTCCGTCGCCCAGACGGGGCCCGCGTGCCACACCGGCACCGCCACCTGCTTCACTGGCCGGGAGCTGCCGCTGGCCCCGCCCGACGCCGACGAGGCGCCCAGCGCCGACAGGGCGCCCGCCTCTCACGCCGCCGCCTCTGACGATGCCGCGCCGGAAGCCGCCGCCGAACCCGCCGCCCCCGAGGAGCCCGCATGACCATCAGCCCCGACTTCGAGGCCTTCGCCGCGACCGCGGCCGCCGGCACGCGCCTCATCCCCGTGCACACCCGCGTGCTCGCCGACGGCGAGACGCCCCTGGGCGTCTACCGCCGGATCGCACAGGGCCGCCCGGGGGGCTTCCTCCTCGAATCGGCCCACCAGGGCACCTGGAACCGCTACAGCTTCATCGGCCGCGATCCGATCGCCACCCTCACGGCGGACGCCGACGGCCGCGCCGTGTGGCTGGGCACCCCGATCGCGGGCACCGAGGGCATCGCGGATCCCATCGCGGGGGTCTCCGCGCTGCTCGAGCTGCTCGCGGCCCCGCGCCACCCCGAGCTGCCGCCCATGATCTCCTCGCTCGTGGGCTACCTCGGCTGGGACGTCGTGCGCCGCTTCGAGCGACTCGGCCAGGGCCCGCTGCCGGAGGGCGAGCTGCCCGAGCTCAGCCTCTCCGTGCCCGGCGATGTCGTCATCGTCGACCACCAGACCTCGGAGCTCACGCTCGTCGCGAACGCGATCAACGCCGACGGGCGCCCCACCGGCCTCGAGGCCGCCTACGCCGACGCGCGCGCCCGCATCGGCACGCTGCTGGAAGACCTGCGCGCCCCGCTGGCGCCCGTGCTCGAGGTCGCGGACTTCCCCGACCCCGAGGTCAAGACCCGCACCGAGCCGGGCGACTACCTCGCCGCCGTCGCCGAGGCGCAGCGCCGGATCGTCGACGGAGACATCTTCCAGGTGGTGCTCGGCCAGCGCTTCGACGCGGCCGCGGACGCGCGGCCGCTCGACGTCTACCGGATGCTCCGCAGGCTCAACCCGAGCCCGTACATGTACCTCTTCGACGTCCCGACCTCCGACGGCGCCCCCCTGGCGGTAGTGGGCTCCTCGCCCGAGGCGCTCGTCACGGTCGACCGCGGCACCGTCATCGCCCACCCCATCGCGGGCTCCCGGCCGCGCGGCGCGGGCGAGGAGGAGGACGCCGCGCTCGCGCGCGAGCTCGCGGCCGATGCGAAGGAGCGCGCCGAGCACCTCATGCTCGTCGATTTGGCGCGCAACGACCTCGCCAAGGTCTGCGAGCCGGGCACCGTCGACGTCGTCGAGTTCATGGAGATCGAGCGCTTCAGCCACATCATGCACCTCGTCTCCACCGTCACCGGGACGCTCGCGCCCGGGTGCACCGGCGTCGACGTGCTGCGCGCGACCTTCCCGGCCGGTACCCTGTCCGGCGCGCCCAAGCCCATGGCGCTGCAGATCATCGACGAGCTCGAGCCGGTGGCCCGCGGCCTCTACGGCGGCGTCGTGGGCTACCTGTCGTTCAGCGGGGACCTCGACATGGCGATCGCGATCCGCACCGGCGTCATGCGCCCGGGCGTCCTCAGCGTCTATGCCGGGGGCGGCATCGTCGCCGATTCCGATCCGCACTCCGAGTACGCCGAGTCGCAGCACAAGGCCGCCGCCGTGCTGCGCGCCGCGGCCGCCGCGGCCACCCTGCGCGCGGCGGCGCCCGCGCGGGATGCCGCCGGCGCCGAATCCGGGCAGGAGCGGGCATGAGGGCGCGGCTCGCGGGCCTCACGCGCGGCCGCTGCGTCATGGCCCTGCTCGTGCTGGCGGGCATCATGTGGCTCATCGCCTCCCGCCAGTGGGTCCACGTCGACGCCGCGGCCTCGGCGGTCCCCGGCGTCGCGGGCACGGGCGGGGAGCGCGGCGAGGGCAATCCGCTGGCCACCGCCTGCGCGGCGATCGCGGCGGTCGGCGCGCTGCTGCTCGCCATGCTCGGCCGCGTGGGCCGGTGGGCGGTCAGCGCCATCGTCGCGTTGGCGGGGCTGGGCTGCGCGGCCGCGGCGGTCCAGGGCCTCGCGGCCCCGGCGGGCACGCCCACCGCCTGGCCGTGGGCGGCGCTCGCGGTGGGCGCGCTCACCGCCGCAGGCGGAGCCGCCGCGGGCATCGCCAGCGGTGCGTGGCAGCGCTCGAACCGCTACGACCGCCCCGCGGAGCAGGGGCCCGTGCGGGAGGACCCCGCCGATGACCCCACCACCGCCTGGGACGCGCTCACCCGGGGCGAGGACCCCAGCTGAGGCGGCGCCTCCGGCGGCCGCCCGCGCACCCCGCGGCGGCGGCGAGCCGCGTGACCGGCGCCCCCGCGGCCGTGCGACAATGGGGCCACAGCAAGTAAAGGAGCGAAATGTCCGCACTCGTCGCCCGCAACGGCGCCCCCGACCTCGACAAGTCCACGATCGACTACGAGGCGATCCAGGATCCCGGCCACGGCCATTCGATTGCCGGCTGGACCGGGTCCGGCCTCGTGTTCCTCGGCGTGATCATCGGCACGATCGGCAATGTGTTGTTCTCGTGGCCCATGTTCTTCGTGGGCGCCGGCATCGTCGTGCTCGGACCCATCGCGTTCCTCATCCTCAACGCCTGCGGGCTCGGGGCCAAGCCGCACCACAATCACCTGCCGCCGCGGTGACCGTCCTCGCCTCGATCGTCGAGGGCGTGCGCGCGGATCTGGCCGAGCGGCGCCGCGCGCGCCCGCTGGCCGAGGTCCGGCGCGCGGCGGCGCAGGCGCCAGCGGCCCTGGCGGCCCCGGCCCCCGAGGACTTCGGCCTCATCTGCGAGGTCAAGCGCGCCTCGCCGTCGGCCGGCGCGCTCGCGGAGATCGCCGACCCCGCCGCTCAGGCCGCGGCCTACGCGGCCGGCGGGGCCGCGGCGATCAGCGTCCTCACGGAGGCCCGCCGGTTCTCCGGCACCCTGGCCGACCTCGACGCCGTCCGGGCCGCCGTGGACATCCCCGTCCTGCGCAAGGACTTCATGGTCGAGGAGTACCAGTTCTACGAGGCGCGCGCCCACGGCGCGGACCTCGTTCTCCTCATCGCCGCAGCGCTCGACGACGCCCAGCTCGCGGCGTTCGCGGCGCTGGCCCGTGACCTCGGCATGGCCGTGCTCGCCGAGGCGCACACCCCCGCGGAGGTGGAGCGCGCGCTGGCGATCGCGCCGGACCTCATGGGCATCAACACCCGCAATCTCAAGGACCTCAGCGTCGACCCCGCGCGGTTCGGCCCGCTCGCGGCGCTCTGCCCGCCGGGCGCACCGCTCGTCGCCGAGTCCGGTGTCGCCCGCGCGGCGGACGTCGCCGGCTACGCCCGCGCCGGCGCCCGGCTGGCGCTCGTGGGCGAGGCGCTCGTGCGCAGCGGCGAGCCCGCCCGGGCCGTCGAAGAATTCACCGCGGCCGGCCGCGCCGCCCGAAGCGAAGGAAGCCATGACGCACCTGACGACCGAGGAGACCGGACCGTACTTCGGTGAGTTCGGGGGCCGCTTCATCCCCGAGGCGCTCGTCCCCGCGCTCGACGAGATCGACGAGACGTGGCGCAAGTCCCTCGTCGACGAGGAGTTCGCCCGCGAGCTCTCCGGGCTCCAGGCCGACTACATCAACCGCCCGAGCCTGCTGACGGAGGCGACCCGCTTCGCCCAGCACTGCGGCGGCGCCCGCGTCTTCCTCAAGAGGGAGGACCTCAACCACACCGGCTCGCACAAGGTCAACAACGCGATCGGGCAGGCGCTGCTCGCCCGCCGGATGGGCAAGACGCGGCTCATCGCGGAGACCGGCGCCGGCCAGCACGGCGTGGCCACCGCCACCGCCGCTGCGCTCTTCGGCTTCGAGTGCACCGTGTACATGGGCGCGGAGGACACCCAGCGCCAGGCGCTCAATGTGGCCCGCATGCGCCTGCTCGGGGCGACCGTCGTGCCGGTCACCACCGGCACGCGCACCCTCAAGGACGCGATGAACGAGGCGATGCGCGACTGGGTGGCGCGAGTGGACGACACCCACTACGTCATCGGCACGGTCGCCGGCCCGCATCCGTTCCCCGCCATGGTGCGCAGCTTCCAGCGCGTCATCGGCGACGAGGCCCGCGAGCAGGTCCTCGCCCGCACCGGCCGGCTGCCGGACGCCGTGTGCGCGTGCGTGGGCGGCGGCTCGAACGCCATGGGCATCTTCGCGGCGTTCCTCGGCGATGAGTCGGTGAGCCTGCGCGGCTTCGAGGCCGGGGGAGAGGGCGTCGAGTCCGGGCGCCACGCGGCGCGGTTCTCGGGCGGCCGCCCCGGCGTGCTCCACGGCTCGGCCACCTACATCCTCCAGGACGAGGACGGCCAGACCCGCCCCTCGCACTCGATCTCCGCCGGCCTCGACTACCCCTCCGTGGGCCCCGAGCACTCCCACCTCCACGATACCCGCAGGGCGGTCTACGAGCCGGTCGGCGACGCCGAGGCGATGGAGGCGATGCGCCTGCTCTCCCGCACCGAGGGGATCATCCCCGCGATCGAGTCGTCCCATGCGCTGGCCGGCGCCATGCGAGTGGGGCAGGAGCTGGGGGAGGACGGCATCGTGCTCGTCAACCTCTCCGGGCGCGGGGACAAGGACATGACGACCGCCGCGAAGTGGTTCGACTACATCGACGAAGGAGCGACCCAGGAATGACCGCCAGCACCGCCGCCGCCCTCGACGCCGCTGCCGCCGCCGGGCGCTCGGCCGCCCTCATCGGCTATCTGCCCGTGGGCTTCCCCGACGTGCCGGGCTCGCTCGCCGCCATGGAGGCGATGGTGGCCGCCGGCTGCGACATCGTCGAGGTCGGCCTGCCCTACTCGGACCCCGGCATGGACGGCCCCGTCATCCAGCGCGCCGTCGAGACCGCCCTGGACGGCGGGGTGCGCACGCGCGATGCGCTGCGGGCCGTCGAGGCCGTCGCCGCCGCCGGCGGCACTCCCGTCATCATGAGCTACTGGAACCTCGTGCTGCAGTACGGCGTCGACGACTTCGCCCGCGACCTCGCCGCCGCAGGCGGGGCCGGCATCATCACCCCCGACCTCATCCCGGACGAGGCGGCGCACTGGCTGGCCGCCTCCGACGAGCACGGCCTCGACCGGATCTTCCTCGCGGCCCCCTCGTCCACGCCCGAGCGGCTCGACCGCATCGCCAGCGCCTCCCGCGGCTTCGTCTACGCCGCCTCGACGATGGGCGTCACCGGAGCCCGCGCGAGCGTCGACGACCACGCCCGCGAGCTCGTCGACCGGGTGCGCGGCGCCGGCGCGGAGCGCGTCTGCGTCGGCCTGGGCGTCTCGAACGGCGCGCAGGCCGCCCAGGTCGCGCAGTTCGCCGATGGCGTCATCGTGGGCTCGGCCCTCGTGCGCGCGCTGTCGGCCGATGGCGTCGACGGCGTCGCCGCGCTCACGGCCGACCTGGCCGCCGGAGTGGGGGCGTGAGCGCGCCCGCGCAGCTGCACGCGGCCGGCATCCCATCGCCCACCTGGAGCGGATTCAGCCTGGGGCCGCTGACGATCCACGCGTACGCGCTGTGCATCCTCGCGGGCATCCTGCTCGCCCTGTGGGTGACGAACCGCCGCTGGACCGCGCGCGGCGGGACCTCGGACGACCTGTGGAGCATCGCCGTCTGGGCGATCCCGGCCGGCATCATCGGCGGCCGGCTCTACCACGTGCTCTCCACGCCGGAGCCGTACTTCGGCCGCGGCGGCAACCCCGTGGCTGCCCTCTACATCTGGAACGGCGGCCTGGGCATCTGGGGCGCCGTCGCCCTCGGCGTGCTCGCCGCCTGGTGGGCCGCGCGGCGCCACGGCGTGCGCTTCGGCGCCTTCCTCGATGCCGCCGCCCCGGGCCTCATCCTCGCCCAGGCGTGCGGCCGGTGGGGCAACTGGTTCAACCAGGAGCTGTTCGGGGCCCCCACCACACTGCCGTGGGGCCTGCACATCGACAAGGTGCTCGCCGGGCGCCCCAATCCCAACTGGCCGGACCCCGCCCTGCCGGCCGGCACCCTCTTCCAGCCGACGTTCCTCTACGAATCGCTGTGGAACCTCGGCGTCTTCTTCGTGCTCATCTGGGCCGGCCGGCGCCTGCGGATGGGCCACGGCCAGGTGTTCTTCTCCTATATCTGCCTCTACACGCTCGGCAGGGTCTGGATCGAGGCGCTGCGCATCGACGACGCCGAGCACATCCTGGGCCTGCGGCTCAACGTGTGGACCTCGATCCTCGTCTTCGCGCTCGGCGCGGTGCTCTTCGCTGTCTCCCGGATGCGCCACGAGCGCCCGGAGCCCCACGTCCACACCCGTGAGCGGCTCGCCTACGACGCCGCCGCGGAGCGCCTCCTCGAGGCCACCGGCGAGCAGGCGCCGCCCTACGTGCGCGGGGCCGCGCCGCCGGCCGTGCCTGCCCCCGCGGCGCCTCCCGGCCCACGGCGGC
>NZ_WWEQ01000057.1 GCF_009857845.1 Brevibacterium rongguiense | reverse complement strand
ATGCACGCGGCGGCACCGCCCGGCGCCCGGGTGCCGGGACCCGCGCGCGGGGCGACCGCGCGACCGGGGCGCAGGTGCGCGCGGGCGGCGACTATCAGCCCGCGCGGCCGGGGACGCGCAGCGGGCCCAAGCAGGGCGCGCCGCGCCGGCCCTCCGGCGGCTATCCGGGCGATTTCTCGGGGTCCATCCGCCCCGTCTACACCCCCGATCTGGACGGCGATGCCGACCCCGGCGAGGTCGTATGGGCGTGGGTGCCCTACGAGGAGGACTTCTCCCGCGGCAAGGACCGGCCGGTGCTCATCATCGGGCGCGACTCGGCGTGGCTCCTGGGGCTCATGCTCACGAGCCGCGACCACATCCCCGGTGGCATCGGCGAGATGCGCGAGGCCGACTCCGCGCTGTGGATGAACGTGGGCACAGGGGACTGGGATGCCCAGGGCCGGGCCTCGGAGATCCGCCTCGACCGCGTCATCCGGATCGCCGCCGGCGCAGTGCGCCGCGAGGGCGCGATCCTGCCGATGGGCCTCTTCTCCCAGGTCGTCTCCAACGTGCGGACGAGCTGAGAAGCGTGTATCCTTGAGGCTTGTATGTTCGCCGCGGCGCGTGTCTCGCCGAGGTCGGGCGGGCATACTCCCGGATTTCAGGCCCGCCGTGTTTCCCCGCGGCGCCGGCAGGTGGGTGCGGGAAGCCCTCACGACCATCATGACGACGACAGATAAGAGTGTTTGAAGTTGGCTAACATCAAGTCCCAGATCAAGCGGATCGCCACGAATGAGAAGGCCCGCCTGCGCAACAAGTCCGTGCGCTCCGAGGTCCGCTCGGCCGTGCGCGCGGTGCGCGAACAGGTGCAGGCCGGCAACGCCGCCGAGGCACAGGCGAAGCTGCAGGTTGCCTCGCGCAAGCTGGACAAGGCCGTCTCGAAGGGCGTGCTGCACAAGAACAACGCGGCGAACCGCAAGTCGAAGCTCGCGAAGCAGGTCAACGGCCTCTGAGCCGCACGCTCACGGCAGTGAGCGCGTGACCTCCGCGGCCCAGGCCGCGCGCACGAAGGGACGGACCCGCCGGTCCGTCCCTTCGCTGCGTCTGGGCGGGGCCGGGCGGGAGTGGGAGCGAGAACGCCCGTGTGGGCGCAAGCAGCGTCCCTGTGTGCGGAAGCGAGGCCAGCGTCGGGGCACGGGCCGGCAGGAGGGCGCGCCCCCGTGCCGTGACCTCGGCACCGTGCTTGCCCGGCTTCTCAGCGCACTCGCGCGCGCCGGGCGACACCGGCCACGAGCCGTTCGACGGCGTAGACGGGATCGCGCCCGCCGCCCTTGACCGCCTCGTCGGCGGCCGCCGCGTGCATGAGCGCCTCCCCCAGCGCCACCTCGTTCCACTGGCGGGCCTCGCGGCGGGCGCGGTCGACCTGCCACGGCGCCATCTTCAGCTCCGCGGCTGCCTGGCCGGCGCTGCCGCTGACGCCCTGGACCTTCGCGAGCTGGCGCAGCTTGAGCGCCACCGCCGCGACGATGGGAACGGGGTCCGTGCCCGTGGCCAGGGCGTGGCGCAGCAGGCCAAGCGCCTCGGCCCCGCGGCCGGCGACCGCGGCATCCGCGACCTTGAACCCGGTGGCCTCCACCCGGCCGCCGTAGTAGCGGTCGACGACCGCGGTGGTGATCGGTCCCTGGGTGTCCGCGAGGAGCTGTTCGACGCCGGCCGCGAGCTCGGAGAGGTCCTGGCCGAGCGCCGCGAGCAGGGCCGCGAGCGCCTCCGGCTCGATGCGGCGCTGGGCCTCGTCGAACTCCTGCTGCGCATAGGCCTGCTTGTCCGCATCCGAAGTCAACGGCTTCGCGTCGATGCGGGGGTGGCCGCCCGCCTCGATGGCCTTGAGCAGCCGCTGGCCGCGGTTGCCACCGCCGTGCTTGAGGATGAGCATGGCATCGGGGTTCGGATCCGCGACATAGGCCAGCGCATCGGCGAGGAAGTCATCGGACATGCCGGCCAGCGAGTCGACGACGACGAGCTTCTGGGCGGAGAACAGCGAGGGGGCGCAGGCCATGTCGAGCTCGCCCGCCGCATAGGCCGCGGCATCGAGGAACGTCGTCTCCGGGTCCGCGCGCCGGCGGGCGGCGGCGATGATCCGGTCCTGCGCCCGGCGCACGAGCACGGCCTCGGAGCCCTGGATGAGCACGACGGGTGCCGGCGCCGCCTTGCGCCAGCTCGTCAGGGAGGTCTTCTTCGCAGCCACGGCCACACACTACCCCGGGCCCCGGACACAGCCGGCGGGGTGCCGCTACGGGTCGATCTGCGCGGCGCAGCCCCGCTGGCCGTCCAGCCGGCCGGCGTCCGTGATCCACACGCTGCCGCACTCATCGGTGCGCAGCACGGCCACCGGCCCGAAGGCGCGCAGCGCCTGCAGCGTGGGGTGGCCATAGGAGTTCTGGCCCACGGAGACGATTCCCGCGCGTGCCCCAGCCGCGCGGAAGAAGTCCGCGCTGAGGTCGGCCGAGCCGTGGTGCGGGGCCACGAGCACGTCGACGGGCTCGAGGCCGCGGGCGAGCCTGCGCTGCTCCTGCGCGCCGATGTCCGCGGGCAGCAGGAGGCTGAGCCGCCCGGCGTCGACGCGGATGACGAGCGCCTCGTCGTTGCGCGCCGCGCTGTCGGCAGCCGGCCGCTCCCCGCCCCCGGCCGCGCCCTGCGCCGCCCCTGAAGCACCGGCGCCCGGTGCGGACGCCGGCCGGGCCTCCGGCCACAGTGCGCGCCATGCCACGGCGCCCACCGCCATGCGCGCGCCGGCGCCGATGGGCTCACCCGCCCGGCCCACGAGGCCCGGCAGGCGGGCAGCCTTCGGATCGGCGGCCGCGCGCGGTCCGATCCACACCCGCTCAACGGTGCGCCCACCGCGCACCGCCCCGGAGATCCCCGCCCAGTGGTCGGCATCGAAGTGGGAGATGACCGCGTAGACCCGGTGCGCCCGCACCCCGCTGAGGCAGCGGTCGAGCGCCGCGGGATCCTTGCCGGCGTCGACGAGCAGAACGCGTGAGGCGTCGAGGCGCACGAGCGTCGCGCTGCCCTGGCCCACATCGCAGGCCAGCACCCGCCAGTCGGCGGGCGGAGCCGCGCCCGCCCCCAGCCGCGGCAGCGCCAGGCCGCAGCCCAGTGCCAGGAGCGCACCCGCGGCGGCCCACAGCCGCCAGCGACCGCGGCCCAGGACGATGACGGCCGTGGCCAGAGAGACGGCCGCGGCGAGCGCGATGCCGAGCCCACCGGGCGGCCAGGGCAGGGCGGCGCCCGGCAGGCCGGCCCCGGCGTGCGCAAGCCCCGCGATCCAGTCCGCGCCGAGTGCGGCGGGCCGGACGAAGACCTGTGCGAGCGCACCGTGGCCGGGCACCGTGAGCCCCAGCACGAGCCCGGAGCCCAGGCCGCAGCACAGCCCGGCCAGGCCGAGCACGGTCGCCGGCGCCACCGCGGGGCCCGCCAGGACGTTGAGGACGACCGCCCACGCACTCGGCGCCGAGCCCATGGCCGCGAGGAGCGGCAGGACGCCCGCCTGCGCGCACACCGGCACCGCGAGCGCGGCCGCGGCCAGCCGGGGCACGCGCAGCCGCGCCAGCAGGCGCACGAGCGGCTCGCCGAGGACGAGGAGAGCGGCCGTTGCCGCGGCGGACATCGCGAAGCCGGCCGAGGCCGCCAGCTCGGGGCGCGCGACGAGCAGGGCGGCGAGCGCTGCGCACAGCACGGCCACCCCGGAGCGGCCCACGCCGCGGGCCAGCACGAGCGCGCCCACCGTGCCCATCGCTGCAGCGCGCAGCACGGAGGCATCGGGGCCCACGAGGAAGACATAGGCGCCGGTGGCCGCCAGCGCCGCGCAGATCCCGGGCCCGCGCCTGGGGGTGGCGAGCCGCACGAGCGCCAGGGCGCCCAGGCTCACAAGCGAGATATTGGCACCGGAGACGGCGGTGATGTGGGCCAGGGAGACGGTCTTCATGTCCGCATCGAGGCCCTCGCCGACGCCGCTCGTATCGCCCACGACGAGGCCCGGCAGCAGGGCGGCGCCCTCCGTCGCGGTGCCAGCGGCCTGGCGCAGGTAGGCGCGCAGCCCGGCCCGCAGCCGCCACGCCGGCCCCGGGGGCACGCGGACCTCCGGAGCGCCGCTGAGGAACGCAACGAGCTCCGGGCCGCTGCGCCGCAGCTGCGCGCGCACCCGGACGCGGCTGCCGGCGGGCGGCAGCGCGGTGCGGCTGAGCAGGCTCACAGTCCCGGCCCCGCCCCTCGCCTGCGCGCGTACGAGGCCGCTGGGGCCGGTGTGCGGATCGGAGACGATGAGCAGCTCGCCGTCGAAGTCCCCCGCCGCCGCCTGCCCGCGCGCGGTGACGACGCCCACCCCTCCGGCGGCCAGTGCCGCGAACAGGAGCGCGGCGGCAGCCACCCTGCCTGCCGAGTCTCGCCCCGGCAGGCGTCCGGTTCGTCCCACCGGGCCATGGGCTCGTCCCGCGCCGCGGGTCAGTCCCGCCGGGCCGGCCGCTCGTGCCGGCTGGTCACCGGCTCGCACAGGTTGGCCGCCGGCTCGCCCAGGTTGGCCGCCGGCACGATCCGCCGGGCCCGCGGTTCGACCGGTGGGAACCGCGGGACGGCCGGGCGCCGAGCGGGCCCGCAGCAGCACCGCAAGCGCCGCGAGGGCGGCGGCTCCGGCGCCGGCGATGACCCACCCGGCAGGCACCGGTGCAAGGGCGGCCGCCCATGCCGCCGCTGTGGCCGCGGCCAGGCGCACGGTCGCGGCGCGCTCGAGGAGCACCCGCCGGGCCGCGCCCAGCGCCGCACCTCGAACGCCGACCCGCCCGCCGCGCCCACCCCGTGGCCCACCGGTCCGGCTGTGGTCTGGCCTGCCGCGATCCGGCCGCCCGTGGCCTGGCCCGCTGCCATCGCGCCGCCCACCGCCTCGGCGCCGGCCCCGGCGCCGAGGCGGGTCAGACCGTGACGAGGGGGCGCAGCTTCTCGAGCGTGGCATCGCCGATGCCCGGCACGTCCGTGAGCGCGTCGACCGAGGCGAACGCCCCGTGCTCCTCCCTGTACCCGATGATCGCCTGTGCGGTCGCCGGGCCGACGCCCGGCAGCGCGTCGAGCCCGGTTTCGTCGGCGGTGTTGATGTTCACCGGTGCGCCCGCGGAGCCTCCCCCGGACCCGCCTGAGCCCCCGCCGGAGTTCCCGCCTGTGCCCTCACCGGAGCCCCCGGGAGCCGTGGCCGCGGGGGCGGACTGGGCAAGCGCCTCCCCCTTCTTCGGCACCACGATCTGCTCCCCGTCGACGACCCTGCGGGCGAGGTTGACGCGGGCCTCGTCGGCGGCCGGCTGCGCGCCGCCCGCTGCCGTGATCGCGTCGGCCACGCGGGAGCCGGTGGGCAGCCGGACGACACCGGGCCGGCGCACCGCGCCCACGACGTGCACGGACGCCTCTGCGGCGGCGGTCCCTGCGTTCCCCGCCCCGCTCAGCTCGCCGGATCCGCCCGCCTGCCCGCCGGCGGCATCGCTGACCAGCGGCGCCGCCGTGTCCTCGGCGGCCGGGGCCCGCGGCCGGGTGAGCAGGAAGAACGCGAGGGCCGCCGCCACCGCCAGCACGCTGACCACCACGATGATCGTGCGCCGCGGCACGGGCCGCGTGCGCGGCAGGAGGTCGTCGAGGTCGTCGACGTCATCGTCGTCGGCGGGGCTCCAGCCGCGGGCGGCGCTGCGGTCGAGGAGGCCTGCGAAGCGGTCATCGGGTGAGGGCGCCATGGAGCGCACGCTAGACAACCGGGGTACCGGCCGGGGCGGGGCGCCGGGCCTGGGGACGGCCGAGCGGCGGCCCCCAGGCCGCGCGCGCACGCGCGGTGGGGGCTGTGACCCCGCGCGGCTAGGGGGCGGTCTGGACGAACGCGCCCACCGTGCCCGGCCCCACGTGGGCCGTGACGACGGTGGAGATCGCCGCGCTGCTCACGCGGGTGCCCTCCGGCAGCGGGAGCGCGCGGACCTGCTCGTGCAGGCGGGCGAACGGGGCACCGGCGGCGGCCGCGGTCTCCTCGGCGTGCAGGAGCACGATCTCGATCCCGCGGCCGGGGTAGCGGTCGGCGAACTCCTGCGCGCTGGCCAGCAGCAGCGCGGCCATCCGCTCCTCGGCCCGGGCCCGGGTGCGCACCCGGGCCAGCGGGACCACCGCCCCGTCCCGCAGGCCGAGGACGGGCACGATCGACAGCGCCCTGCCGATGAGCGAGGAGGCGGCGCCGATCCGCCCGCCGCGGCGCAGGTACTCGAGGCTGGCCGGGACGAAGAACGCGCGGGTCTCCTCGGAGCACCAGTCGGCGACCTCGGCCGCGAGCTGGTCCGGCTCGAGCTGCGCGCCGGCCGCGGCGATCGCGACGGCCCCGGCGAGGCCCGCGGAGATCGTGCGCGCGTCGATGACCGCGATCGTCGCATCGCCCTCGGCCATGACCTCGTCCGCCGCGGCGCGCGCCGCCTGCCAGGTGCCGGAGAGCTCCGCGGACAGCGTGAGGACGATGAGGGCCTCCGCGCCGTCGGCGATGAGGCGCCGGTAGGCGTCCGCGAAGTCGCCTGCAGCGGGCATCGACGTCGTCACGGGCAGCCCCGCCGCCATCGCGGTGCAGACATCGGCGGGCGACCACTGCGAATCGGGGCGCTCCGCACCGTCGACGGAGACCGTGAGCTCGACAATGTCGAAGTGCCCGGCGAGCTCGTCGCGCAGCCGCTGCGCCTCCGCCGGGCCCAGCCGCGCGGTGGAGTCGGTGACGAGGCCGATCCTCATGGCCGCCCCAGCGCGCGATAGGTCCAGCCGGCCGAGCGCCAGCGGTGCGGGTCGAGGGCGTTGCGCCCGTCCACCACGACCCGCCGCGCGACGGCGGCGCCGGCGTCCTGTGGATCGAGGTCGCGGTACTCGGCCCACTCGGTGAGCAGCAGGACGAGGTCGGCTCCGGTGAGCGCCTCGGCCGCGGTCGTCGCGTAGTCCAGCTCGGGGGCCACGCGCCGGGCGTTGTCGAGCGCCTGCGGATCGGCGACGCGGACCTGGGCGCCCTCGCGCGCGAGCATCCGGGCGACATCGAGCGCCGGGGAGTCGCGCACATCGTCCGAGTTGGGCTTGAACGAGGCTCCGAGCACCGCGATCCGGCGCCCGGCGACGCTGCCGTCGAGCTCCTGGCGGGCGAGGTCGACCGTGCGCTCGCGCCGGCGCAGGTTGATCGCGTCGACCTCGCGGAGGAAGCCCACGGCCTGGTCCGCGCCGAGCTCGTCGGCACGGGCCATGAACGCGCGGATGTCCTTGGGCAGGCAGCCGCCCCCGAAGCCCAGGCCGGCGTTGAGGAAGGCGCGGCCGATCCGCTCGTCCATCCCGAGTGCCTCGGCGAGGACCGTGACATCGGCACCGGAGGCCTCGCACAGCTCGGCCATCGCGTTGATGAAGGAGATCTTCGTGGCCAGGAAGGAGTTCGCGGCGGTCTTGACGAGCTCGGCCGTCGCGTAGTCGGCGGTCAGCCGGGAGATGCCCGCCTCCAGGCCGTCCGCGTAGACCTCGTCGAGCTTGGCGGCCGCGCGCTGGCCCGCCTTGCCCGCGGGAACGCCGTAGACGAACCGCGAGGGCCGCAGGGTGTCCTCGACCGCGTGGCCCTCGCGCAGGAACTCCGGGTTCCAGGCGAGTTCGGCCCCGCGCTCGCGGATGGCCGGCGCCAGCCGTTCGGCCGTGCCCACGGGCACGGTGGACTTGCCCACCACGAGATCGCCGGTGTCGAGCTGCGGGAGCAGCGAGTCGACCGCGGCATCGACGAACGCCATGTCCGCCCCCAGCCCGTTCCGCGCCTGCGGGGTGCCCACGCACACGAAGTGGACGGCCGCCGCGCGCGCGGCGCCGATGTCCGTGGTGAAGGCCAGCCGACCGGACTCCTGGCCGGCGCTCAGCAGCTCCGGCAGGCCCGGCTCGAAGAACGGCGGGCGGTACTGCGCGAGCGCGGCGATGCGCTCGGCGTCGACATCGACCCCGATGACGTCGTGGCCGATCGACGCCATGGCCGCGGCGTGGACGGCCCCGAGGTAGCCGCACCCGATGACGGAGATGACTGTCATGGCGTTCCGCTCACTCCCTACGAGTCGACGGCCGGCCGCACGGTGCGAACTGGCCGGCACGACCAGCATAGATGTTCGGGACCGTGCGGCGATTGACTAGGCTTGTGGGCGTGAAGCGTTTTGCAGACTTCCTCGTCAACTCGATCGCGGCCTCGGTGCTCGTCGTCGTCATCGCCGCCTCGATCATCCTCTTCCTCATCCCGCCGCTGCACCCAGCGGCGTGGCTCATCGGCCTCCTCGGCTCGCTGGCCGCGGCCGTGTGCGCGGTGCTGCTCGCCCGCCAGTGGGCCCGTGCGCAGGCGCGCATCGACCGGCTGAACGAGGAGCTCGCGGCCGCGTGGGGCCACGTGGAGCCGGTCGCCCTCACCGCGGTCGAGGCCGACGACGGCGGCGCCGATGCCCGGCGCGCGGCGCGCATCGGCGAGCTGCTGCCGCAGGGTGAGGGGCTCGTCGCCGATCTGCGCGTGGCCGGCGGCCCCGGCTCGCTGCGGGCGGCCGACCTCCAGGCCCTCGCCGCGTTCCTGCGCGAGTTCGAGCGCGAGAGCTTCGACGACCGCGCCTGCCACCGGGCCTTCATGGACCTCTACCGCAGCGCGGAGCGGCTGAGCTCGTGGGTGCGCGCGGAGACGGACGAGGCGCAGGCCGGGGCGCGCGCGATGCGCTCGGGCGATGCCCGGCGCGGCGGCTGGCGCGAGTTCGGCCAGGCCCAGGCGGCCGGCGAGGAGGCCGCTGGCCGGCTCGTCGCCGCCCGCGCGGACTTCCAGCGCGCGGCCCTGGAGTCCGGCGCGCTGCGCTGAGCACCGCGGCCTGCGCGCCGCCGGGTCGATCAGGCCCGGCTCAGCAGCGGATCCACCACTCGTCGTCGGGGCCCACGGGCACCCGGCGCTTGTGCTCGGTGGCCCGGTAGCGCTCCTCGATGCGGCGCGCCGTGTCCTCGGCGACCTCGCGGCCCTCGAGGTAGTCGTCGATCTGGGCGTAGGTCAGCCCGAGCGAGGACTCGTCGGTCTGGCCGGGTGCCTCGTCGAGCAGGTCGGCGGTCGGCGCCTTCTCCCACAGCCGGGCGGGGGCGCCGAGGTGGGACAGGAGTGCCGCGCCCTGGCGCTTGCTCAGGCCGGTGAGCGGGACGACGTCGGCCCCGCCGTCGCCGTACTTCGTGAAGAACCCGGTGACGGCCTCGGCGGCGTGGTCGGTGCCGACGACGAGCTGGCCGCGCTGGCCCGCGATCGCGTACTGCGCCGTCATCCGCACGCGCGCCTTGACGTTGCCCTTGACGAAGTCGCTGAGCGGCTCGCCAGCCGCGGCCTCGTAGGCCGCCGCGACGCCGTCGGCGCCCGCGGCGATGTCGACGTCGAGCACCTCGTCGGCCCCGATGAAGCCGAGCGCGAGCTGCGCGTCCGCCTCATCGGCCTGCACGCGGTAGGGCAGGCGCACGGCGGTGAAGCGCGCGTCCGCGCCGCGGCGGCGCAGCTCCTCGGCGGCGAGCTGGCACAGCCGGCCGGCCAGCGAGGAGTCCTGCCCACCGGAGATGCCGAGCACGAAGCCGTGCGCGGCGCTCGTCAGGCAGTAGTCGACGAGGAACTGGACCCGGCGCGCGACCTCCGCGGCGGGCTCGATCCGGGGGCTCGTGTGGAGCGCCCGGCGGATGGGATCGGAGATCGTTGCCATGTCCCAACCCTATGCGGGCGCCGTTTCGCGCGCGTAACGGCGCCCGGGCGGAGGCCGGCCCCGCCTACTGCGCCGGGACTGTCACTGCGCCGGGACGATGTTGACGAGCTTGGGCGCGCGGACGATGACCTTGAGCGGCGCGGCGCCCTGGAGGAACTTCTGCGCGCCGTCGGAGGCGATGGCGAGCGCCTCGAGCTCGCCCGGATCGATCTCCGGGTCCACCTCGAGGCGGTCGCGCACCTTGCCCCTGACCTGCACGACGCACGTGACGGCCTCCGCGCGCAGCTGGGACTCGTCGGCGACGGGGTACGGGGCGTACGTGATCGTGTGGTCGTGTCCCATGCGCTCCCAGATCTCCTCTGCGAGGTGCGGGGCGAGGGGCGCGAGCATGATCGCCAGCGGCTCCATGGCCTCGCGCGGCGCGCTGCCGGCCTTCGTCAGGTGGTTGACGAGGACGATGAGCTTGGCCACGACCGTGTTGTAGCGGAAGTGGTCCATGTCCTCGCGCACGCCGGCGATCGTCTGGTGGAGCACGCGGCGGGTCTCGCCGTCCGCGGGCTCGTCGGACACGGCGGTCTCGCCGGTCTCCTCGTCCACGGCCAGGCGCCACACGCGCTGGAGGAAGCGCTGGGCGCCCACGACGGCGCGGGTCTCCCAGGGGCGCGAGTCGACGAGGGGCCCCATCGACATCTCGTAGACCCGGAAGGTGTCCGCGCCGAACGCGGCGTACATGTCCTCCGGGGTCACCATGTTCTTCAGCGACTTGCCCATCTTGCCGTACTCGCGGGCAACGGGCTGGCCGCCGTGCGTGTAGGTCGTGTTTCCTGCCTCGTCCGTGTGCTCCTCGACCTCGTCGGCGGGCACGTAGACGCCGCGGGCGTCGGTGAACGCGTAGGCCTGGATGTAGCCCTGGTTGATGAGCTTGCGGAAGGGCTCCCACGAGCTGATGTGGCCCAGGTCGAAGAGCACCTTGTGCCAGAAGCGGGCGTAGAGGAGGTGGAGCACGGCGTGCTCGACTCCGCCCACGTAGAGGTCAGCGCCGCCCGAATCGCCGGCGCCGCGCGGGCCCAGCCAGTACGCCTCGTTCTCCGGGCCGACGGAAGCGGCGTCGTTGTGCGGGTCCGCGTAGCGCAGCTGGTACCACGAGGAGCCGGCCCAGTTGGGCATGGTGTTCGTCTCGCGGCGGTAGCGGCGGGGCCCATCGCCCAGGTCCAGCTCCACGCTCACCCAGTCCGCATTGCGGCCCAGGGGCGGTTCGGGCTCGGAGTCGACGTCGTCGGCGGCGAAGGTGCGCGGCGAGAAGTCGGGCACCTCGGGCAGGTCCACGGGCAGCTGGTCGGCGGGCAGCGCGTGGGGCACGCCCGCCTCGTCGTAGACGATGGGGAACGGCTCGCCCCAGTAGCGCTGGCGGGAGAACAGCCAGTCGCGCAACCGGTACTGGGTGGTCGCCTCCGCGCGCTCGCCCAGCCACTCGACGATCGCGGCCTTGGCCTCGGCGATCGGGCGGCCGTTGAGGTCGATCTCCGCGTTCGCGGAGTTGATCTTCTCGCCCTCGCCCGTATACGGCCGATCCTCGGGGTGGTCCTCGGCCGGCTGCACGGTGCGCACGTAGGGCAGCCCGTAGGCCTGGGCGAAGTCCCAGTCGCGCGGGTCCTCGGCCGGCACGCCCATGACCGCGCCGGTCCCGTAGCCCATGAGCACGTAGTCGGCCACGAACACGGGCATCGCCTCGCCCGTGGCCGGGTTGACCACGGACGTGCCGGTGAACACGCCGGTCTTGTCCTTGCCCTCCTGGCGCTCGAGCGGGGTCTTCGCGGCGGCGGCACGGCGGTAGGCCGCGATCGCCGCAGCGGGAGTGTCCGCACCGCCGGTCCAGGGTTCCGGGGTGCCGGCGGGCCACCGCTGCGCGGTGTATGCCTCGACGAGCGGGTGCTCCGGGGAGAGGACGAGGAACGTCCCGCCGAACAGCGTGTCCGCGCGGGTCGTGTAGACCTCGATGTCGTCCGGCCCGGCGTCCGACGCCGCACCGGCGGCGGGTGAGAAGCGCAGGAGGGCGCCGGTCGAGCGGCCGATCCAGTTGCGCTGCATCTGCTTGACCGATTCGGGCCAGTCGACGGCGTCGAGGTCGTCAACGAGGCGGTCGGCGTAGGCGGTGATGCGCATGTTCCACTGCCGCAGGCGGCGGGTGAAGACGGGGAAGTTGCCGCGCTCGGAGCGGCCCTCCGCGGTGACCTCCTCGTTGGCGAGGACGGTGCCCAGGCCCGGGCACCAGTTGACCGGGGACTCGGAGACGTAGGCCAGCCGGTAGTCCTGCAGGACGTCCTCGCGCGCGGCGGCGTCGAGCTCGGCCCAGGCTCCGCGGCCTGTGTCGCGGCCCGCCTCGAACTGCGCGATGAGCTCGGTGATGGGGCGCGCGGCGCCGCGGCCGTCGGCGGCCTGGGGGTCGTACCAGGAGTCGAAGATCTGCACGAAGATCCACTGCGTCCACTTGACGAACTCGGGGTCCGTCGTGGCGAAGGTGCGCCGCGCGTCGTGGCCCAGCCCCAGCCGGCGCAGCTGCGAGCGCATGTTCGCGATGTTCTCCTCGGTCGTCACCCGCGGGTGCTGGCCGGTCTGCACGGCGTACTGCTCGGCGGGCAGGCCGAACGCGTCGTAGCCCAGCGCGTGCATGACGTTCTTGCCGAGCATCCGGTTGTAGCGGGCGTGGACGTCGGTGGCGACGTAGCCCAGCGGGTGGCCCACGTGCAGCCCGCGGCCCGAAGGGTAGGGGAACATGTCCATGAAGTAGGCGGGCTCCATGTCCGTGGCCCGCTTCCCGCGCGGGGTCTGTGCGAGGTCGCCTGCTGGATTGGGCGCGGCGAAGGTCTCCTCGCGCTCCCAGCGGTCCTGCCACTTGCCCTCGATCCGGCCAGCGAGCTCCGCCGTGTAGCGGTGTGAGCGGGCGGGCTGTTCGGAGGGGGCCATGGGCGTCCTTTCGACGGGTGGGTGCGGGCGCTCCGCAGTGCTGGGTGCGCCGGAGGGGCCGCCTGCCGGGGAAGGCAGCGGCGAGGTCCATGGTACGCGCAGAATACCTGTGTCTCAGGTAACATCAATCGCGTCTGTCAGCGGCGACCGCGCCGCTAAGCTGGCCGGGTCCCCGACGGGCTCGGCCCGCCGAACCGCAACCGAGCCTGCCACCGAGGGAGTCCCTATGACCGAGACGATGAGCCAAGCGGCAACGGCCGCCGACTACCCCGTCGACGAGACCTCCACGATCTCCGACGCGCTCATCCAGCGCGTCGAGGTCGATCCGCAGGCCCATCTGCTCAGCATCCTCCGCCGCGGCCGCGAGGCCGAGGTCAGCGCCGGGCAGTTCCTCGGCCAGGTCCGCGCGGTGGCCAAGGGCCTCATCGCCCGCGGTGTGCGACCCGGCCAGCGCGTGGGCATCTTCGGCCCCACGAGCTACGAGTGGACCCTGGCCGACTACGCCCTGTGGTTCGCAGGCGCGGTCTCCGTGCCGTTCTACGACACCTCGAGCGATGAGCAGATCGCCTGGATGGTCTCCAATGCCCAGGTCCGCTACGCGCTCACCGCGACCGCGGACAACGCCGAGCGGGTGCGCCGCGCCGGGGCGGATGCGGGCACTGAACTCGGCACCTTCACGTGGGAGGGCGCCACGTTCGACGAGCTCATCGCCGACGGCCGCTCCGTCACCGATGCCCAGCTCGAGGCGGCACGCACCGCGGTCGCCCAGGCCGACCCCGCGACGATCATCTACACCTCGGGCACAACCGGGAGGCCCAAGGGCTGTGTGCTCACCCACGCGAACTTCGTCCAGACCGTCCAGGCCGGCATGATGCAGCTGCCCCAGATCATGGCGCCCGGCGCCCGCTGCCTGCTGTTCCTGCCCACCGCCCACGTGTTCGCCCGCTACATCGAGGTCGCGGCGCTGACCTCGGGCACCGTGCTCGCCCACGAGGCGGACATGGGCAAGCTCACCTCCTCGCTGGGCCTCTTCCGCCCCACGTTCATCCTGGGCGTGCCGCGCGTGTTCGAGAAGGTCTACAACTCCGCCGTGGCCAAGGCTCAGAGCGACGGTCGCGGGCACATCTTCCGCCGCGCCGAGGCAGTGGCCGTGCGCTACTCGCAGGCGCGGGCGGCCGGTCGCATCCCGGTGGCGCTGCGCGCCCAGCACGCGTTCTACGACGCGCTCGTGTACTCGAAGCTGCGCGCGGTCATGGGCGGCCAGGCAGCCCACGCGATCTCCGGCGGCGGCCCGCTGGGCACCCACCTCGGCCACTTCTTCGCCGGGATCGGGGTCGACGTGCTCGAGGGCTACGGCCTCACGGAGACCACCGCGCCCGTTGCCGTCAACGTGCCGGGCCGGGCCAAGATCGGCACCGTGGGCGTCCCGCTGCCGGGCAACGCGATCGCCGTGGCCCCCGACGGCGAGGTGCTCGCGCGCGGCGCGTGCGTGTTCGAGGGCTACCTCGACAACCCCGAGGCGACGGCGGAGGCGTTTGCGAACGGCTGGTTCCGCACGGGCGACATGGGCGCCCTCGACGAGGACGGCTTCCTCACGATCACCGGGCGGAAGAAGGAGCTCATCGTCACCTCCGGCGGCAAGAACGTCGCCCCCGCCCCGCTCGAGGACGTGCTGCGCCGCCACGCGCTCATCAGCCAGGCCGTCGTCATCGGCGACAACCGCAAGTTCGTCTCCGCCCTCATCTTCCTCGACCCGGAGATGCTGCCCACCTGGCTCGACAACCACGACCTGCCCGCCATGAGCCCCGAAGAGGCGGCGGGCGACGAGCGGGTGCGCGCCGCGATCTCCCACGAGGTCGACTACGCCAACCGCACCGTCTCGCGCGCCGAGGGCATCCACGAGTTCCGCGTGCTGCCCAACGAGCTCACGGAGGAGGCCGGCGAGCTGTCGGCCAAGCAGTCCGTCAAGCGCAAGGTCATCGACGAGCGCTACGCGGACGTCATCGAGGACATCTACTCCCAGCCCAACCCGAACCAGCAGGCGCAGCCCGCCCCCGCCTCGGGCGCGGAGCAGGGCGCGCCCCGCCGCGGGCGGCACTGAGGCCCACCCGAGCGCGCCTGCCGGCGGGAGGCCGGCGGGCGCGCCTGTGCATAGAATCGAGCCATGAGCGCGAAGACGATTGCGGGCACCGCCCCCCAGGACTCCCCGGACATCGATTCGGCCAAGGCGGTCCTGGCCAAGCTGGCGGCCGACCTGGGCCCCGATGCCGCGGGCAAGGACGCCTGGAAGAAGGACTACCCGTACTCCAAGAAGCTCGGCCGGGACGAGTACGAGGACGCCAAGCGAGCGCTGCAGATCGAGCTGCTCAAGTTCCAGTCGTGGGTCAAGGAGACCGGCCAGAAGGTCGTCATCCTCTTCGAGGGCCGCGACGCCGCCGGCAAGGGCGGGGCGATCAAGCGCTTCACCGAGCACCTCAACCCCCGCGGGGCGCGCATCGCGGCGCTGGAGAAGCCCACGGAGCGCGAGCAGACGCAGTGGTACTTCCAGCGCTACGTCTCCCACCTGCCGGCCGCTGGGGAGATCGTGCTCTTCGACCGCTCCTGGTACAACCGGGCCGGCGTCGAGCGCGTCATGGGCTACTGCACCCCCGCGCAGTACCTCGACTTCACCCGCTCGGCCCCGCAGTTCGAGGAGATGCTCACCCGGGCCGGCATCTCGATCATCAAGTTCTGGTTCTCCGTGGGCCGGGAGGAGCAGCTCCACCGCTTCTCCTCGCGACTGACCGACCCGGTCAAGCAGTGGAAGCTCTCCCCCACCGACCTCGCGAGCCTCGACAAGTGGGACGCCTACACGGAGGCGAAGGAGGCGATGTTCTTCTACACCGACACCCCCGCCGCGCCCTGGACCGTCGTGAAGTCCAATGACAAGAAACGCGCCCGGCTCGAGGCCATGCGCTACGTGCTCTCCCGCTTCGACTACACGGGCAAGGACCCGCAGGTCGCAGCCGGGGCCGATCCGCTCATCGTCGGCTCCCCCGCCCAGATGTACGACGAGGGCGAGCGGCCCGAATCGGATGCCGCGAGCATCGCCCAGGGCGCCGAGGCCTCCGCGGCCGCCGCCGCAGAAGACGCGGGCGCGCACGCGCAGGCCGCGGGCAGCTGAGCCGCGCCCGCCCCCGCACCCCACCGCCCCCAGCCGAGGAAGAGTCCCCACCATGAGCGAGACCGCCGCCACCGACAAGACCGCCCTGCTCACCCGGCGCCGACCGGGCGGGGCCGCGACCGTGCTGCGCAAGCCCGTGGTCGTCCACCTGCGCCACACGATCGCCCGGTTCGGCCAGCGGATGGGCAACCAGTTCGCCGCGGCGATCACCTACTTCCTCGTCCTGGCCCTCATCCCCACGCTCATGTTCGCCTTCGCCACGCTGGGCTTCGTGCTCAGCGTCGTGCGCCCGGAGCTCGTCGACGTCGTCATCGGCGAGGTCCGCCAGCTCGCCCCCGGCCAGGACCAGCTCGTCGAGATGCTGCAGAACTACCTGAAGAACTGGGCCGGGGTGGGCATCGTCGCGGTGGTCGGCGCGCTCTACACCGCGCAGGGATTCATCGGCAACTTCAAGGACGCGGTGCGCTTCCAGCTCGCGGCGGACATGGACGATGTCCCCAAGGAGCCGTTCGCCGCGCGCATCGGCAACAACGTCGTCACCCTCGTGGGCCTGCTCGTGGGCATCGCCGTGACGATCGCGGCCACCGCGGTGGGCACGGGCCTGCAGACGACGATCGCGCAGGCCCTCGACCTGCCCGGCTGGTTCGCCCCGCTGCTCAACATCGGCACGATCGCCATCACGCTGCTCATGGCCTGGCTCGTGTTCCTCTTCATCTTCACGCTCATCCCGTCGGAGCCGATTCCGCCGCGTACCAAGCGGATCGGGTCGTTCGCGGGAGCGCTGGCCCTCACCGTCCTGCTCAACATCGCCACCGTGCTCGTCGACGCGTTCTCCTCCTCGCCCACCGCCGCGCTGTTCGGGCCGGTCATCGCGATCATGCTCTCGATGAACATCTTCACCCGCATCGTGCTGCTCGTCGCCGCCTGGATGGGCACCTCGAACGACCGCCCGGTCTTCCGCCGGCTCTCGGCCAACTCGGCGCCCCCGGCGGAGCAGGGTGAGAAGTCCGTCGGCCCGGCCGCCGGGGAGTCCTTCGGCGCGCTCGCCGCGGCGGCGGGCATCATCGCGCTGACGCTGCTCGGGCTCAAGCGCTACGAGGACACCCACGAGCGGAGCCTCTTCGGCCGATGAGCCAGGACCCCCCGCTGAGCCAGGACCGCATCGACCGCTCCTTCTTCGCCCGGCCCGTGCTCGAGGTAGCCCCCGACGCCCTGGGCGGCGTGCTGCGGCGCACGGACGAGGAGGGCACCGTCGCGATCCGCCTGACGGAGGTGGAGGCCTACGACGGGCGGGTCGACCCCGCCTCCCACTCCTACCGGGGCCAGACGGCGCGCAACGCCACGATGTTCGGCCCACCCGGCCACCTGTACTGCTACTTCATCTACGGGCTGCACCACTCGCTCAACATGGTCTGCGACGCACCCGGCGCCCCCACCGGCCTGCTGCTGCGCGCCGGCGAGGTGGTCGAGGGCGCCGGGCTCGCGACCGAGCGGCGCTCCGCGCGCCGGGCCACCCCCGCCCCGCACCGCGACCTGGCCCGCGGCCCCGGCAACGTCGCCCAGTGCTTCGGCGCGGACCTCGCAGACGACGGGGCCGACCTGTTCGGCGGCGAATGGGACTTCGCCCCGGTGCGCCCCCGGCCCGCGCACACGACGGGCCCGCGCGTGGGGGTCTCCGGCCCCGGGGCCGATCCCGCCGCCTTTCCCTGGCGATTCTGGATCCCCGGCGAGCCCACGGTGTCCCGCTTCGTGGCGGGCAAGGCCCGCACGTAGACTAATCTGCGGATCATATGGGGGCAGCGCTGCTCCCGCGACGAATGCGAAGGGATCGCCCGTGTCTGACCTCACCCAGGAAACGAAGCGCCAATGGGCCGCGAAGCAGGATGCGGCCGAGCGCATCCTCCCCGTCGTCGGGCGGCTCTACCGCAACAACGACGTGCTGCTGACCGTCTTCGGCCGCAGCCTGCTGAATAAGTCCGTCAACGGCATCATCAAGGCCCACCGCTACGCCCGCCACTTCGACGGTGACGACCTCGACATCGAGGCGACGGCCGACATCGTCGCGGCGATCGAGGCGCTCAATCCCGGCCCCGCGCGCATCGACATCGGCCGCCTCGCCGCGGGCTGGCGCGCGGCCGGGGGCGACCTCGACGCCTACCTGCGCACCGCGCTCGCCGAGGTCGCCGACGGCGCCGGCTCGCAGGCGCAGCCGCGCGATGTGGTGCTCTACGGCTTCGGGCGCATCGGCCGCCTCCTCGCCCGCATCCTCGTCGACCGCGCCGGGCGCACCGGCCTGCGCCTGCGCGCCGTCGTCGTCCGCCGCGGCAGCGACGACGACATCATCAAGCGCGCCTCGCTGCTGCGCCGCGATTCGATCCACGGCAAGTTCGACGGCACGATCGTCGTGGACGAAGAGGCCAACACGATCCTCGCCAACGGCGTGCTCATCCAGGTCATCTACTCCAACGACCCGGCCAGCGTCGACTACACGCAGTACGGGATCGACGATGCGCTCATCATCGACAACACCGGCCGGTGGCGCGACGCGGAGGGGCTGGGCCAGCACCTCAAGAGCAAGGGCGCCGCGAAGGTCCTCCTCACCGCGCCCGGCAAGGGCGACATCAAGAACATCGTCTACGGCGTCAACGACGACGAGATCGGCTCGGACGCGATCGTCTCGGCCGCCTCGTGCACGACGAACGCGATCACCCCCGTGCTCAAGGTCATCGACGAGAAGTTCGGCATCGCCAACGGCCACATGGAGACCGTCCACGCGTTCACGAACGACCAGAACCTCACGGACAACTTCCACAAGGGCTCGCGGCGCGGGCGCGCCGCCGGGATGAACATGGTCCTCACGGAGACCGGGGCTGCGAAGGCCGTGGCCAAGGCGCTCCCCCACCTCAAGGGCAAGCTGTCGGGCAACGCGATCCGCGTGCCGGTGCCCGACGTGTCCATGGCGATCCTCAACCTCAACCTCGAGACCGCGACGAGCGTCGACGAGCTCAACGGCTTCCTCCGCGAGACCTCGCTGAATTCGCCGCTGCGCAACCAAGTGGACTACATCGCCTCGCCCGAGGTCGTCTCCAGCGACTTCGTCGGCTCGCGCCGCGCCGGGATCGTCGACGGCCTCGCGACGATCGTCGATGACAACCGGGCCGTCGTCTACGTCTGGTACGACAACGAGTTCGGCTACTCCTGCCAGGTCGTCCGGGTCGCGGCGGACATGGCCGGCGTGGGCACGCCGGCTCTGCCGCGCCCCTGAGCGACACCGCCTGAGCGCCCCTTCGACGGGGTGCCGGGGCAACAGCGGGCACTCGGCTCCCCCAGGGGGCCGGGTGCCCGTTCGCGTGAGCGCCGCGGTCGGCTCAGTCCGAGGCGCCGAAGAGCCTGCGCTGGCGGCGCCCGCGTGAGCGCGCGGCCTCGGCCTCGTCGTCGAGTGCCGCGTGCAGCCAGCCGGGTGCAGCCTGGGCGAACCAGTCGCGCACCCCGGGGTCGTCGAGGGCGCCCGCGAGCGCCGCCTCGGCCCGGCGCTGGGCGGCGAACCCCGCGGGGCCGATCGCCCCCGCGCACAGGCCGGCCCACGCCACCCCCAGGGCGAGCGGCGCC
>NZ_WWEQ01000056.1 GCF_009857845.1 Brevibacterium rongguiense | reverse complement strand
GGTTCGCACCGCTGGCCGCGCGGCGGCTCGCTCGGGGCGCGGCGGCCCGCTCGCCGCACGGCGAGCACGGCGGCGCGCTCGGCTCGAGGCCGAGCGCAGAGATCCCGAGCGCAGCGGCCCCGAGCGGAGCGGCCCGGCGAACAGCGGGCCTCAGAAGATCTCGGCGGGCTGGACGACGACGAAGCCCGGGCCGTGGAACTGCAGCTGGAAGCTCTCGCCCGAACCGCGGCCGATGAACGAGCCGAGGCTCACGGCCGCCTTGATCTGCGGCACGAGGTTGGCCGACCAGCAGACGACCGCCTGGGGGTCCACGAAGGTGGGCGTCTGCGAGCAGTCGAGGATCATGGGCTCGCCCTGGCAGCAGAGCGCCGCGGTGCCCTGCCCCGAGAGCTCGAGGTTGAACAGGCCCGACCCGGTGGCCAGCGCCCCCACGCCCTTGATGCGCTTGATGTCCCAGTTGAGCGAGGCGTCGAACGCGAGCATCGAGGACGAGTTGACGCAGAGTGAGTCGCTGCCGCCCTCCAGCTGCATCATGAAGATGTTGGACGCCGCACGGGCGAAGAACACCTCGCCGTGCCCCTCGACCCGCATCATCGGCGTGTCCTCGCTCGTCATGGCCTTCTTGAGGAACTGGCCGACCGACGTCGAGCCCTGGTGCGCGAAGTCGACGTTGCCCTGATAGGCGACCATGGCCCCCTTGGTGGCGATGAGCGGGCCGCTGGGCTCGATGTACGTCCGCAGCATCTTCGCTGACTGGAGCGTCCAGCGCTGCCGGGACTCCTTCTCCTGGTGTGAAGCGGCAAACAGTTCGCTGCGCACGGCATCCTCCTGTGATGTCGGCTGCGGCCCGCTGCCGCCTCCTGCGTGCCACGCTAGACGCTGCGCGCCGCCGTGCCCAGAGCCTTCGATGGCAGCGCTGCAACACCACGGTGCAAGATCACGGGGGAGGGGGCGGCCTCACCGGGGCGGGCGGGTGCACCCGCGCGATCTGCTCAGCCGGCGTTCTCGGGCGCGGTCGGCTGCGGGCCCGGTCGCGCCCCGCCGGCCAGGTGGAAGCCCACGATGAGGACGGTGAGCCACAGCATCGCCGCCCACGGGAGACGGGTGACGAAGATTGCGCACAGGACCGGGAGGAGCGTGCCGGTGAGCAGCCACATGAGGGCGCGCGGCCAGCTGCCGGGCAGGGTGATGAGGCTGGCCAGGGCCCCGATGAGGAAGTAGCCGGCCAGGCCTCCCCACAGCAGCCAGCGCACGGTGCCGCCGGGCGCCTCGGCGGCGGACTCCACCGCCCCGCCGAGTCCGACGGCGATGATCACGAGGCACGCCGTCGTGAGGGAGTGGAACCCCAGGGCCGCGCGCAGCGCGAGCCCGGAGAGGCGCAGCAGCGGCACGCCCGCCCCGCCCAGCACGACGCTGAGGCCGAACAGGCAGGCCGCAACGGTGATCGCGGCGGCCCCGGCCAGCAGCAGCGCGGCGGTCCATTCGGCCTGAGCGGCGGCCTCGATGACCTGGAGGATGGACTCGCCGAGGACGATGATGACGAACAGGCTCATCCGCTCGTCCAGGTGCTCGGGGTCGAGCGCCCGGCCGACGACCGTGAGCGGTCGCTCCCCGCGCCGCTGGCGTCCTCCGCGCGGTCCCCGGTGGGCGGTGTCCTGTCCCAGCCGGCGCAGGCGCGCGGGCCTGCCTCGCCCGGCCTGGGCCCGGCGCTCGTGCTCGCGGATGCGCTCGTTGAATCGCTCGACCATGTCGGAGCGCTGCACGAGGACGAGGATGAGGACGTCGATCGTGAGGCCGGCGCCCCACAGCCACAGCGTCCACGACGGTGGGGCCCAGATCGATGCGAGCCAGGGCAGCGCACCCACCGCCTGCTGGGCGACCGGCCAGTCGGTGACGACTTCGCCCCTGTTCCATGACTGGGCGGCGAAGAAGCGCGCGCCCAGATAGGCGATCGCGAAGACGGTGGCGTGGATGTTGTGCGCATCGGCGTGGGTCTCTCCGCTGCCGGCGCCCAGGTTCTCCGCCAGGCCGTCGACGGAGGCGACCATCGCCGCGATCATCGTCATGCCGATCACGAGGCGCACCGTGCGCGTGGTGGTCCCCGCGGTGTTGCCGTAGACCATGAAGCTCGTCCAGCACATCCACAGCGCGCCGAAGCCCAGGACGAAGACCGCCCACGCGTGCGGCGAGGGCGCGTGGAGGACGTGGGCGAAGGCGGCCACCCCGGCCACGGCCACGAGGTCGAAGAACAGCTCGGCCCACGACGCCCGGTGCTCGGCGGGTCCGGCTGCCTGCGGCGCGCCGCCGTCCTCCGCGGACCCGGGAGGCGCGGATCCGGGAGGCGCGGATCCGGGAGATGCCGACCCGGGAGGCGGGGAGGCCGCCTGCGGCTCCCCGCCTGCCACGCTCAGCTCTCCGCGGGGACGAACTGAACGCCCGTGAGCTCGGCGCCCGTGCGGGAGTCGTCGGCGCTCAGCTGCCAGTCGCGGATGCGGCCGGCCGCCCGCAGGTCCGCTCCCGCCAGGCGCACCGCCTCGATCGTCTCCGCGGGCGCGCTCAGCTGCGCCGCGGCGATCTCCGTCTTCTGCGAGACCTTCGCCTCGGTCTTCGCTCGCCGGACGATGGCGAGCACCCCGGCCACCCGGTCGAGCAGCCCCGCATCGCCGGCGGGCGCCTCGGCGGCGGGCACGGGCCACGGCGCCCGGTGCACGGAGCCCTCGTGCCACCAGGACCAGACCTCTTCGGTCACGAACGGCATGATGGGCGCGAACAGGCGCAGGAGCGCATCGAGGGCCGTGGCGAGCACGGCGTGCGCGGATGCCTGCGCGGCCTCACCCTGTGCGCCGTAGGAGCGGTCCTTGACGAGCTCGACGTAGTCGTCGGTGAACGTCCAGAAGAACGACTCCGCCTCGCGCAGCGCGTGGGCGTAGTCGTAGGCGGCCATGTGCTGACCGCACGCGCGCACCGTGGCGTCGAGCCGCACGAGCAGCGAGCGGTCGAGGTCGTGGGTGACGAGGTCCGTGCGGCCCACGAGGTCCGCGTGCACCCCCTGGGCCAGGGCGAACTTCGAGGCGTTGAGCAGCTTCATCGCCAGGCGGCGGCCGATCTGCATCTGCGCGACGTCGTATGCGGTGTCGCCGCCCAGGCGGGCGCTGGCGGCCCAGTAGCGCACGGCGTCGGGGCCGAAGCCGGGCTTGGCCTCCGCGAGGATGTCGCTGGGCACGACGACGTTGCCCTTGGACTTCGACATCTTCTTGCGGTCCGGGTCGAGGATCCAGCCGGACAGCGCGGTGTGCGTCCACGGCACGGAGTCGTTGAGCGAATTGGCCCGCACGACGGTGGAGAAGAGCCACGTGCGGATGATGTCGTGGCCCTGGGGGCGCAGGTCGAAGGGGAAGACGGTCCCGAACAGCTCGTTGTCGCGGCTCCAGCCGCCCACGATCTGCGGGGTCAGCGAGGAGGTGGCCCACGTGTCGAGCACGTCCGGGTCGCCGGTGAAGCCACCGGGCCGGTCGCGCTGGGACTCGTCGAACCCGGCCGGGGCCTGGGCCTGCGGATCCACGGGCAGGGCGGCATCGTCCGGGGTCAGCGGCGCGTCGTAGTCCGGGTTGCCCTCGGCGTCCAGGCGGTACCACAGCGGGATGGGCACGCCGAAGTAGCGCTGGCGCGAGACCAACCAGTCGCCGTTGAGGCCCTCGACCCAGTTCTCGTAGCGCGAGCGCATGAAGCCCGGGTGCCACTCGAGCTCGCGGCCGCGGGCGATGAGCTCGTCGCGCAGCCGGGCATCCCGGCCGCCGTTGCGGATGTACCACTGGCGGCTCGCGACTACCTCGAGGGGCTTGTCGCCCTTCTCGTAGAACGGCACCGGGTGGGTGATGGCCTCCGGCTCGCCGATGAGGTCGCCGGACTCGCGCAGCGCCTCCGCGATCTCCTTGCGCGCGGTGAACGTCGTCTTGCCGGCCAGCGCCTCGTAGCGGGCGACGGCATCCTCCTTGGGCGATGCCGCAATCCACTCGGGGGTCTCGCGGGCCAGGCGGCCATCGCGCGTGATGACGGCGCGGGTGGGCAGGTCGAGCTCGCGCCACCACGTGACGTCGGTGAGGTCGCCGAACGTGCAGACCATGGCGATGCCGGTGCCCTTGTCCGACTTCGCCAGGCCGTGGGCGCGGACCTCGACGGCGACGCCGAACAGCGGGGAGACCACGCGGGTGCCGAACAGCGGCTGGTAGCGCTCATCGTCCGGATGGGCGACGAGGGCGACGACGGCCGGGATGAGCTCGGGGCGGCTCGTGAGGATGACGACGGGCTCGCGCGCGGTGTCGGCGAGGCCGTCGGGGCCCTCGGGGTAGAAGTTCACCCGGTGGTAGGCGCCCTCCTTCTCCCGGTCCTCGAGCTCGGCCTGCGCCACGGCGGTGCCGAACGTCACGTCCCACATCGTCGGCGCGTCCTGGGAGTAGGCGTGGCCGGCGGCCAGGTCGCGCAGGAAGGCGCGCTGGGACACGGCCCGGGAGGTGTCGTCGATCGTGCGGTACGTGTAGCGCCAGTCCACGGACAGGCCCACGGACCGGAAGAGATCCTCGAAGACCTGCTCGTCGTCGGAGGCCAGCGCCTCGCACAGCTCGATGAAGTTCTGCCGGGAGACCGCCACGAAGTCGCGCGGGTTCTTCGCGGGCTTGTCCGGCGGCCGGAAGCCCGGATCGTAGGCCACCGAGGGGTCGCACGTGACCCCGTAGTAGTTCTGCACCCGGCGCTCGGTGGGCAGGCCGTTGTCGTCCCAGCCCAGCGGGTAGAACACGCTCTTGCCGGTCATGCGCTGATAGCGGGCGATGACATCGGTCTGCGTGTAGGAGAACACGTGGCCCACGTGCAGGGAGCCCGAGGCGGTGGGCGGGGGAGTGTCGATCGAGTAGACGTCCGCGCGGTCCGCGGTGGCATCGAAGGCGTAGGTGCCGTCCTCACCCCACGCCCGATCCCACTTGTCCTTGAGGCCCTCGAGGGCCGGCTTGTCCGGCAGATGCACCGAGTCATGTGTGCTTGGGGTGTCCATGATGATGATCTTCCCATCCCCGCCCGGGCCCCTCCAAGCCGGGCGGGGCCGTCCGAGTCGGGCGGGGGGCTCCGAGCCGGGCGGGGCGGGGGCTGCGGTCGAGCGCGGGCGATCCGGCGACAGGAAGGTGCGCGCGGGGGCCGGCGAACAGCCCGCGGCCGGTGCGACCCCGCTGCTCCTGCCGCGTGCCCAGTGCGAAACGGCTGCCGAGGCGCGGGCCAGCCCGCCGCGAAGCCTCCGCCGCACCCGCCGCCGCACCCGCTGCGAAATGGCCGCCGAGGCGCGGGCCCGCCCGCCGCGAAACGGCAGGCGGGTGCCCCGGGCCGCGGTATACGCTGGGTGGGCGCGCCGGGACGAGGCCCGCGCGCGGGGCGCGCGGCCGCGGGCCCTGGTACGACGGCCACTACGGCACAGGCACGACGGCACAGGAGAGAGACATGGCGAATCTGCGAGCAGTGGTGACCGGCGCGAGCTCCGGGATGGGGGCGGCGACGGTCCGCCAGCTGCGCGACCTCGAGTGGGACGTCGTGGCCGTCGCCCGGCGCGAGGACCGGCTGCGCGAGCTGGCCGAGGAGACCGGGTGCGACTACGTCGTGGCGGACATGACCAGCGACGACGACGTCGCGCGGATGGCCTCCGAGGTCACCGCCGGCGGTCCGGTTCACGCGCTCGTCGCCAATGCGGGCGCCGCCTTCGGTCAGGACGAGATCCGCAGCGCGGACATCGACGACTGGGCGAAGATGCTCGACATCAACGTGCTGGGCACCCTGCGCAGCGTCAAGGCGCTCATCCCCGCCCTCATCGAGTCCGGCCGCGGCGACATCGTCATCATGTCGTCGACCGCCGGGCGGATCGTCTACGAGGGCGGCGGCGGCTACACCGCCGCCAAGCACGGCACCGCGGCGATCGCCGAGACGCTGCGCCTGGAGCTGGCCGGCGAGCCCGTGCGCGTCATCGAGATCGCCCCCGGCATGGTCGCCACCGAGGAGTTCTCGGCCAAGCGGCTGGGCTCGCAGGAGGCCGCGGACAAGGTCTACGCGGGGGTGGAGAATCCGCTGACGGCCGAGGACTGCGCCGACGCGATCGTCTACGCGCTCACCCGGCCCCACCACTTCAACGTCGACCTCATGGTCATCCGCCCCATCGCGCAGGCCGCCCAGCACAAGGTCGCGCGCAACAGGGGCCTGTGAGCAGCAGAGGCCTGTGACCAGCGGGGCCTCCCGGCGGTCCGCCTCGACTGCGCTCGCCCGGTTGACCGCCTCGCTCTCCGCTGCGCGGCGGCCCGCCTCGCCCGCGCCCGCCCGGCGCGCTAGACTGGACGCGCAGTGATCCGGCCATCACCGGGGAGCATCCGGAAGAACGGCGCCAGCGCCCAGTAGACCCGGACGGGCGGGCCCGTCACAGCCCCGAAGAGCGATCCTCTGGCCCAGGCCGGCGGGGCGGTGCGAATGCGCAGCCCCGGCGCACCTCGGGCCCGGGGATAAGCGAGGTGGTACCGCGGCAGTGATGTCGTCCTCGTGCGAAGCAGCCCCCGCCCGGCACGCCGGGCTCGCACAGGAAGAGGACGCCATGGCCGATGCCACCCAGCCCGTCTACCCCAAGCAGTCCACGGCCGCGGCCGGCCTGACCGCATCCCCGAACTTCCCCGCCCTCGAGCGCGACATCCTCGCCTTCTGGAACGACAACGCGATCTTCGAGGAGTCCGTCGCCCAGCGCGATCCCGGCCCTGACGGCGACAACGAGTTCGTCTTCTACGACGGCCCCCCGTTCGCCAACGGCCTGCCGCACTACGGCCACCTGCTCACGAGCTACGTCAAGGACGTCGTCCCCCGCTACCAGACGATGCTCGGCAAGCGCGTCGAGCGCCGCTTCGGCTGGGACACCCACGGCCTGCCCGCGGAGCTCGAGGCGATGCGCCAGCTGGGGCTGACGACCAAGGACGAGATCCTCGAGATGGGGGTCGAGAAGTTCAACGAGGCCGCCCGGGCCTCCGTGCTCAAGTACACGGACGAGTGGCAGGCCTACATCAACCGGATGGGCCGCTGGGTCGACTTCGACAACGACTACAAGACGCTCAACCCCAGCTTCATGGAATCCGTCCTGTGGGTCTTCAAGAGCCTCTACGAGAAGGGCCTCATCTACGAGGGCTTCCGCGTCCTGCCCTACTGCTGGTCGGACGAGACGCCGCTGTCCAATCACGAGCTGCGCATGGACGACGACGTCTACCAGATGCGCCAGGACCCGGCCGTGACGGTGGGCTTCGAGGCCACCGACGGCGAGCTGGCCGGCGCCAAGCTGCTCGTGTGGACGACGACGCCGTGGACGCTGCCGTCCAACCTCGCGATCGTCGTCGGCACGGACATCGACTACGTCCTCATCGAATCCGACGGGCCCACCGGCAGCCCGGAGCGCTACGTCATCGCCCGCACCCGCCTGGGCGCCTACGCCCGCGAGTTCGGCGAGCAGCCCACGGTGCTCAGGGAGCTTTCGGGCGCGGACCTGCTGGGCACCCACTACCGCCCCCCGTTCGGCTACTTCGCCGACCAGCCCAACGCCTTCCGCGTGGTCGAGGGCGACTTCGTCACGACCACGGACGGCACGGGCCTCGTGCACACCGCCGGCGCGTTCGGCGAGGACGACTACGTCGTCACGACCCGCGAGAACATCGAGGCCGTCATGCCGGTGGGCGCCGACGGCCGCTTCACGGCCCCGGTGCGCGAATACGAGGGCGAGCTCGTCTTCGACGCCAACCCCATGGTCATCCGCGACCTCAAGGCCGCCACGAAGGGAGAGCCGGCCGGCTCCGTCACGCCGGGCACCGTGCTCGTGCGCCACGAGACCTACGACCACTCCTACCCGCACTGCTGGCGCTGCCGGAACCCCCTCATCTACAAGGGCGTGAGCTCCTGGTTCGTCGAGGTCACCGCGGTCAAGGAGCGCATGCTCCAGACCAACCAGGAGATCACCTGGGTGCCGGAGAACGTCAAGGACGGCCAGTTCGGCAAGTGGCTGGAGAACGCCCGCGACTGGTCGATCACCCGCAACCGCTTCTGGGGCAGCCCCGTGCCCGTGTGGCGCTCGGACGATCCCGAGTACCCGCGCATCGACGTCTACGGGTCCTTCGAGGACCTCGAGCGCGACTTCGGCCGCATCCCCACCGGGCCCGACGGGCAGCCGAACCTCCACCGCCCCTTCATCGACGAGCTCACCCGGCCCAACCCGGACGACCCCACCGGCCGCTCGACCATGCGCCGCGTCGAGGACGTCCTCGACGTGTGGTTCGACTCCGGCTCCATGCCCTACGGCCAGGTCCACTACCCGTTCGAGAACCGCGAGTGGTTCGAGCACCACTACCCGGCGGACTTCATCGTCGAGTACATCGGCCAGACCCGCGGCTGGTTCTACACGCTGCACATCCTCGCCGCCGCGCTGTTCGACCGGCCCGCGTTCCTCGACGTCATCTGCCACGGGATCGTGCTCGGCTCCGACGGGCAGAAGATGTCGAAGTCGCTGCGCAACTACCCGGACGTCAACGAGGTCTTCGACCGCGACGGCTCGGACGCGATGCGCTGGTTCCTCATGTCCAGCCCCATCCTGCGCGGCGGCAACCTCGTCGTCACGGAGCAGGGCATCCGCGAGGGCGTCCGCCAGGTGCTGCTGCCGCTGTGGAGCACGTGGCACTTCTTCGCCACCTACGCCAACAGCGCGGATCCCGCCGCCGAGGCGCCCGCCGGGTCCCGCGGCTACGGCGCCTCCCAGCGCTACGAGTCCGGGCAGGTGCTCGACCGCTACCTGCTGGCCAAGACCCACGCGCTCATCGAGGACTTCCGCGCCGCGATGAGCGGTTACGACGTGTGGAGCGCCTGCGCGATCCTGCGCGACTACCTCGATATGCTCACGAACTGGTATGTGCGCCGCTCGCGCCGCCGCTTCTGGGCGGGCACCCCGGACACGCGGGAGACGTTCGATGTCTTCGCCACGTGCTTCGAGGCGTTCCTGCGGGTGGCCGCGCCGCTGCTGCCGTTCGCGGCCGAGGAGATCTACCGCGGCCTCACCGGCGAGCGCTCCGTCCACCTGGCCGACTACCCGGACGCAGCGCCGTTCGGCGTGGACGAGGGCCTCGTGGCCGCCATGGACGTAACCCGCAGCGTGTGCTCGGTGGGCTCGAGCCTGCGCAAGGCCAACAGCCTGCGCGTGCGCCTGCCGCTGTCCGAGCTCACCGTCGCCACCGACGTCGAGCTCGGGGCGGACTTCACCGCGATCATCGCCGACGAGCTCAACGTCCGCAGCGTCCGCGTGCTCACGCTGGATGAGGCGGCGCAGGCCGGCTTCACGCTGGCCAGCCGGCTCACCGTCAACGCGCGCGCCGCGGGCCCTCGCCTGGGCAAGCAGGTCCAGCAGGCCATCAAGGGCTCGAAGACCGGCGACTGGTCGGTGGCCGACGACGGCACCGTGACGAGCGGCGGCATCGAACTCGTCGAGGGCGAGTACGCGCTCGAGGACGTCGCCGAATCCGGGGCCGAGGGCGTTGTCCTCGCCCCCACCGCGGGCGGCTTCGTGGCGCTCGACACCGTCGTCACCCCGGAGCTCGAGGCCGAGGGCCTGGCCCGCGACACCGTGCGCGCGGTGCAGTCGGCCCGCCGCGAGCTGGCACTCGACGTCTCCGACCGCATCCGGCTGCGCATCGCGGCCCCGGAGGACGGGGTGCGCGCGGCGCTGGCCGCCCACGCCGAGCTCATCGGGGCCGAAACCCTCGCCCTCGATGTGGAGCTGACCGCGGACGAGCTCGCCGGCGACGGCGTGTTCGCCGCGGGAGACGTCGCCCCGGGTGCCCAGGTCCAGGTGGTGCGCGCATGAGCGAGCCGCGCGAGCCCCACGACGACGGCGCCGAGCCCGAGGGGGACTTCGACGACGTCTTCGGCATCGACAGCCTCATCGGCGGCGGTGAGGAGGCCGACGCCGCCTACGCCGACGAGCCTGCGACCGACCGCGGGGGAGACGGTGAGCCCGCCGGCGCCTCGGCGGCCCAGCGGGCAGCGCAGCTGCGCGCCGAGGAGCACCGCGACCCGGCCGCGATCGCCGAGCTCGCCCGCGTCCAGGCCGCGCTCCAGGCGCGCGCCGGCGAAGCCCAGCCGGAGCTGCGCCTCGACGCGACGCGCCGGGCCTGCGAGCTGCTGGGCGACATCCACGAGTCCGCACCGGTCATCACGGTCACCGGGACGAACGGCAAGACGTCGACCGTGCGGATGGTCGATGCGCTCCTGGGCGCCCACGGCCTGCGGGTGGGCCGGTTCTCCAGCCCTCACCTGCACCGCCTGAGCGAGCGCATCAGCGTCGACGGCGCCGAGGTCAGCGCGTTCGCACTCGGCCGGGTCTGGGACGAGATCGCCCCCTTCCTCGACCTCGTCGACGGGCAGCTGGCGGCCGAGGACCGCGCGCCGCTCACCTACTTCGAGGCGCTCACCGTGCTCGCCTTCGCCGTCTTCGCCGATGCGCCCGTCGACGTCATGGTCCTCGAGGTGGGGATGGGCGGCGAATGGGACTCCACGAACGTCGCCGACGCCGCCATCTGCGGCTTCACCCCCATCGGGCTGGACCACCAGGCCTTCCTGGGCGACACGCTCGAGCAGATCGCCGCGACGAAGGCCGGCATCCTCGACCGCACGCTCGACCCGAGCCCGGCCCCGCACCCCGTCGCCGTGGTGGGCGAGCAGCCGGAGGCCGCAGCAGGCGTCCTCGCCGAGCAGATCGCCCAGCGCGGCGACGAGGCGCTGTGGGAGGGCGAGCAGTTCGGCGTCGTCGAGCGCTCGCGCGCCGTCGACGGGCAGCTGCTCAACCTGCGCGGCGCGTTCGCGCAGTACCCGGAGGTCTTCCTGCCGCTGCACGGCGCCCATCAGGCCCAGAACGCGGCGCAGGCGCTCGCCATCGTCGAGTGCTTCCTGGCGGCGGAGGACAAGCCGCTCGACGCGGACGTCGTGGGGGCCGGGTTCGCGCAGGTCACCTCGCCGGGCCGGATGGAGATCATGCGCACCGAGCCCACGATCATCGTGGACGGCGCGCACAACCCCGCCGGGGCGCAGGCCCTGGCCGAGGCGCTGGACGAGGCGTTCGACTTCCCGGACGTCGTGGCCGTCGTCGCGGTGTACGCGGACAAGGACCCGCACGGGATGCTCGAGTACGTCCACCGGTTCGCCTCCCGGATCGTCGTGACCCAGGCGCTGAGCCCGCGCGCCATGCCGGTCGACCGCCTGGCCGCCGCGGCCGAGGAGTGGTACGACCCGGACGATGTGCACCGGGCACCGGATATGAACGCCGCGCTCATGGCGGCAATCGACCTGGTGGTGGGCACCGAGGACACGGGCGCCGGCATCGTCGTGACCGGTTCGCTGGCCACGGTGGCCGAGGCCCGCACGCTGCTGGGCAGCCAGGAGGCGTGATGGAGCCCATCGCGCTGCCGCTGAAGTCGAAGCTGCCCATCCTGTGCGGCACCGTGCTCATCTGCGAGGTGCTCTCGCTGTACTTCGCCCTGCTCGTGGGCTACGGCCTGCGCCCCGTGCCGTTCGCGTGGCTCGTCGCCGGCGCCGCCGTCATCACGGTCGTCGCGATCGCCGCGACCGCGCTGCTGCCGCGCCGGGCCGGCCAGCGCCGCCCCGGCATCGCCCTGGGATGGGCCGTGCAGGCGCTCATCCTGCTCAGCGGCATCGTCATGCCCTCCATGCTCATCGTCGGCGCGGTGTTCGGGGCGATGTGGGTGGCGGGCCTCTACTGGGGCCGGCGCATCGACCGGGAGGCCACCGCCTGGGCCGTGGAGCACAACGCGCGCTGAACCGCGCCCCCGGCGGGTTCACCAGGCGGTCCGCGGGCGGGCGCTGGGTGAGACCGGGGGAGGCGCGCCGCGGCCGCTGAACTAGACTCGGGCGCGGAGCGCGACCCGTTCGGGCCTGTCCCGCGGGCCGCGCGGAACCATCACGCCGAAGCGAGGAGGAGTCATGACCGAACGCACGCTGGTGCTCGTCAAGCCCGATGGGGTGAAGCGCGGGCTCATCGGCCAGGTGCTCGCCCGCATCGAGGCCAAGGGCTACGAGATCGAGAAGCTGCAGCTCGTCCGCGCCACGAAGGAGCAGCTGGCCGAGCACTACGCCGAGCACGCGGGCAAGCCGTTCTACCAGCCGCTCGTCGACTTCATGGCCTCCGGCCCGATCGCGGCGGTCGTCGCGACGGGCGACGGGGTCATCACGGGCTTCCGCTCCCTGGCCGGGGCCACCGACCCGACGACGGCCGCGCCCGGCACCATCCGCGGCGACCTGGGCCGCGACTGGGGCACCGCCGTGCAGCAGAACATCGTGCACGGCTCGGACTCCACAGAGTCGGCCAAGCGCGAGATCGCGATCTGGTTCCCCGCCGACGAGGGCTGAGGCACCCCGCGACCACGTTCCGCGCCCGCCCATGAGTGAGGCCCCCGCCGCGGCGGGGGCCTCACTCATGGGCGGGCGCGTTTGCTCACTGCTGCCGGCCGGCGGTGGGCCGCCGGCAGTGCGGACAGCCGGCCCCTGGGCGCCGACCGGACAGCCGGCCCCTGGGCGCCGACCGGACGGCCGGCTCCTCAGGCTCCTCCCTCCGCCGGCTCAGCGCCGGCGGCGGTTGAGGATGACCGTCCCGCTCCCGAGGATGACGAGCGCGAGGCCCAGCGCCAATGCGGCGAGGGCGGCTGCGCCCGTGCGCGGCAGCGGATCGTCACTCGGGTGGGAAGCGCTCGGGTCCGAGTCGCCCGCACCAGGGTGCCCCGGGCGCGAGGCACTCGGATCCGAGCCGTCCGTGTCGTCCCGGCCGCCCGGGTGCGGGCGCTGCGAGGCGCTCGACGACGCCGGCGCGGGCCGACCCGCCGTGGTCGAGGGCTGCGGCGAGGCAGCCGTCGGCGCGGTGCTGGCGGACTCCGAGGGGCCCGGGCTCGCGGGGGAGCTGGGCTCTGCGCTGGAATCGTCGCTCGGCTCCGCGCTCGGGGAGGCGGTGGCACTGGGATCCGGGAAGTCCGGCACCACACCTGCGTGATCGATCGTGGTCGCCGGGCCGTAGACCGTGCCGGCGGCATTGGTCGCCACGGGGCGGACCTGCGTCCCCGCAGGGGTGTCGGACGCGACTGCGAACTCGCCGGAGCCCTCGGCCGTCTCCCGGTTCTGCGCTCCCGCCTCCGCGAACGTGCCGCCGGGGGCCTTGACCTGCCAGGTGATCGCGGGCCGAGGTGTGCCCTCGGCGCGCGCCGAGAGCGCGGCCGCCTTCCCGTCCAGCACGAGCGATGACTCCGGTGTGCGGGTGAAGTGCGGTGTGATCCCGCGCAGGCGCAGCACGGAGACGCCGTACTGCTTGTACGCCGTGGTCGTGTCGCGGATGGGGTAGTAGATGCTGTGGTCGGGCCCCACCGCCATGCTGAACTTGCCGTCCAGCGGGGACTGTCCCACGGAGTCGGGCATCGCGGTGCGCGGCAGCTCCGTTCCCGCGCGGGAGGGCACGAGGGAGGCCGCCGTGGTGTCGAACGTGTAGCGCAGGCCCAGGCCCGTGTCCTCGCCCAGCGTGCCGGGCAGCTTGATGTTCGCGTCCGCGTAGCGCACGGTCTTCGTCACGGACAGCGCGGTGCCGTGCAGCTCGACGGTGCGCAGGGCATCGTCGGGGCCGCCCTGGTCGGTGCGCTTGCGGCGGGTGTAGAGCACCAGGGTGCCGTCGTCGAATCTCTTCACCGCATCGTGGGTGCGGGTGCGGTCGCCGGGGAACAGCAGATCGTTCTGCGGCGTCACCGTGACGGACCGGTCGGCGGCGATCGTGAGGACGAAGGGCGGCATCTGGACGGAGTCGCGGTCGTCGTTGTACGCCGTGGAGGCGGGCGTGTAGATCGCGTGATCGGCATCGGCGAACGCCATGAGGTTGTCGGAGGCGCGGGAGTCGAGCTGCCGGTACGTGTAGTCCGCGTAGCCCTTGACGGGCGGCAGCTGCGTGTCGGTTCCCTTCCAGCCGGAGGCGGTCTCCTCGATGACGTGGGCACGGTAGGGCTGCGCCGACTTCGGACCGTCGAGGCCGGTGATCGCCAGCGCGCGCCTGCTCACCGGATCGTAGCCGAGGCCGGCCAGCGTGATGCCGTCCTCGTCCGCGTCGGCGGGCAGCTCGTGCATGTGGCGGGTCTGCCAGGCGCCGTTGCGGAACGCGGCCTCGGTCAGCCAGTTGTGGACGTTCTCCGGGATGAGCGCGAAGAAGCGGTCGCCGGCCGCATCGTAGTAGCCGTCGTCATTGGAGTAGGTGGTCGGCAGGGGCAGCGGCTGTGCGCCCACGACCGGCCGCAGCGTCTGCGCATCGAGCACCGTGATCTGGCGGGTGCCCCCGGAGACCTTCTCCGTGAAGTAGAGGCGCTTGCCGTCCGACGACGCGGCCGTCATCTCCGTGAGCGAGTTCTTGTGGTCGGGCAGGTAGGTCTCACCTCGCTTGAACACGGGGACGTTGGGCTCCGCGCCCTGGTCCGCGTCGGCCACGGGCCCGCCGGCCTCCGGCACGGAGAATGTGACGGGGTCCAGGGGGGAGCCGTCCGGGTAGAAGCCGGCGAACGCCCGCTTGCCACCGGAGCCCAGCGTGGCGGGGATCGCGGTCCATGTGGTGCCGGCCTCACCGACGGCGGGCGTGACGGCTGCGGCATCGAGGTCGGCGAGTTCGACCTCGCCGAGGTCGGGGACGGGATCGCACTTCGTCTCGTCCAAGGCGCGGGACTTCGCGTGCGCGTAGAGGTGCGAGCCCGAGGGGCTGAGGACGATCCGCATGTCCGAGAACGTGAGGTCGAGCGCGTCGACGTCCGGGCAAGCCGCGTGGTAGCCGTGCCACTTGCGGTAGTGGACGGTGCCGCCGAACTGCGCCGTGGTCGTGCGGGTCTTCGCGTCGTAGGCCGAGTCCTTGAGGGGGAAGCGGTAGACGCCGTCTGCGACGCGGGCTCCATCGGAGGTCTCGCCGCCCCCGGTGTAGGAGTCGAAGGAGGCGCGCAGGCGCCAGGTGAGCTCGTGGGCGGTCTGGGCGGCTGCATCGGCCGCCGCGGGGGAGGCCGCGGCGGCGGGTGCGAAGACGGTGGCGGCGATGAGCGCCAGCAGGCTCAGCGCCGCGTGGAGGGCGCGGGGCCGCTGTGCGCGCTGGGCCGGGGAGGGGGGTGTGGGCATGGGCTGCTTTCACATCTGGGGCGCCGGGGAAGGCGCGCCCGCTGAACGTCGGATGTGAATAAGGTTAGCGTGCCCTGAGTGGTTCGAATTGTGACGTCCGTCCCGGTGAGGGAGGTGTCGGCGGCCGGATCAGCCGATGAGCGAGGAGAAGTAGGGCCAGAAGTGCAGGACGATGCAGCCGTAGATGACGAGCATCCAGGCGACCGCCGCGAACACCGCATTGGACGCGAGCGCGTAGGTCCCCGTGCTGTCCGCGATCCCCGCCCCGAACGCGCCCGTGAGCGCGTTGCGGGCCGTGACGATGCAGAACATCGGGATCGTCACCGACCACACGACGATGCACCAGGGGCAGCCGATCCCGATGACGTAGATCGACGTGATGAACAGGAACATGACGAATACCGTCCCCAGCGCCAGGCCCACGTTGAGCCCGATCATGACCCAGCGCGGGATCGGCGTGCGCGAGACGAGGAGGATGCCCAGCAGCAGCGGCACGACGAAGGCCATGATCCCCAGGAACTGATTGGGGAAGCCGAAGAGCTGGGACTGCGGGAAGCGCATGACGGAGCCGCAGGAGAAGAACGGGTTGAAGTCGCAGGAGAGCACGCGGTCCGGCTGCTCGAGCTTCTTGACCTTGTCCACCGAGAGGTCGAACGAGGCGATGAAGCCGATCGCCGAGGCGATGATGAGGAAGATGCCCAGCGGCCGGTCGCGGGTGAACCACGGTCCGCGTCCCGCGCCCGAGGCGGGGGTCGGGCCATCGTCCGCCGCACGGTCATCATCGGGTGCCAGAGCCTCGTCTGCGGTCCAGCCGGGCTCGGCGTCGGCGGCGGCCAGCGGGTCCGCGGTGCGGGGGTTCTTCGAAGCGCTCACGGGGCAAGCTTGCCCGGATTCGCAGGCCGCGTCCACACGGTCCGCCCCCGGGGCGCCGCCCGTCCGACATGCGGACCGGTCCCGGAACGGACCCTTACCCGCACCGGCAGGGGTGTGCCTGCAGTGCGCACCGGGCCCGCCGCAGCGGCGCCGGCGCGCCGACCGCCTCGTCGGCCCGGCGGCGCCTGACCGGGTGTGAGGGGGCCCTGTGCCATACTGGTCCAGACGCAATCGCCCGACACACCCGGCGATCTGCCCGCCTCCACCCATCGGGTGCACACCCGGATGAGGTCGAAGACGAGGCGGCGGCCACGACGCCACCGCGCACGACTGACTGCGCGAGCCGACGGCCGCACACGAATTTTTCCGTCCGCACCGCGGACGATGCCAGCGGCCGACGCGGGCGCGAGGGTGTGGCGCCCGAGTCGGCACAGGAGCCGATACACATGAACAACGACAATTCGCAGGACCGCACCACGGATCCCACGGCCGGCATCCTCGCCGACCTGGAGAGCCTGCGGGCCTCCCACCAGGACGCCGACGCCCAGCCGCGCGGCGGAGCCGATTCCGAGTCCGTCCTCGACTCGATCGCCGATGCCGCAGCGCACCTGCGCGCGGAGCCCGCGGACAGCGGGGAGGCCCCCGCGCAGAAGGCAGCCAAGGGCGGCCAGCGCTCGGCGCGCTCGGCGCACTCGAACCGCGGCCGCGCGTTCGAGGACGCGATCTTCTCCGACAGCGCCGACGATGCGGCGGAGCCGGCGGACGCCGGTGCGCCCGCCCAGGAGCCGGAGGCGCCGGCCGCCTCGGCGCCGTTCAGCTCCGGCCGGATGTTCTCCGCCCAGGATGAGCCGGTGCCCTATGCGCCCGTGGGCGCCCCCGCCGGCGGGGGACTGCTCTTCCAGGCGCCTCAGGCCGAGCTCGGCCAGCAGGTCGACCCCGACTGGAGCGACGAGGACGACGAAGAGGGCCAGGACGATGCCGGCCGCGGCGCCGGCGATGACGATGACGACGAGCCCGCCGGGCGCCGCAGGCGCGGCCGCCGAGGCGCGCGACGCGAGGCCGATGCCCGCGGGGCGGACGACGACGCGGATGACCGTGGAGCGGCAGCCGAGCGCACGGCGGGCGATGGCGAGCGCGCAGTCGCGGACGACGATGACTCTGATGACGAGGGCGAGGGCGAGGGCCGCAGGCGCCGCCGCGGCGGGCGCGGACGCCGCTCGAAGAAGGACGAGCCGTCCGAGCGCGGCAGCGGCGACGACGAGGCGGACTTCGGCGACGCCGCGGCGGCCGACGACTCCTCCGGCGGGCGCTCGAAGCGCGGTGGGAAGTCCAAGAAGGACAGGGCCAAGGACGCAGGCGCCGGCGAGGCCCCCAAGGCCGAGGGCGAGCACGCCTCCGACGACGACGGCGAGGACGACTCCGAGGGCGGTTCGCGCCGCCGTCGGCGCCGCGCGCGCAGCGGCCGGGGCTCGAACGGCTCGAACGACTCCGGTGGTTCGAACGGCTCGGGCTCGGCGAGCTCCTCGACCGGCGAGGACGCCGTCCAGGGCATCAAGGGCTCAACGCGCATGGAGGCCAAGCGCCAGCGCCGCCGCGAGGGCCGCGAGGCCGGGCGGCGCCGGCCCGTCATCTCCGAGGCCGAGTTCCTGGCCCGGCGCGAATCCGTCGAGCGCTCGATGCTCGTGCGCGAGCAGGACGGGCGGACCCAGCTCGTCGTCCTCGAGGACGGGATCGCAGTCGAGCACTACCTCTCGGAGCGCCGCGCGCAGGCCTCGCTCATCGGCAACGTCTACCTGGGCAAGGTCCAGAACGTGCTGCCGAGCATGGAGGCCGCCTTCATCGACATCGGCAAGGGCCGCAACGCGGTCCTCTACGCCGGCGAGGTCAACTGGGACGCCCTGGGCATGAACGGCAAGCCGCGCCGGATCGAGGTCGCGCTCAAGTCCGGCGACTCGGTGCTCGTCCAGGTGACGAAGGACCCGATCGGCCACAAGGGCGCCCGGCTGACGAGCCAGATCTCCCTGCCGGGGCGCTTCCTCGTCTACGTGCCCGGCAACACGATGACGGGCATCTCGCGCAAGCTGCCCGATGTCGAGCGCCAGCGGCTGAAGAAGCTGCTCAAGGAGATCGTCCCCGCCTCGGCCGGCGTCATCGTGCGCACGGCCGCCGAGGGCGCCTCGGAGGAGGAGATCGGCCGCGACGTCGAGCGCCTCACGAAGCGCTGGGACACGATTGAGAAGAAGTCGACCTCGACGAAGGTCCTCGCCCCCCAGCTGCTCTACAGCGAGCCGGACATGATCGTGCGGATCGTCCGCGACGTCTTCAACGAGGACTTCGGCGCGCTCGTCGTCGACGGCGCCGAGGTGTGGGAGACGATCAGCGAGTACGTCGAGTCCGTCGCCCCCGACCTGCGCGAGCGGGTGAGCCGCTACGACGGCGAGGACGACATCTTCGACCACTACCGCGTGAGCGAGCAGATCGACAAGGCGCTCACGCGCAAGGTCAACCTGCCCTCCGGCGGTTCGCTCGTCATCGACCGCACCGAGGCGATGACGGTCATCGACGTCAACACCGGCAAGTTCACCGGCTCCGGGGGCAACCTCGAGGAGACGGTGACGAAGAACAACCTCGAGGCGGCCGAGGAGGTCATCCGCCAGCTGCGGCTGCGCGACATCGGCGGCATCATCGTCGTCGACTTCATCGACATGGTCCTCGAGTCCAATCGCGACCTCGTGGTCCGCCGGCTCGTGGAGTGCCTGGGCCGCGATCGCACGAAGCACCAGGTCGCCGAGGTGACCTCGCTGGGCCTCGTGCAGATGACCCGCAAGCGCATCGGCACGGGGCTCGCCGAGTCCTTCGCCGCGGCGGGCGAGGACATGAACGGCCTGGGCCTCATGCTCCCGGAGAGCGAGCCCGAGCCGCAGCCCAAGCGCGGGCGCGGCAAGCGCCGGGGCTCCGACGATGCGGGGCGCGACTCCGGGCGCGGTGAGCGCGCGGACAAGGGGCGCGAGCAGCCGGAGTCCGCGGAGGACGAGGAGAAGCAGACCGCCACGCGCTCAGCCATGGCCGCGGTCGCGAAGGCGACGCTGAGCAAGGACGAGGCCGCCGAGCAGGCCCGCGCCGAGGCCGGGGCCGAGGGCGCCCCAGCCTCTGAGGCCGGGCAGGACGCCGCGGGCGGCGGCGAAGCCGACGGCGGCAGCGGGCAGAAGCGCTCCGGGCGCGGACGCCGCTCCCGTGGGCGCAGGGCCGAGGGCCAGGACCAGACCGCCTCCGAGGCGGCCGACCAGGGCGCGGCTGCCGGTGAGGCACAGTCCGAGGGCTTCCAGTCCGAGGACGCTGAGTCCGCGCAGGGGCAGGGCGACGGCGCGCGCAGCGACGGTGCGCCGGCCGCTGACGAGCCCACCGCGGGTGCCGAGCAGGCGGACGAGGGCCGCGGGGCGCGCCGCGGCCGGCGCACGCGCAAGCGCGACGTCGA
>NZ_WWEQ01000055.1 GCF_009857845.1 Brevibacterium rongguiense | reverse complement strand
CGACCGCGGCGGCCGTGGCAGCCGTGACCGCCGCGCCGCTGCCCGCCCCGGGTGCCGCACGCGCCGCAGCCGCCGCGCAGGGCGCGCGGCAGGACAACCGGGAGGTCGCATCGTGAGTGAGACATCGTGAGTGAGCCGCAGTCCGGCGCAGCGTCGGGTGAGAGCACGGCCCCGGACGCGCAGCGGGTGCTGCTCGACTGGGCCCGCGGGGCGGAGGTCGAGGTCGAGCGTGCCGCAGGCGGCCAGCTCGTCGTGAGCCTGCCCGGGGAGAAGAAGCTCAAGACTGTCGTGTCCGTGCGGCTGGGCGCCGAGCGCGCCGATCTCCAGGCGTTCGTCATACGCCACGCGGATGAGAACGAGGAGGCCGTCTACGCGTGGCTCCTGCGGCGCAACGCGAAGCTGCGCGGCCTCGCCTTCTCCATCGATGCGCTCGGGGACATCTACCTCGATGCGTCGGTGCCGCTGGCCGCCTGGGACGAGCCGTTCGTCGACCAGCTCATGGGCCGGTTGCTCAGCGCCGCGGATGAGTCGTTCAACGAGCTCCTGGTGCTCGGCTTCCTCACCTCGATGAAGCGCGAGTGGGCCTGGCGCATCGCCCGCGGGGAGTCCACGCGCAACCTCCAGGCGTTCGAATCGCTGCTCAGCGGCCCGGACAACGAGTTCCTCGGCACGTTCAGCGCCCACGCGGATCCCGCGGGGCAGCCGCCCGCCGCGCCGTGAGCGCCCTCACGGCGCGTGGCACAATGGCGCCATGACGTACAACCTTGTGCTGCTGCGCCACGGCGAGAGCGAATGGAATCAGAAGAACCTCTTCACCGGCTGGGTCGACGTGCCGCTGACGGACAAGGGCCGCACCGAGGCCGTGCGCGCCGGCGAGCTCATCACCGAGGCCGGGCTGGCCCCCGACGTCCTCTACACCTCGCGGCTCAAGCGCGCCATCAACACGGCGAGCCTGGCGCTCGAGGCCGCGGACCTGTCCTGGATCGACGTCAAGCGCAGCTGGCGGCTCAACGAGCGCCACTACGGCGCGCTGCAGGGCAAGAACAAGAAGGAGATCCGCGACGAGTTCGGCGAAGAGCAGTTCATGATCTGGCGCCGCTCGTACGACACCCCGCCGCCCGTGCTCGACGATGCCTCGCAGTTCTCGCAGGCGGGCGAGGCCCGCTACCGCAATCTGGGCGACGCGATCCCGCGCACGGAGTGCCTGGCCGACGTCGTCGAGCGGCTGCTGCCCTACTGGTACGACCAGATCGTGCCCGACCTGCAGCTCGGCCGCACCGTGCTGGTCACCGCGCACGGCAACTCGCTGCGCGCGCTCGTCAAGCACCTCGACGGGATCTCCGACGCGGACATCCCCTCGCTCAACATCCCCACGGGCATCCCGCTGCACTACGAGCTCGATGAGTCGCTGACCCCCGTGGCACCCGGCGGCCAGTACCTGGATCCGGACGCCGCGCAGGCCGCGATCGGCCAGGTGGCCTCGCAGGGCCGCTGACCCGGGCCGGCCGCACGGCCGGCGCGCGCACGGGGCCGCCGAGGTGACACCTCGGCGGCCCCGTGCGCGCCGGCCACGTGCGCCTACTGCTGCGGGCGCTGGGAGAGCGCGGGCTCCCAGTTGCCGGTGAGCAGGTACTCCACGCGGCGCGAGACGTTGACCGCCTGGTCGCCGAAGCGCTCGAAGTAGCGGGAGATGAGCGTGACGTCGGCGATCTGCGAGGGCGTGATGTCGCCCGCGGCGAGCTCGCCGATGATCGTGAACACGCGCAGGTGCAGGGTGTCGAGCTCCTCGTCGATCGCCGCGATCATGGGCACCGCGGCGGTGCCGGGGTCGTCGAGGAGCGTGATCATCGCCTCGCCGATCCGGTGGGCCGCACGCCCCATCTGCGAGAACACCTCGGAGAACTGCGCGGGCACCGCGGGCTCGGGGTAGCGGATGCGCACCTGCGCGGCGATGTGGCGGGCCAGGTCGCCCATGCGCTCGATCGCCACGCTCATCTTCAGCGCGGAGATGATGACGCGCAGGTCGGCGGCGACCGGCGCCTGGAGCGCGAGGACCTGGGCGGACTTCTGGTCGAGCTCGGCCTGCATCGCATCGACGGAGGCATCGCCGGAGATCACCTGCTCGGCAAGGGGCAGGTCGTTCGTCTCCAGGGCCGTGGTGGCGCTGTCGATCGCGGCGGTGACCTGGCGGGCCATGCTCACGAGCTCATCGGCGATGGCGTCGAGCTCGTTCTTGAAGACTTCGCGCATGGCGCAGGGTCCTTTCGTCCGGGACGGTGGGGCGGGCAGGGCGGCGTGCGGCGAAAGCGGGGGCGCCGCCAGCCAGGCTGTCAGCGGGGGGTGAACCGCGGTTGGCCGGCGGGTGAACAGGTGCTGACAACTGGTGTACGTGTGGCCGCTGGGCAGCCGCGCGCCCGCGGGCGCAGGCTAATCTGAGCGTGTGGACGTAATGGTAGTCGGCCTCATCACCGGGGTCATCGGCCTGGCGCTGGGGATCTGCGGCATCCTCGCCTTCCGCCTGTCCGAGCGCAGCCGGTCCGCCGCCGATCTCCACTCCGATTATGAGCTTCCCGAGGGCATCGCGGAAGTCCTCGCGGTCCTGCCCTCCGCGGCGATCGTCGTGGACGCCGGCGACGATGTCGTCAAGGCGTCGCCCGCCGCGTACACCTACGGCCTGGTCCGTGGGCACATGCTCTCCGCCGCCGAGCTGTCCGAGACCGTGGCCCGCGTGCGCGCCCGCGGGCTCATCGAGGAGCTCGAGTTCGAGCGCGCCCGCAGCTCCGATCGCCGCACGGCCCGCTCGCTGCACGCGCGAGTTGCGCCCCTGGGCACGGCCTACGTGCTCGTGCTCTGCGATGACCAGACGGAGGCCAAGCGCGTCGATGCGGTGCGCCGGGACTTCGTCGCCAATGTGTCCCATGAGCTCAAGACGCCCATCGGGGCGATGTCGCTGCTCGCCGAGGCGGTGGTCGACTGCGCGGACGACCAGGTCGCCGTCGCCCGGTTCGGGCAGAAGCTCCAGCGCGAGTCCCGCCGGCTCACGCAGCTCGTCCAGGAGATCATCGACCTCTCCCGCGTGCAGGACCACCAGGCGCCCTCGGCCACGCAGCTCGTCGCGATCGACGCGGTCATCGACGAGGCCGTGGACCGCGCCCGCACGCGGGCCGAGGCGAAGAACATCACCCTGCAGGTGGCGCCGGTCGGCGACTGGCACCTGGCGGGCAACCACGACCTCATCGTCAACGCCATGCGCAACCTCATCGACAATGCGATCAACTACTCCAACGAGGGCACGCGCGTGGGGATCGGGGCGAAGATCGAGGACGAGCAGGTGGCGATCTCGGTGACCGATCAGGGGATCGGGATGAGCACGGCGGACACCGAGCGCGTCTTCGAGCGGTTCTACCGGGTGGACCCCGCCCGCTCGCGGATGACCGGCGGCACGGGCCTCGGGCTGAGCATCGTCAAGCACATCGTCGCCTCCCACGGCGGGGACGTGCGGGTGTGGAGCAAGCTGGGGCAGGGATCGACATTCACGATCGTCCTGCCCCTTGCGGGCCCCGCGGACACGACCGAGCTCGAGGCCGCCCAGGAGGACGGGATCCTGCTCGACCACGCCCCCGGTGCCCTCCCCGGCGCCGCGGCGGGTCAGACGGCGGACACCGCAGCCGGGCGGGCGGAGCCCGAACCGAGCGGGCGGGACGCGCAGGGGGCACAGGATCTGCCGGATGGACCGGGTAGACCGGGTGCGGCGGGTGTTCAGGAAGCGCAGGAAGCGCAGGGACCGCAGGGGGCGGAGCACGAGGAGCCGGCCCGCGCCTCGGCGGCCACAGGACAGCCGGAGCCCGCCCGGGCTGCGGACGCAGGCGAAGACCAACAGCAAAGGAAGCAACCGACGTGACACGCATTCTGCTCGTCGAGGACGAGGAATCGTTCTCCGATCCGCTGTCGTACCTGCTGGGCAAGGAGGGCTATGACGTCGCCGTCGCGGCCGACGGCCTGCAGGCGCTCGCCGAATTCGACAGCACCGGCGCGGACCTCGTGTTGCTCGATCTCATGCTGCCCGGGGCCTCGGGCACGGAGGTCTGCCGCTCCCTGCGGGCGAAGTCGAACGTGCCGATCATCATGCTCACGGCCAAGGACTCGGAGATCGACAAGGTCGTGGGGCTGGAGCTGGGCGCCGACGACTACGTGACGAAGCCCTACTCCTCGCGCGAGCTGCTGGCCCGGGTGCGCGCGGTGCTGCGGCGCAACGCGGAGGCCGATGGCGAGTCGGACAGCGTCCTCGAGGCCGGCGGGGTGCGCATCGACGTGGACCGCCACGTGGTCTCCGTGCGCGGCACGGACCTCTCGCTGCCGCTCAAGGAGTTCGAGCTGCTCGAGATGCTCGTGCGCAACGCCGGCCGGGTGATGACGCGCGTCCAGCTCATCGACCGCATCTGGGGCCAGGACTACGTGGGCGATACGAAGACCCTCGACGTGCACATCAAGCGGCTGCGCGCCAAGATCGAGGTGGAGCCCTCCGACCCCAAGCTGCTCATCACCGTGCGGGGCCTGGGCTACAAGTTCGAGGCGTAGGCGCCCGCAGCGAGCCGGCGTGGGGTGTCCGAGGAAGCCGGCGCCCACGCAGATCGGCGCCCCACCCAAGCGGGTGGGGCGCCGATCTGCGTGTGGCCCGTGTCGTGGGCCCCGTGTCGAGGGCCCGTGGCGTGTGGCCCGTGTCGTGGGCCCCGTGGGATGGGGCCTAGCGGGTTCGCCCGGCGGGGGCCGGCAGGCTCACTGGTCGGCGGTGGCCTCGTCCTCGGCGCCGGCGCTGTCCTGGGCACCCGAGGTGGCCGATCCGCTCGGCACCGGAGCCGTGCTCGCCGGAGCATCGGAGGGCGCGAGGGTCTTGTAGTACCAGAGGCTGCCGTCGAGGACCTGCGTGGGCACCTCCTGCTTCGTGCCGTTGATGGTCACGGCGACGTCGGTGAGCTCGCCCGGCTTCGCGTCGAGGCCGCTGACGATCAGCTCCTTCTTCGACTGCGACTTGGCGTTCTTGGGGTCCTGGATGACCGTCTTGCCGGCCGCGACGGTCTCCGAGCGGTTGACGCTGCCCACGCTGATGTCGACGCGCGCGGACTGCTGGCTCGTGTTGACGATCGTGTAGAAGAGCTGGGACTTGCCCTCGTCATTGGAGATGAGGAGCAGGCCGCGCACGTCGACGCCGTCGAGCGACGTGCCCGCGCCGTCACCGCCGTTGTACTGGTACTCGTGAGTCTGCTGCGGGGAGATGAGCGCGGCGCATCCGGTGACCGGGAGGGCGAGGGCGACTGCGGCTGCCGCAAGGGCGGCGCGGAAAGGCCGTTTCACGGTGGGGGCTCCTTGGACTTCACGACGGGGTCTGCCAGATCCGAGCGATGGGCAGCGCGGGTGCGCACGCCGGGTGTTCACATCTGATTCACGGCTCATCCTACCCGTTCTTTGACCGCGTGTAGAACGACTGATCCGCTCGATTGCCCAGCTCACTATCACACTGCGGGGCGAATCTGGCGGTCATCTGTGGCGTGCCTCATGGTAAACTGGAAGTCCACGGGAAGGGGATCACACCAGCATGAGCTTTCAGGTCGGCGATACCGTCGTTTATCCGCACCACGGCGCTGCAACGATTCAAGAAGTCAAGACCCGCGTCATCAAGGGAGCGGAGAAGCTCTACCTCAAGCTGCAGGTCTCGCACGGCGACCTGACGATCGAGGTCCCCGCCGAGAACTGCGACCTCGTGGGCGTGCGCGACGTCGTGGGCGAAGAGGGGCTGGAGAAGGTCTTCGAGGTCCTCCGCGCCGACATCTCCGAGGAGCCCACGAACTGGTCGCGCCGCTACAAGGCGAACCTCGAGAAGTTCCAGTCCGGCGATGTCATCAAGGTCGCCGAGGTCGTGCGCGATCTGTGGCGCCGCGAGCAGGACCGCGGACTGTCTACCGGTGAGAAGCGCATGCTCGCCAAGGCGCGGCAGGTGCTCGTGTCCGAGCTCGCGCTTGCCGAGGAGAAGGAAGAGGACGAGGCCGAGGCGCTCCTCGACGAGGTCCTCGCCAGCTGATCCGCCCCGCACCGGCACTCCCGGTGCCCGCCGCGAAGGCCGGTCCCCCTTGCGGGGACCGGCCTTCGGTGCGCGTGGGGCGCTGTGCGGTGCGGCGTGGGCAGGGCGGCGGGGATGCGGCGTGGAACGCGCGCGCACCGCGGCGCCATGCCGCGGCGCAATAGAGTGACCCCGTGAGCTGCATACTCGTCATCCCCGCCGCGGGCAGCGGGACGCGCCTGGAAGGCGCCGTACCCAAGGCCTTCGTCGAGCTGGCCGGCGCCACCCTGCTCCAGCACTGCCTGGAGCGGGCCCTGGCCTCCGGTGCGATCGACGCCGTGGCCATCGCCGCAGCGGCGGGCTGGGAGGAGCGGGCGCGGGAGATCGCCGCTGCGGCGGCCGCGGCAGCTGCACACAGAGCGACGGATGAGGCCCCGCGTGCCGTGCCCGTCCTCGTCACCACCGGTGGTGCCGACCGCGTCGCCTCCGTGGCCGCCGCGCTCGATGCGGCCGCTGCCGCCTTCCCCGCCGCGCGTGTCGCCCTGGTCCACGATGCTGCGCGCTGCCTGACGCCCCCGAGCGTCTTCGCTCGGGTCGTCGCGGCCGTGCGGGCGGGCAGCGAGGCCGTCGTGCCGGTCTTGCCGGTGACGGACACGATCGCCGCGGTGGGCGCGTCCGCCGCGGAGAGCGCAGAGGAGGGCCCCGGTGGTTCCGGGGATGGCACGGCAGGTGCCGGTGCCGGCGCGGAGGCCGACGGCGTGAGGACCGGTGCGGAGGCCGACGGCGTGGGGACCGGTGCGGCCGTCGCCCGGATCGGCGCGGCCGCTGCCGCAGCCGGGCCCAACGCGGCGGGCCCCTGCGCGGGCGGCGGCGTGCGGTGTGAGCCCCTCGACGGCAATGTGGACCGCACCGGCCTGCGCCGGGTCCAGACCCCGCAGGGGTTTGCGCTGCCCGTGCTGCGCGCGGCGCATGCCGCTCAGCTGGCGGACCCGGATCCAAGCGCGACGGATGACGCCTCCCTGGTGGCGCGCCTCGGTGTCGGAGTGGACGGCGTGCCCGGGGACGAGCGGGCCCTGAAGATCACGTATCCCATCGATATGGCGGTGGCGCGGGCCCTGCTGGAGGAGGGCGCATGAGCGAGGAGGCGGCAATCCCGAGGGTGGGGGTCGGTACTGACGTGCACGCGTTCTCGGCCGATCCGACGAGGCCGATGCGGCTTGCGGGGCTCCACTGGGAGGGCATGCGCGGCCTCGAGGGCCATTCGGATGCCGATGTGGCCGCCCACGCGTGCTGCGACGCGCTCTTCAGCGCGGCGGGCGCGGGGGACCTGGGCGCCCACTTCGGAGTCGACCGGCCGGAGCTGGCCGGTGCCGGGGGAGCGCGCCTGCTCGCCGAGGCGGCCCGGATCGTCCGCGAAGCCGGGTTCCGCGTGGGGAACATCGGCGTCCAGGTGATCGGCAATGAGCCCAAGCTCGGCCGGCGGCGCGCGGAGGCCCAGGCGGTGCTGAGCGCGGCGGCCGGGGCGCCGGTCTCCGTGTCGGGGACCACGACGGATGGACTGGGCCTGACCGGTCGCGGCGAGGGAGTCGCGGCAATCGCGACGGCCCTGCTGTTCGAAGACCCGGGTGCGTCCGCGCCGTGACGGCGTCATGCACGGGCGGCGTTCCGGGTACCGGCGGAGGCGCAGAGGAAGCCGTCGGTGACCTGGGCGCCACGTCCAGATATGCGTATGGCAGCCGGAGAACGCGATGAGGTTCATGCAGGCACGGTGGCTGTGGGCACTGGCGGCGGTTGCCAGTGGGAGCGCAGTATGCACTGGAGCGCTGCTGGTGTGGCAGGTCGTCTCGAGTGCGGGTGGCACCGCGGAGGTGCGGGGCCTCACGGCCTCGGGTATAGCGTTCGGTGTGCTCGGAGGGCTGCGGCTCATCGTCTTCGCCGGCTTCCCCCTCGTCGTGGCGCCGTTCTTCATGGGGTTCTGCGCGGCAGTCGCGGCCGTCGTGCTGCCCCCGCCCCTCGGTCCGCTTCACGGGCGGATGGAGCGCCATCCGCTGGCCGGCGATTACGTGCTGTGCATCCTTGTGCCCGCTGCGGTGGGAACCGTGACGTCAGCGCTTCTCGTAGCGTGCTGCGAGTGGGTCGGGCAGGAGCCTCCCTCCCCGTTTGCCCAGCTGTTCGTGCGAGGGCTGCCGTTGGCCGGGCCCCTCGGCGGGTGCGTGGCGCTGGCCGGGCTGGCCCTGCTGCCGTTGCGGAGTCGCATGATCCGCCCGCGCACGTGACCGATCCAGGCGTCCGCGAGGCCTGGAGGTGGGCATGGCAGGGCTCGATCCTCGCGTCCCTCCGGCCTGGTCGGCCCGTTCATGTGCCGCACCGTGCTGGCGCGCGGCCGCAGAGCGGTCATCTCTGTTCGGCTCGACGCCGCGAATCCGTACGGAAGTGACCTTTCGGCCCGGAAGGTGTGGTGTTCCCGTGTAGGAGGGCCGTGCCGCGGTTGCCGTGTGGAACAGGGGTGGTGGATGGGCAGGCCTCAGGAACCGCACGGAAGCGACCTCTCGACGCGCTGCGAGCGACGTGGAGTCGTTCGCGGTTCGCTGCTCGTCGCGGCCGCGCCCGCCTCGCACACTCGGACCGCTCCCCCCTACACCTCCGGGGCGGGCTCCTCGATGCCCTTCGTGACGTCGTCCAGGCTCTTGCCGCGGGTGAGGACCCAGCCCACGAGCCACAGCACGGCCGTGATCGCGAACGTCGCGAGCATCTGGAAGCGCACGCTCGGCACCGTCATGCCCAGCGCGATGATCGCGGCGATCCCGGCGAGCGTTGCCCACGGCAGCCACGGATAGCCCCACATCTTCAGCGGCAGCTCGCGGCCCGCGGCCTCGGCGCGGCGGCGCAGGACGAGGTGAGAGACGACGGTGGCCACCCACGTGAGGATGAGCGTCGAGCCCACGACGTTGAGCAGCAGGCCCAGCACGGACTCCGCCCAGAAGTAGTTGAGCGCCACCGCTACGAACCCGAATGCCACGGATCCCAGCAGCGCCGCCGCCGGCACGCCGGAGCGGGTGGTGCGGCCGAACAGCGCGGGCGCCATGCGGCGGTGGGCCAGCGAGTAGACCATGCGCGATGCCCCGTAGACGTTCGCGTTGAGCGAGCTGAGGAGCGCGGCGACGATGACGAGGCCCATGATCGCCCCGATCGCCGGCAATCCCGCCTGGTTGAGCACGGCGACGAACGGCGAGGTCGCCAGCGCCGGGTCGTCCCACGGCAGTGCGATGACCATGATGGCCACGGAGCCCATGTAGAACAGCAGGATGCGCCAGATGATGCCGCGGATCGCGGTCCCCACGGCCCTGCGCGGGTTCTGCGTCTCCGCGGCGGCCACCGCGACGATCTCGATGCCGCCGAACGCGAACGCCACGACCAGCAGGCCCGCCGCGACGCCGCCGAGGCCATTGGGCATGAAGTCGCCCGTGAGGTTGGCAAGGCCGGGCGAATCCGCCGGGGTGAGGCCCACGAGGTAGGCGATGCCCAGCAGCAGGAAGAGGAAGACGAACGCGACCTTGAACAGGGAGAACCAGAACTCGAACTCGCCGAAGCTGCCCACGCCCAGCAGGTTGATCCACGTGAAGACCACCATGAAGATGAGCGCGTAGCCCCACTGGGGGAAGATGGGCGCGATCGTCGCAAGCGTCTGCGCGGCCGCTGTCGCCTCCGCCGCGACGACGAGGCAGAGCTGGAGCCACCACAGCCAGCCGACGGCGAACGCCGCCGATGGGCCGAGCGCCCGCCCCGCGTAGTAGGAGAACGCGCCCGAGTTCGGGTCCGCCGCGACCATCTCTCCGAGCATCCGCATGACGAAGATGACGATGAGCCCGGCCACCACGTAGGAGATGAGCACGGCGGGTCCGGCCGCGGCGATGCCCTCGCCGGAGCCCACGAACAGGCCGGCGCCGATCGCCGAGCCCAGGCTCATCATCACGAGGTGCCGGGGCTTCATGCCGGCGTGGAGCGCATTGCTGCTCATCGCAGTCCTTCGAACGGGGTGCGCGGCGCGGGCGTGGGCCGGCGCCGCAGCAGGAGGGGTGACCCCATGAGTCTAGTGATCGCCGGCGCCTCGTGCGCACCGCACCCGAGGCGCGGGCAGCACCCGCACCGGCCCGCACCTAGGCGCGCGGCTGGGATGGAGCCGCTGGGCTCCGGGAATCCGGTGCCCAGCGGCCCCGCATTCAGAGGTGGGCGCGCCCAGCGCGCCACGGCCGGCACCTCATGCACTGCGGTCGGTCCGCTTCCGAGGTGCCGCCCCACTCACCGCGGCCGGTCCGCTCCCGAGGTGCCGCCCCACTCGCCGTGCTCACTCCGCACCCGCGGCGCGGCCCTGCGCCCCAAGGCGCGGCGCGGCCCTACTCTCCGCGGCGCGGCCCTCTGCCCCGCGATCGATCAACGCCCGATGCACCGAGGCGCGGGAAGGGCTCAGCGGCTCACTCCCCGCGGTCGATCCACTCCTGCAGGTGCGGCCGCTCCTGGCCAATGGTCGTGGGCTCCCCATGGCCGGTGAGCACCACGGTCTCGTCCGGCAGGGCGAACAGCCGGTCGCGGATCGAGTCGATGATCGTCTCGAAGCTCGAATACGAGCGGCCGGTGGCCCCGGGGCCGCCCTGGAACAGGGTGTCGCCGGAGAACAGGAGCGGGATCGCACCCGTGACCGGCACCGTGCCGTCCTGGGCGACCTCCCGGCCGGGGGGCTCGCCCTCACCGTCGGCCACCGCGGTCTCGGCGTCCGCGCGCGCCCCCGCTGCGATGTCCGCGCCCAGCTCGTCGCGCACCTGCGCGGGCAGCCCGGCCGCGCCGATCCCGGAGCGGATGAAGAAGCACGTGGAGCCGGGGGAGTGGCCGGGCGTCGCGAGGGCGGAGAGCACCACGCCGGCCACGGCGAACTCGGAGCCGTCGGCGATCTCCCCGTCGGGCCGGTAGCCGTCCCCGTAGACGCGGCGCCAGAGGACGTCGTCGGCGGGGCTGATCCAGACCTCGGCCCCCAGCAGCTCGGCGGTCTCCCGCACGGCGCCGATGTGGTCATCGTGGCCGTGCGTGAGGAGGATCGCGCGGACCCTGCGCTCGCCCACGGCGTCCTTGACGGCCTGCGCGTCGTGGGCGGGGTCGATGACGATGACCTCCTCGCGGTCGCCCACGAGCCACACGTTGTTCTCCACCCCCCACGTGCCCCCGTCCAGGGAGAAGGTGCCCGAGGTGGTCAGCCGCTCGACGTGGGCGCTCATGAGTAGACCACCACCGAGCGCAGGACCTCACCGCGGCCCATCTTCGCAAACGCCTCCTCGACGTCGTCAATGCCGATGCGCTCGGTGACGAAGTCCTCGAGCGGCAGGCGGCCCTGCTCGTAGAGATCGACGAGTGCGGGGAAGTCGCGCTCCGGCAGGCAGTCGCCGTACCAGGCGGACTTGAGCGAGCCGCCGCGGCTGAAGATGTCGATGAGCGGCACCTCGAGCTGCATCTCCGGGGTGGGAACGCCCACGAGGACGACCGTGCCGGCGAGGTCGCGGGCGTAGAACGCCTGCTTCCACGTGGCGGGCAGGCCCACCGCGTCGATCGCGAGGTCCACGCCGAAGCCGCCGGTGAGCTCGCGGACGCGCTCGACGACCTCGTCCTCGGACAGGTCCTTCGAGTTGATCGTCTCCGTGGCGCCCAGCTGGCGGGCCCACTCGAGCTTCCGGTCATCGAAGTCCACCGCGATGATGGGCGATGCGCCGGCCAGGCGGGCACCGGCAACCGAGGCGCAGCCCACCCCGCCGCAGCCGATCACGGCGACGGACATGCCGCGGGTGGCCCCGCCGGTGTTGACCGCAGCGCCGATCCCGGCCATGACACCGCAGCCCAGCAGGCCCACGACGGCGGGATCGGATTCGGGCACCTTCGTGCACTGGCCCTCGGCCACGAGCGTCTTCTCGGCGAACGAGCCGATGCCGAGCGCGGCCTCGAGCTCGGTGCCGTCGGCCAGGGTCATCTTCTGCGCGGCGTTGTGCGTGGCGAAGCAGTACCAGGGCTCGCCGCGCTTGCAGGCGCGGCACTCACCGCACACGGCCCGCCAGTTGAGGACGACGAAGTCCCCGGGCTCGACGTGGGTGACGCCCTCGCCCACCTCGGAGACGTAGCCGGCGGACTCATGGCCGAGGAGATAGGGGAAGTTGTCCCCCACCCCGCCCTCGCGGTAGTGGTAGTCGGTGTGGCAGACGCCGCAGGACTTCACGTCCACGACGACCTCGCCGGGGCCCGGATCGGGGACGATGACGTCCATGATCTCCACGGGCTCGCCCTTGGCGCGGGCGACGACGCCCTTGACGGTGGTGGGCACGGTGACCTCCTGATCGGCGACGGATGGCCCGGCCATTATATGTTCGCGCTGCCGCCCGGCCAGGGGCCCGAGGCGCCCCGGGGGCCGCCCCTTCTGCCGCTGCGTCTGCCGTTACTTCTTCTGCCGCTTCTTGCGGTGGGTGGGCATGATGAGCGCCGGGACGGGGCAGTGGCGCAGGATCTTCGCGGCCCGCGAGCCGATGAACACGCGCTCGAAGACCCCGCGCGAGGAGCCGAGCACGAGCAGCTCACCCCGCTCCCAGCGCACGAAGGAGAGCGCATCGGACCACGTGGGCCCGCGGACGCCGTCGACCTCGCCCTCGACCCCCAGGGCGCTCAGGCCCGCGCGGGCCTCCTCGCCCACCTGGTCGAGCCACGTGCCCACGATCGTGTCCTCGCCCATGGCCCCCGCGGAGTACATGGGCAGGCTCGAGCGGACGGCGAGGGTGAGCACGCGCAGGCCCGCGTGCAGAGTGCCCGCCTCCGCCGCCGCCTCGCCCAGCAGCGCGTCGTCGCGCTTGCCCGCGTAGGCCACGGACAGGCGCGGGATCGCATCGGCCGGGCCCTCGGACTGCGTGCGCAGGCCCCGCGGGGCGATCGCCACGGGCAGCGGCGAGGAGTGGAGCATGCGGTCGGTGACCGAGCCCGTGCACACGCGCCCGTAGAGGCCGTCGCGGGCCGAGCCGAGCACGAACAGCCGGGCGCCGACGGCCTTCGCCTCCGCGAACAGGCCCGCCGAGGTCGAGCGGTTCGCCACGGTCGCGTATGTGGCCGCGACGTCGTCCGGGATGTGCTGGCGGGCGGCGGCGAGTACGTGCTCGGCCTGGGAGGCGAAGTAGCGGCGGTACTCCGCCTCGCCGGGGGAGCCCGCAGCCGCGGCGTGGCGCCCGATCACGGTGACGACGCGCAGCTCCTCGCCCGAGGCGCGGGCCAGGTCCACGGCAAGCGTCACGGCGCCCTGCTCCAGGTCATCGGCGGCGATGCCAACGAGGATGGTCATGTCACTGCCCCTTCTGCGAAGCGGTCGCGGCCGTCCCGCCGGCAAGCGCCTGCCGGTGAAGGTTGGCGTGCCTGCGGCCGTAGGCGAAATAGTAGATGAGGACGACGATCTCCCACGCGACGAACGCGTAGAGGGTGACGGCGCGCAGGTTGAGGATGACCCACAGGCAGCCGGCGATCGAGAGGATCGGGATGACCGGGTAGAGCGGCACGCGGAAGCCCCGCTCGAGGTCCGGCTCCGTCTTGCGCAGGATCATGACGCCCACCGAGACGACGAGGAAGGCCACGAGCGTGCCGACGGAGGTCATCTCCGCGAGGAAGTCGATGGGGATGAAGCCGGCGAGCACCGCGACGACCGCGCACACGATGATCGTGTTCTGCACGGGGGTCAGGGTCCGGCGGGAGACCTTCTTGAAGATCTTGGGCGCCACGCCGTCGCGGCTCATGGAGAAGAGGATGCGCGTCTGCCCGTAGAGCGTGACGAGGGTGACGGAGAAGATGGAGATGACCGCGCCGAGTGCCAGGATCGTGCCGAAGAACGGGGCGCCGGTGACATCGGTGAGGATCTGCGCAAGCCCCGCGTCCTGGCCCTCGAACTTCTCCCAGGACTGCGCGCCGATCGCGGCGACGGCCACGACGATGTAGAAGCCGGTGACGGTGATGAGCGCGAGGATGAGCGCGCGCGGCATGGTGGTGCGGGGATGCTTGACCTCCTCGCCTGCGGTGGAGACGACGTCCAGGCCCACGAACGAGAAGAAGATGATGCCGGCCGCGCCCACCGCGCCCTTCGTGCCGAACGGGGCGAAGTTGGCGAAGTGGTCCGCGTTCCAGCCGAAGAAGGCGACGATCGCGAACATCGCGAGCACGCCCAGCTTGATGACGACCATGACGGCGTTGGCCTTGGCGGACTCGCTGGCGCCGCGGATGAGCAGCAGGCAGCACAGGCCCACGAGGATGACGGCGGGCAGGTTGATGAAGCCGCCGGCGGCGGGCGCCTTGGCCAGCGCGTCGGGAATGGTGAAGTGGAAGATCGTGGAGAACAGCTCGTTGAGGTACTCCGACCAGCCCACGGCCACGGCCGCGCACGAGACCCCGTACTCCAGCAGGAGGCAGCCGCCCACGATGATCGCCACGAGCTCGCCGAGCGTCGCGTACGCGTAGGCGTAGGAGGAGCCGGAGACCGGCACGGCGCTGGCCAGCTCCGCGTAGCACAGGGCGGTGAGGCCGGCGACCAGGCCGGCGACGGCGAAGCTGACGATGACCGCGGGGCCGGCCACGGGGACCGCCTGGCTGAGCACGAAGAAGATGCCGGTGCCGATCGTCGCGCCGATCCCCATCATGGTGAGCTGGAACGTGCCGATCGAGCGCACGAGGCCGCCCGAGGACTTCTCCTCGGAATCGTCGAAGTGCTCGATCGGCTTGCGGCGGAAGAGCGATCTGACGAAGCCCGGCTGGGGATCTGCGGTGGTGCTCACGGGGCCTCCTCGGCGGGCGGGCGTCGATCGTGTGATCGGGGACACTGCAATCCTGGCCCTTCGGCGGCCATTTGTCACGTCCACTCACAAGCGCGCGGCGGCACGGCCTGCCTGGTCAGGCAGCGGGTCCGCCCGGCTCACCCGGCCCGCGCCCGAGGGGCCTCAAGCGCACCGGCGTTCCGCGCCCGAGGTGCGACCGGCTCACAGGCGCGTCGCACCAGCGGTGCGCCGGCAGCGGGTGCGGCCCGCACCTGCCGGGACGCGCCAGGGGGCGCCGACCGGCCGGTCGGCGCCCCCTGGCGGCGGTGGTCTCAGCTCTCGTGCGCGGTCGTGTCGTCGGGGTGATTGCGCAGGTGCAGGATCGAGGCGGCGAGGCCGCCCCAGACCGTGCCGAACGCGATGATCATCATGATGATGGCGGAGGCGGTCATGCTTCGTCCTTTCGGGGAGTGCGGGAGGTGCCCGGTGCCTCGGAGGCGGCGGCGGTGTCTGCGGTTCCTGCGGTCTCGCCGGCAGTGCCGACGGCTCCGCGGCGCTCGGCCTCGGCGGCCTCCTCGGCCTCGTCCTCGCGGCGGGCCTCGGCGACCCGGTCGAGGGCCGCGCGCGGCCACGGGATGAGCGAGAGCAGGATCGCGAGGACCGCGAGCGCCCCGATGAGGCCCCACCCGAACGTGCCGACGAACCAGGCGGGCATGGGCGGATCGCCGTAGCCCCCGGTGGCGCGGGCGATGATCTCCGAGATCAGCATGTAGCCCAGCACGATCGGGGTGATGACCGTGACGCACACGATCCACGTGCGGCCCAGCTTGAAGCTGGAGATCGCGTTGAGGTGATCGCGCAGCCCGGGCAGCTGCATGCACAGCCAGCCCACGACGATGACGGAGACGAGCGCGATCCCGACGATGCCGACGTTGTTCATGAACGCGTCGACGACGTCGAGCACGTTCAGGCCCGTCACCGTGGGCATCGTCAGGCAGGCGATGACCGCCATCGTCCCGCCCACGATGACCGTGGAGAGGCGGTTGGAGATGTTGAGCTTGTCGCTCAGCGCCGCGATCGGCACCTGGATGAGGGAGACGAGCGAGGTCAGGCCCGCGAACACGAGGGAGAGGAAGAAGAGGATGCCGAAGATCGCGCCCCCGGGCATCTGGCCGATGAGCGTGGGGAATGCGATGAACGCCAGGCCGATGCCGCTCTCGACGACCTTGTCCACGCTCGTGCCCTGCGACTGCGCCATGAAGCCGAGTGCGGCGAACACGCCCACGCCGGCCAGCAGCTCGAAGCCGGAGTTGGAGAACGCGACGGTCAGCCCGGAGCCCGTGAGGTTCGTCTTGCGCTTGAGGTACGAGGCATAGGTGAGCATGATGCCGAACGCCACGGACAGGGAGAAGAAGATCTGCCCGTAGGCCGCCACCCACACACTGGGCTCGAGCAGCGCCTTGAAGTCCGGTGTGAAGAGGGCGTTGAGGCCCTCCATGGCGCCGGGCAGGAACAGCGCCCTGACCACCATCGCGGCGAAGAGGACGATGAGGACCGGGATGAAGATCTGGGAGAAGCGGGTGATGCCGTTCTGGATGCCCAGCAGCAGCACGCCCAGGCAGATGACCCAGACGACGATGAGCGGGATGAGCACGCCGGGCACGAAGTCGAGCGAGAGCCCGTAGTCCCCGGACTGCTGGAGGTAGGCACCGCCGAAGAAATCGCCCGGGGCCTCGCCCCACGCCGAGTTCACGGAGAAGAACGTGTAGGAGATCGCCCAGGCGACGATGACCGAGTAGTAGATCGCGATGATCGTGGCCAGGAGCACCTGGAACCAGCCGATCGGCTCGGCCGCCCGGTGGATCGAGCGGTAGGACAGCGGGGCCGAGGCGCGGAACTTGTGGCCGATCGCGTAGTCGAGGAACAGCAGTGGGATGCCGGCCGTGAGCAGGGCGATGAGGTAGGGGATGACGAAGGCGCCGCCGCCGCTCTCGTACGCGACGTAGGGGAAGCGCCAGATGTTGCCCAGCCCGATCGCCGAGCCGATCGCGGCGAGGATGAAGGCGGAGCGGGAGACGAAGACTTCGCGCTGCGGACTCGCCTGCGCTTTCGGGGTGGGGGATCCGGGCATGATCGGTGCCTCCATTGGCAGTCGGGGTGGTCACGGGTGCCGGCCGCCGGGCCGGCGCGGCGGCACGGGCCGCCGGCGGGGTTGGGACGACTCTACGGAACGCACCGTGGGCCGCGCCACAGCGGGCGCCCGCGCGCGGCGATCCGTGAGCGGATCGCAACAATTGCGGCCCCGTGCGCCGCCCCCGGTAGAATCCTGGCGTGGCGATTTCTCTGTACAGCACCGAGGCCGGGGCACTCGTGCCCTTCACCCCCGTCGTCGACGGCCGGGCGAGCATCTACGTGTGCGGCGCCACCGTGCAGGGCGCACCGCACATCGGGCACATGCGCTCGGCGGTCGTGTTCGACCAGCTGCGGCGCTGGCTTGTCTACCGGGGCTATGACGTGACGCTCGTCCGCAATGTCACGGACATCGACGACAAGATCCTCGCGAAGTCCCAGGCCGAGGGCCGCCCGTGGTGGGCCCACGCCTACCTCTACGAGCAGGAGTTCACCGCCGCCTACGACGCGATGGGGGTGCTGCGGCCCACGTACGAGCCGCGCGCCACCGGCCACATCACGGAGATGGTCGAGCTCATCGCCCGGCTCATCGACGCCGGGCACGCCTACCGGGCGGAGGACGGCAGCGCCGACGTCTACTTCGACGTCCGCTCCTTCCCCGACTACGGGGGCCTGACCCACCAGCGCCTCGAGGACATGAGCGATGCCGGGGACGCCCCGGTGCGCGGCAAGCGCGACCCCCGCGACTTCGCCCTGTGGAAGGCCGCGAAGGAGGGCGATCCCGCCTCCGCGTCCTGGCCCACCCCCTGGGGCCGCGGGCGGCCCGGCTGGCACATCGAGTGCTCCGCCATGGCCACCCGCTACCTGGGGTCCGCCTTCGACATCCACGGCGGCGGACTGGACCTGCGCTTCCCCCACCACGAGAACGAGCGCGCTCAGTCCCGCGCCGCCGGCGACGCCTTCGCCGGGATCTGGATGCACTCCGGTCTGCTCAACGTGGGCGGGGACAAGATGTCGAAGTCGCTGGGCAACTCGGTCTTCGCCCACGAGCTCTTCGAGCGCTTCTCCCCGCTGGCCGTGCGCTTCTTCCTCTCCACCGCCCACTACCGCTCGACGCTCGAGTACACCCCGGCCCACGTCGAGGCGCAGCAGGCCGCGCTCGACCGGATCGCGAACTTCCTCGCCCGCGCCCGCCAGGCGCTCGGCGCCGCGGCCCCCGCCGTGCCCGAGGCGGCCGCCGGCTACGCCGCCTCGCCCCACCGGGTGCCCGAGGACTTCGCCGCGGCGCTGGACGACGACCTGTCCATTCCGCGCGCGCTCGCCGTCGTCTTCGCCCGCGTCTCCGACGGCTTCCGGCTGCTCGACGGCCGGGCCGAGGAGCAGGAACTCGCCAGGGCCGTGGGCGAGGTCGAGCTCATGCTCGACATCCTCGGCGTCAACCCGACGGCCGCCCACTGGGCCGGCGGTGCCCAGCCGGCGGGCGCCTCGGCGGCGGAGGGAGCGCTCGACGCGCTCGTGGGCGAGCTGGCCCAGCAGCGCGCCCAGGCGAAGGCCGCCAAGGACTACGCGAGCGCCGATGCCATCCGCGACCGGCTCGCGGCCGCGGGCATCGCCCTCGAGGACACCCCGGACGGGGTGCGCTACGAGGTGCGGGGCTAGCCGGCCCGCAGCACGCCCCCGCGGCGGCCCGGCCCCGGGCCGCACGGCCCACGAACACAGACGACGACGAACAGGAGCGGCCATGCCACCCAAGTCACGCGGCGGAGCGGTCCGGCGCAAGAGCAAGGGCCCCCAGGCGGGCTCGGGCGGCCAGCGCCGCCGCGGCCTCGAGGGCAAGGGGCCCACGCCCAAGGCGGAGGACCGCGTCTACCACAAGGCCCACAAGGCCAAGGTCGAGCGGGAGAAGGCCCAGCGGACCCAGCAGGCCCACCGCAAGAAGAAGATGACCGGCTCGGACGTGGTCGCCGGGCGCAACGCCGTGGTCGAGGCGCTGCGCGAGTCGATCCCCGCCACCGCCCTCTACGTGGCCCAGCGCATCGACGCAGACGACCGCGTGCGCGAGATCGTGGCGCTGGCCGCCGATCACGGGGTGGCGATGCTCGAGGCGCCCAAGCCGGAGCTCGACAGGCTCACCGACGGTGCGATCCACCAGGGCGTCGCCCTGCAGATCCCGCCGTACGACTACGCCCATCCGGATGACCTGCTCGCCCTGGCCGGCGACCGGTTCGAGGCGCCGCTGCTCGTCGCGCTCGACGGGGTGACCGATCCGCGCAACCTCGGCGCGATCGTCCGCTCGGCCGCCGCGTTCGGCGGCCACGGGGTCATCATCCCCGAGCGCCGCTCGGCTTCGATGACCGCGGCGGCGTGGAAGACGTCCGCGGGAGCTGCGAGCCGGATCCCGGTCGCCCAGGTGACGAACCTCGCCCGCGCCCTCCAGGAGATCAAGAAGCAGGGCGTGTTCATCGTCGGCCTCGACATGGACGGCGACGTCGAGCTGCCCGGCCTCGAGCTCGCCACCGCACCCGTGTGCATCGTGGTGGGCAGCGAGGGCAAGGGCATCTCGCGCCTCATCCGGGACCTGTGCGACCAGGTGGTCTCCATCCCGATCGCCGCGACCACCGAATCGCTCAACGCGGGCGTGGCCGCCGCCGTCGCCCTCTACGAGACCGCGCGCACCCGGCGGGCCGCGGCCGGCCGGGCCGAGTAGCGCCGGCCCGCCGGCCCGGGCCGGCCAGAGTGCCGCGGCCGGCCGGAGTGCCCCGGTCGTCCGGGGCGCCCCGCCCGGCCGGGGGACGTGCCCCGGGGGCTAGATGTGATGTCCAGGCAGGTTGTTGAGTCTGCTGATGGGCGGGGCTCCGATCGCGGAGTGAACCCTGTGGTGATTGTAGACATGCAACCAACCAGGAAGTTCACCTCGGCGTTCGGTCTCGGAACTGTA